>JBBQWA010000009.1:0-29179 GCA_038211045.1 Gemmatales bacterium
TGAGCGCGAATCGTGCGGAGAACAAAGGTGCCGTCCATTTTTGGCGTGTCAATATCGAGGACGACGAGATCGAATCGCCCTTGGGCGATGCACTGCAATGCCTCGTCGCCGTCCACGGCTTCCTCGTAGGCATGGCTGACCGGTTCCAGCATTCGGTGGCAGAACGCGCGGTTGACCGGCTCGTCGTCGACGATGAGAATGCGATGTCGGGAATTGGAACTGCCGGGTTCGATGCGAGGGGCTTCTTTCAACGGGACCTCGCGGAGAGCACGCCCCTTGGGGGCGTGTATCACTGTACACAACGAGGGAAAACTAATCGTACCTTTCCATAATTCAACGAGAGAACTCAGCCTCAGCGAGCAGAAACGCGGGGCTCTGCCCGAACCGGTGTCGAACGAATATCGAACAAATCATTTCATTTTTAAATTTGCCAAAATATCACCGCCTTTTGTTAGCAAGTAGGCAACAATACACATTGAAAATAATCCGACACGTGAACTTGAACTTGAATTCAGTAGTCGCCTTCTCCTACAGTACCCAAAGTTGCAACATCGAATTGTTCCTCCAACAGGCTTCTCACCGATTGCGGTGGCCTGCGAAAAAAGCGGGCCGAGTTTTTGACCATAGGGCCTTCTCCACCCTCGGATCGAAAGTTGGCATCATGGCCATTACATCGTCGCTCACCACTCGGGATACCGCCGAGGGCGAACTATTCCGATTGATGCTCGAGAACGTGCGGGACTACGCCATTTTCGTCAAGGATCCGGAAGGGCATGTCAAGAGTTGGAACCCGGGGGCCGAAAGGCTACTCGGTTACAGCGAAGCGGAAATCCTCGGCCAATCGGCCAGCCTTTTTTACACCCCGGAAGACAACGCCGGGGATATTCCCCGTCGCGAGATGGAGCACGCGGTGAAAACCGGCCGTTGCGAAGATATCCGCTGGCACGTCCGCAAAGACGGCAGCCGATTCTGGTCGGGCGGCACCCTCACACCGCTTTGGGACGCGGAGCACAAGTTGCAAGGGTTCGCCAAAATCTTACGGGATCGGTCGGTTCAAAAGAAAAACGACGAATCACTGAAAAACGCGCTGGCATTCGCCGAGAAAGTCGTCGAAGAACGGCGGGAGATCGAAACCCACTTCACGTCGTTGGTGAAGAATGTCAAAGATCACGCGATCATTACGATCGATACGGCGGGGAACATCACCAGCGGGAATTTGGAGGCCGAGCGCATCCTCGGTTACCCCGAAGCCGAACTGCGCGGGCAGCATTTCTCAGCGATTTTCACCTCCGAAGATACCCGCGATGGCATTCCGGAACGTGAACTCCGGTTGGCTCGCGACGAGGGGCGCGCAGTCAACGAGCGTTGGCACCTCCGCCGAGGGGGAGAAAATTTTTGGGCTTTGGGTATCGTCACGCCGACCAGCGATGCCGAAGGTCATCTGACGGGCTATTCGAAAATCCTTCGCGATATGACCGAGCAAAAGTTGGCCGAACAGGAACTCCAAAAGACGGCGAAGAAATCGGCGATCCGCGCGCGGGAGCACACGGCGGAATTGCAAAAGGCCCATGTGGAATTACAAAAGGAAACCGCCGAACGGCAACGGACTCAATTGGAACTCGGCCTGTTCCGCGCGCTGATCGATCACACTCTCGACATCATCGAAGTGATCGATCCCGATACGGGCCAGTTCCTCGATGTCAACGATACAGCCTGCCTGGCTCACGGTTACACGCGGGAAGAATTTTTAAACTTAAGCGTTCGGGATATCACCTCCGCGAATATCTCCAAGCAGTGGGGGGAATGGATCCAAGATAACCCTCATCCGATCCAGCAGTTTGAAAGTGTGCACCGCCGCAAGGACGGTTCGACGTTCCCGGTCGAAGTTAGCTTCAATGTGATCGCGCTCGACCGCCCTTATATGATCGCTGTCGTCCGGGATATCACCGTGCGGAAACGATCCGAAGAGGCCATGCGCGAAAGCGAGGCCCGCTTCCGAGCGTTGTTCGAATCGAATATGTTGGGCACGTTTTTCTGGAAGGAAGAAGGAGAGGTCACTGAAGCCAACGAGGCGTTTCTTTCTATCATCGGCTACTCGAAGAGCGATATCCGTAACGGGATCGTCTCGTGGGTCAATCTCACTCCCCCCGAGTGCTACGCGCGGGATAAAGCCGCGCTGGCGGAGATCGCCAGCACCAGCCGGTGTGCTCCGTACGAGAAACATTGCATCCACAAGGATGGGCGGCGCATCTCGATCTTGATCGGGGCCGCCAGCTTGCCGGGCAGCGATCACGGGGTCGCGTTCGCCATCGACCTCACGGAGCGAAAAAAAGTCGAGAATGACCGCGACGACCTCCTCAAACGGCTGCAACTCCACATCGAGCGTTTACCCCTTGCTTATCTGCTCTGCGGGCCGGACATGCGCTACGCCCGTTGGAACCCGGCGGCGGAACGGATGTTCGGATTCACGGAAACCGAGATCCTCGGCAAACACCCCTTCGATGTGATCGTCCCTAAGGAATCCCAAGAATTCGTCGGCGGGTTTCTCGAACTTCTCCGCGCCGGGGATATGAACTGCCACGGGGTCAGCGAAAACAAGAAAGCGGATGGGACGATGATCACCTGCGAATGGCACAATACCCCGCTCATGGTGGAGGGCGAGTTCATCGGTTTGATTTCGATCGCCCAAGACATCACCGCCCGCCGGGAAGTGGAGAAGGAATTGCTTCTACGAGATCGGGCGATCCGAGCGACCACTCAAGGGATCATGATCTCGGACGTGGGCGTACCGGACAATCCGATCGTCTACGCCAGCCCCGCCGCATTGCGACAAACGGGCTACGATTCCGAGGAATTGCTCGGCCGGAACTGCCGGTTCCTGCAAGGGAAAGAGACCGATCCCGTATCCGTGGAGATCATCCGCACCGCCATTCGGAATGGAGAAGCGTGCAATGTCGAATTGTTGAATTATCGCAAAGATGGCACGCCATTCTGGAACAGTCTTTCCATCGATCCGATCCAGGATCCCGCCGGCCGGTTGACCCACTTCGTCGCCGTGCAAACCGATATCACGCTGAGGCGGCAACTCGAGGAACAATACCGACGGTCGCAGAATCGCCTTCAATACGTCGTGGCTTCCAGCCCGGTCGTGTTGTTCACCTTGGCGGTGCAGGCCGAGGAAACCGTCGGCCTCAGTTGGATCAGCGAAAACCTCTGGAGCGTACTCGGGTATCGCCCCGAAATGGCCACCGAACCGGGATGGTGGCGCGGGAATATCCACCCGGAGGATCGGGATAACCTCGTCGCGAAAATCCGGAGCGAGTTGTTCGCCCTCGGCCGCACAAGCCACGAATACCGCTTCCGCCACGGGGACGGCACCTACCGTTGGATGCGCGACGAAATGCGGTTGACCCGAGATGAGGACGGCCGGGCCATGGAAGCGATCGGATCGTGGTCGGATATCAACGATCGGAAACTCGCCGAGGAGCACCGTGCCAGGTTGGTCGAAGTACTGGAAGCGACGCCCGATTTCGTGGGGATCTCCGATGCGGATCACCATCCGATTTTCTTGAATCGCGCCGCGCGGCGGATGGTCGGTTTGGAGGTGGAAGGAGATGTTTCCGGAACTATGTTCAACGACTATTACCCCGCATGGGCGGCGGCGATCCTCGTCGAAAAAGCCATTCCCCAAGCCTTGAAAACCGGCACTTGGGAGGGCGAGAGCGCCCTGCTCACCCAATCCGGGAAGGAAATCCCTGTATCCCAAGTGATCGTCGTTTCCAAAACCACCGGAGGGGCAGTCCGAACGATCTCGACAATCATTCGCGATCTCACCGAGAAAAAGAAACTCGAACAGCAGTTCCGCCAAGCCCAGAAGATGGAAGCGTTCGGACAATTGGCGGGGGGAGTGGCCCACGATTTTAACAACCTGCTCACGATCATCTCGGGCTACAGCGAAATCGTTATGGAGAATTTAACACCTGCGGACGAGAATCGGGAAATGATCGAGGAGATCCAAAAAGCTTCTCAACGGGCCGCGATGCTCACCAAACAACTCCTCGCGTTCAGCCGCAAGCAAGTGATGCAATTCCAGGTTTTGGATCTCAACACCGTCGTCACCGGCGCGGAAAAAATGCTCGCGCGATTGATCGGTGAAGATATCATTCTGAGCACGCGACTGGCAAACGGGCTCGATCAGGTGAAGGTCGATCCGGGCCAAATCGAACAGGTGATCATGAATCTGGTGGTGAACGCCCGCGATGCCATGCCCACGGGGGGCCGCATCACCCTCGAAACGGCCAACGTGCCGCTCGATGCCAACTTCGGCGAGTCTCACGCGGAAGTCATCCCCGGGCACTACGTCATGCTGGCCGTAAACGACAACGGCTGCGGAATGACCGATGACGTCAAGCGGCACCTCTTTGAGCCTTTCTTCACCACGAAAGCGGTCGGCCTTGGAACCGGCTTGGGCCTCGCGACCGTCTTCGGTATCGTCAAACAGAGCGGGGGACACGTCCGCGTTTACAGCGAATTGCGCCACGGGACCACGTTCAAAATCTATCTCCCCTCGTACGAAGAAATCTCGCCGACAAACCAAACGAAAGCCGAATCGAAGACGATCCCACGCGGCACCGAAACGATTCTCCTCGTTGAAGACGAAAAGGCCCTGCGCATGATGACGCGCACGGTACTCCTCTCACAAGGATACTCGGTGCTCGAAGCCGCGGACGGCGCCGATGCCATCCGCATCTGCGAACAACGCGAGGAACCGATTCATTTGTTGATTTCGGACGTGGTCATGCCGCAATTGGGTGGCCGACAACTCGCCGACCAGTTGGTCATTCTGATCCCGGAAATGCGGGTGTTGTTCGTCTCGGGGTATACGGACGATGCCGTCGTGCGTCACGGGGTTCTCGAAGCGGAAGTCCAATTCTTGCAGAAGCCCTTTACCCTCGATGCCTTAGCCCGGAAAGTACGCGAGGTCTTGGACGCTCCCCGGCAGAGTTAGAGCGCCTCCGCCGGCATTTGGAAGATCTTCTCAAAGCGGCCAGCGGCAGCCAGCAGGGCCGCAACTAATTTCGGATCGAACTGACCGACCATATCCGCGCTGACCACGCGGATCGCCCTGGCGTGGGTCAATGCCGGGCGATTGACCCGCCGGGATCGCAAGGCGTCGTACACCGAGACCAATCCGACGACGCGGGCCGCGAGGGAACATTGATCGCCGACGAGCCCATCGGGATACCCTGTTCCATCCCATCGTTCGTGATGGCTGCGGATCACTTCTCCCGCGAGGGCCAACATCGAACTCGCTTCGGGATACTTCGTCGCGGCTGCACTCACCCATTCTGCTCCCATGACCGTATGCGTTTGAATGACCAACCGTTCTTGATCATCGAGTGATCCGGGCTTACGCAACACCGTTTGGGGAATCGCGACCATACCCACGTCGTGTAGCGGGGCTACGGTCGTGAGGAGTTCGAGGAATCTCGTGTCTTTGAGCCGCGAATACTCCCCCGTACCGGAGACCGATGCGGCGATAGCCGCGACGTAGCGTTTGAGCCTCGCGACGTAAGGCGGCCCGAACGAAAGGGTCTCGTGCAACATTTGCGACACGACCTCGTTCAACAAGCCAATGCAGCGTTCGTCCGTAGCCGCAGGGATCACCGTCGATTCCACTCCCGGGATAGCGATCGCACCGGTCGGCGCGGGGGTTCGCGTTAGATTCGCCATCCCGATTCGTGTGGTCTCTTTCGCCGCCGTTCGAATTTCGACGTTCAATTTCCGTCCGAGGAGCCCTTTGACACGGGATCGAAAATCGGACCGAGTGAAAGGCTTGGCGAGAAAATCATCCGCCCCCGTCGAAAGGAGACCACCGAGGGATTCTTGCGGGATCATCCCTGAGGTGAGCAGAATCATCGGCATGTTCGCTTCGGGGCACACTTTCCGGATCGAATCGATGAGTTCATACCCCGATGCGCCGGGGAGATTGACGTCGAGCACGATCAAGTCATATTTTCCCCGCTCGAGCAGGGCGAGCATCGCTTCGCCGTCGCCGGCTTCTGCGAAATCGAATTCGTCGCCCAAGTAATTCCGTTGGAGTTTTCGGAGGGGCACTTCATCGTCCACCACCAGGATTCGCGGCCGGAGAATTGGCCCCTTGGATTCTTGTTCCGTCGCCGGTCGAATTGTCCAGCGGTTGAAGCCGGCGAGGGTGATCGCCACGACTCGGGCGCTCGGTGGCCGTTCGTCCGGATCGGTGCTGAGCATCCGGTTGACGAGGGTGCAGAGTTCTTCCGGGAGTTCCGGACGAAATTGCTGGATCGATGGGGGTGGCGCGGTGAGTCGCAGATGCAAATCGCGCATCGGAGAGCCGGTATCCTGAAACGGTTCGCGACCGGTTAACGCCCAGAACATCACCGCTCCCAGACCGAAAAGATCGGCGCGGGCATCGACCGATTGGGCATCCTTCACTTGCTCCGGGGCCATGTAGCCAACGGTACCGAGGAGGGTTCCCGGTTCGGTCATGCGGCGGTTCGGATGGAGGGCCAAGCCGAAATCGAGGAGTTTGGCTTGCCCTTCCTGAGTGACGAGGATATTCGATGGCTTGATATCGCGGTGAATCAAGCCGTGGCGGTGGGCCTCGGCCAAGGCGTCGGCCACTTGACGGAAGATCTCGCAGGCCCGATTCACCGGGAGGGCCCCGCGGGATTTGATCATTATTTGGAGGTCGTCCCCGTTGATCATTTCCATGACGTAATAGTCGCGGATGGGGCTCCCCGGATCGGGCGGCGAGTGCCGACCCGCATCGAGGCAGGCGACGAGATTCGGATGGTGTATGCGCGCCACCGCTTGGGCCTCCGCGTAGAAACGGCGGAGCTGTTTCGGGCAGGCATCTTGGGCGTTCGCAAAGACTTTCACGGCGACTTCGCGCCGGAGAAACGTATTCTCGGCCCGGTAAACGATCCCCATTCCGCCGCGGCCCAGCATTCCGAGGATGCGGTATTGCCCCAAGCGGAGTTCCCGCGAGTATCCCTTCCGAATCGCCTCGGATTGAAATGAAGTGATCAGGTGAAGGTTTTCGAGTTTCTTCACGGCTTCGTCTTGAGACAACGACGAGAAGACATTCTCTTTAACTCCCGAGTCGAGTTCGTCCCACTCTTCGGGGAGGACGATCGATTGATCGAGGAGATCGTTGATGAACATGACCAGCCGGGTATCGTTCGTAAGAAGGTGGTCTTTGGTATTCATGGCGACATCGAGCGTATCCCCACGGGTTTGATTCATCATTGCGAGAGCGGACATAGGAATATTCCTTAAAGACTTTGGGGATCGGTGCGAGTGGCCAAAGAATCATTGGGCGGGGTTGATAAAGCATGGCCGTTCCCATGCCGTGGAGTAAAGCTATTGCCACAGGAAAGAATTCGCGAAGCAACTCGGGATTCACCACGTGACTCTGAAATCCAAAGCCAGCAGCAAGAATCATCTCGCCGCGGATCACTGAGTTCTTTCCCTAACGGGATTGGCGTCAATCGCGGCATATCCCCTTCGTAAAACTTTGTGTTAAACGCTGACACAGGGTCTTACACACGGATCTCAAAAGAACGCTTGTTTGTATTCGTGACTGAAGGTATTCCCATCGACGGCGATAAAAGATTCCCCTCAGGAATTTTCGAGCGGCTTCCACCGAATCCAAGGCCCATAGCCCAGCGAGCTCCCAAGTGGGGCGGTAATGCCGGAACCACCGATACTTCCCCCGCAGGAAGCAGGCTTGGAGTTCAGAGCGTTGCCTTCCCTTCGAAGAATTACTGCTGGCGCCGCCGAGGTGGCGAACGTGCCCCTCGTTGAAGATCGACAAAGAGTATCCGGCCAGGAGAAGCCGTGAGCAAAGATCGGTGTCTTCCCAGTACATGAAGTAACTCGTATCGAGGAAGCCATCGAGTTGACGTAGGGCATCGCGGCGTATCATCAACGCGGCGCCAATGAGCCAACCGGCGCCATCTTCGACAGTTTCAGGTGCTTCATCCGGCGCGAGGCGCAAAGTCGATCGGAGCTTTTTGCGAAACGAAGGGAAGGGGTGCGCACAACGCTGAGGGATTCCATCGAACCCGATCAACCAAGGGCTGACCGCTCCCACATACGGGTGCAATCGCATCCACGCCGCGCACCGATCTAACGTATCGTCTTCGAGGTAAGTGTCGGAGTTCAAAAGCAGGACGGTGTCTCCATTGACATTCTGAAGGCCGACGTTGTTTCCTCCGGCGAATCCGAGGTTCTTATCCAGAGGGACCAGTTTCGCATCGGGGAACTCGATTCGGATCATTTCTGGGGAGCCATCACTACTAGCGTTGTCCACGACGATCACCTCGGCCAATGGATTGTGGATCCGGAGGGATTGCAAGCATTGCTTCAGCAATTCACGGGTGTTGTAGTTGACGATGATAATTGAAAGCATGGTCGAACTCATGTCGCTTGTCGGATTGAAGCAGTGACGCTGCTTTCGGAAAGTCTTCTATGCACATCGCAGGCCGTTTTGCAGAATTCCCATTCGTCTGTTTGGTCGGATTTTTTAAACGACAGTGGCATGAAAACTTCGCTCAGGCCACACAAAACAGCCGGTGTTGTATCGCGGCGGGAAATTCATTTTGAGAGTTTGCCTCATCCTGAGAATGCTCCAGCGAACAAAGTTCCGGTGGGCACTCACTCCTCAATGCTCAGCGCGAACTGAATGTCGATTTTGTTTCGGCATCATCGTTGCTTTGAACGTGATCATCAGACATAAAACATTCGAGAGATTGAAAATGCCAAGCACCATGTCATCACTCGCCTCAGTCAGCCACACTGAATTCGTCACACGCTCTGGACACAATCTGACCGTAGAAGTCTGGGGGCTGCCAATCGCAGCCTTGACGATGTCCGAGACGCTGGTGCGAATCGACAAAATGATTCGACGGGGCCGGCCGCGGTTCGTGATAACCGCCAATCTCAACTACGCTATGCTCGCGGCTTCAAACAAACGGTTGCGGGTGGCGACCCGCAAGGCCGCGTTCATTGTCGCCGACGGAATGCCCTTGGTCTGGGCGGCCCTGTTGAAGGGGCAGCGCCTGCTTCAAAGAGTTACCGGGGCCGACCTCGTCCCCGCCCTTTGCCGCATGGCGGCGGAGAAGGGGTATTCGGTTCTGATCGTCGGCGGTGCCACCGGCGTCGCGGCGGCCGCAGCGGAGAAATTAAGAGAATCGCACGAAGGCCTCCAACTCACCGCGATGGAAGCGCCGCTATTCAAGACTCTAAGTGTGCAAGAGAATTCGACCTTAGTCGAACAGATTAAAAAAGTCAAACCCCAACTGATGCTCCTCGCGTGCAGTCAACCGGAAGGCGAGATTTGGCTTTCGGAGAATTGCGAGCAATTGGGCGTTCCGGCGTGCGTGCAGATCGGCGCCGCAGTCGATTTCGCTGCCGGAAGGGCGAAGCGGGCTCCCCGCTGGATTCAACGATTCGGAATGGAATGGCTTTACCGCTTGACCCGGGAACCGCGACGACTCGCGCCGCGCTACCTGCGAAACGCGATCTTCCTCTCTACAACCCGAGTCTGAAACAAGTTCCGATTCCGAACATCGAACCGCGAAATGAACCCGATGCATATCCTTTACAGCCATTACTTGCCCAACGTCGATCAACCGGCCGGTCATATGATCCGCGCGATTGCCCACGAATTGCGAGGATTGGGGCACGATGTTTCAATCCACGCGAGCGCGGGCCAACCGCTGCGGCCCATTGCAAACTTGGCCACAGCCAAGCCGAAACGTTTTCAACGATTGCGGGCGCGTCTCTGGTTCGCCAAGGCTATCGCCCGCGATGTTATGCAGCGGAGAAGGGATCGAGCAACGCTCGAACGAATCGCACCGGACGTCCTCCTCGTTCGCCAGGATTCTTATTGTTCGTCGATGACATGGGCCGGCCATCGTTTGGGCATCCCCGTCGTCACTTACGCGGATGCTCCTGTTGCTTGCGAAGCCCGGCAAAGGAATAACAATTCGCGTTGGCACCCACGGGGATTGGTCGAAACCATCGAAAAATGGGGTTTGAGCCGGAGTGCCGCAGTAGTCACCGTAAGCGAACCCGCCGCGAAAACCCTGCGCGAATACGGCCTTACCACACCAATTCACGCGATTTCTAATGGTATCGATCCCGCCAATTATCCCCGGCTGACCTCAGCCGAACGAATGAGCGAACGGCGGCGCCTGGGCTTGAACGCTCAGCAGATCGTGGGATTCCAAGGGACATTTCAAGCATTCCACGGAATCGACCGACTTCGCGAACTCATGATGTCCACAGCCACCCGCTCGGACACGCAGTGGCTTCTCATCGGCGACGGCCCGGAGTGCACACGGCTGGAGCAGGCTGTCCGCGGGAAGGTGAATGCCGTGTTCGTCGGAAGGCAGCCTAACGAACGGATGGGCGGACTGCTCGGTCTCCTCGACATCGGCGTCGCGCCATACAGCTCAGTCCCGGGCGCTTTTTATGGCTGCCCGCTCAAAGTGTTGGAATACGCCGCCGCCGGTTGTGCGGTGGTCGCCAGCGGCCAAGGGGACGTGCCGGCGCTGCTCGATCACGGTCGCGCAGGCATCGTGGTGAATGACGACGACTCAGGGACTTGGATACGAGAACTAAACCAGCTTTTGGACGATCCGACCCGCTGCCACGCCATCGGCAAGTACGCCCGCGAATGGATCCACGAGCGATACACATGGCGCAATACCGCGGAACGTCTCGAGGAAATATTGAACGACGCGCTCGACCGCACCGGTGGCCCACTGGGCGAACCAAGTATTCCCAATTCGATTTCTGAGGTACTCCGATGAATCGTTTTTCCATTCTGCAAGAGCGCGGGGTTACCGTTTTCCGCATCTGCGGGGCAAACTTCGACGCCAGCGTGACCGGGGCCTTCCTCAAAGCGATCAATGAGATCGAACGCGAGCGAACTTCGGTCGTCGTGGATCTTTCCGCCGTTGATTTCATCGATAGCAGCGGTTTAGGTGCCTTGTGTGTGATGGCACGACACATGAAGCCACGGCCCGCTCGACTCGTGGGGACATCCGGGCGATTGATGCTGAGATTGGCGGGTGTGTTCGGAGATAAATCTCAGCAATGCCACGAAACCTTGGCCGATGCCATCTCGGCGAGCCAGACGACCGAAATGGTGGTCAGTGCAAGTTGCCCCCAGCCCCTCGCTTGCGATGAGCCCGAGATATTTGCATGAGCACTTGGAATTGAAAGACCAACCGCTCGAACCAACCAATGATCACACTTTCCTAGGAATTGCCAGCAATGCCCGAATCGTACAAACAGTTTCCTGCGAACCCAGAGCCGAACTTAGCGTTGCGCGACGAGTTCCGACCCGCCATCACTATCCTCCGCTCGCGGTGGAAGTGGGTTGCGGCCGGTGTCTTCTTCGCCCTCTTGGTAGGAGTCGCCGCGCGGGGCCAATACAGCGACCGGCGGGAATTCGCCGGCGTTATCCTGCACACCCCGTTACCCAACGGGGAGTCGAACAAGCACATCATCCCGATGGCAGACCTTAAAAGCTTAAGCTCTTTGGTGAAATCCCCCGATAGCCTCCAAGCTGTGGTAGATCGCGAGCGATTGTATCTGACGGCGCAGGCCTTGGCCGAGCGCATCGAAGTCAAAACGATCCCCGGCTCCCAAACCCTCGGGATGAACCTTCAGTGGCGAGGCGCGGGGAACGGGGAGGCGATTCTCGATTCCGTGATGAAGGAGTTCATCGCCCGCGCGGGCGAACTCCGCAAGCAGAGAATGGAGGAACGTGCAGCCGATTTCAACGCGTCGCGGGCCAATTTTGAGCGAGAACTACAATCCAGCCGCTTGGAATTGGCGGCCTTCTACCGCGCGAACGGCACCTTGGATCCACCCCGCGAACTCCGCACGGCGACCGCAGAATTGGATGTTCTGTCGTCTGCATTATCGCTTTCCCGAAGGAATGAGGCGAGTTGCAAAGCGCAGCTCGCGGAGCTTGCCAAAACCATAGAAGACCTTGCGCACCAAGCGCCAACGGTAGGGAGCGGCACGCAATCACCGCTACGTCTCCAGCAATTGATCAATGAAGAACGGTTGAGGGAACTGAGCCAAGCAAAGCTCGAAGTCAAACGCCGCGAACTCGAACTGGTTCAAAAGGCTGCCGCCAAAGGCGCGGCAGGTCAATTAGAGCTGAGCCGGGTTGCCGCCGAAGTCGCCGAATTGCAAGCGCAAGCCCAAGATAACGAGAAAATACTCGAGTGGAAGAAAGATCTCGTGGAACTCGAGAAAAACACCAACGCCCCCCCTTCGATTCAACAAACATTCACCAAGAAACTCGACCTCGATCTCCTCTTGCTCGGATACCGGAACGAAATCCCCCTACTGGAGGCTGAGTCTGAGGCGAAACAACTGCGGATCGAACGGTTTTTGAAAGTGCAGGCCGAATCCGCCCCGTTGATTTGGCAAGTCGAGCGTGCCGAGGCCGAGCGCAACCGAATGCAAGCCCACCTCGATCAAATCAAGTCACTCCTGACCATTTCCGGCGGCGAAGCGACTGTCTATCAACCGGCCACCGCCATTACCAAGCCATTCGGCGACGCCCGGAGTTGGTTGATACCGATCGCTATGGGCGGTTGTGCTTTCCTGTTTTGGGTCTGGGCGGTTGTCACCATATCCCCCCGACACGCAGAGCGGAGCTTCGACTCCCTTGCATCCGAAATGGGCCTCCCGGTATTGGCGAAACTTCCCACCGGGGTGCAGGTGCTGAGCGCGGATCGGAATGTCCGATCCCTCGCGCTGTCCCTGCGCCAGCGACTCCCGCGGGTGGGAGCGACCGTTCTGTTCACCCCCGTAAAGTGCGGTTTGCATACTCACGAACTGTTGCAACTAACAGCCGGTTGCTTGGCCCAACGCGACGAGCGTGTTCTCATCATCGACGCAGTTTGCGGCGAAGGGGATGATCGGGTGTGCTTCGGCGACAATGCCAAGGCGGTGGCGATCCGCGATGGCGATCAATTAGTTTCCCCGCCGTTAACTAAGTCCGTTGATGTCGGGCTTTCGAATTACCTCGCGTTCGAATTCGCTTGGCCGAATGAGGTCGTCCGATCGACCGAGGTTTACGGCGTCGATTTCCTCCCCGCCGGGACGGCGGTGATTTCCCCGGATGCCTTGGCCACGCAAAGAATGCGCGAACTCCTCGAATTGCTGCGGCAGACGTACAGCATTATCCTCATTGCCGGGCCGCCCTTCTCTTCCGTGACGGACTTGCAGATCCTCGCCGCGCATCAAGACGGGGCTGTCGTTCTCCTCGACGAAACCACCCCAATCAGCGGTACCACCCGAGAACTGATACGCAATCACCGGTACGTTGGAGTTCCGTTCTTAGGTTGCGTTCAACTCGCTGGGTGATTGATCTCTACGACACCGATTCTCACACACAACATGATCCACAAGGAATTTCAGATGACACAAACTTCCGCCGCGGTTTTCGCCGAGACATCTAATTGGTCAACTTTATTGGAATCCGGCCGTACCATTTCACGCTGGCAGAAGGCGGTTCCCAACATCCCTCGACTCGATGCCAAGCGGTTGCTCGATGTGGTTATCGCGTCGATTTCACTGATCTTGCTTTCACCACTGTTCTTGGTCGTCGCCCTGTCTATCAAGCTTTCCAGCCGAGGCGGTGTCTTTTACACACCGCAGCGTATTGGTCGCAATGGAGTTCCATTCACCTTCTATAAATTCCGGTCGATGCGGGCAGAGAGCCACCATTTTCGCATCGAACTATTGGACAGCAATGTTCACGGATCCGACAGCATTACATTCAAATTGAAACGCGATCCCCGAACGACGTGGATCGGCCGGGTGATTCGCAAGTTGAGCATCGACGAGTTGCCGCAGTTGTGGAACGTGTTGAAAGGGGAAATGAGTTTGGTCGGCCCTCGGCCGCCGATCCCTGAGGAAGTGGCCCAATACAACCTCGAACACCACGCCCGGCTCTCCATCCTGCCGGGGATCACTTGCTTTTGGCAAGTCAACGGCCGGGCGAACCTCCCTTTCGAGGAACAGTTCCAACTCGATCTCAGATATATCCGGGAACAATCGTTTTGGTTGGATGTCCGTCTGCTGATCTTGACGGTTCCCGCCGTGCTTTCGTGCAAAGGAGCTTACTGAAATTCCTACCACGAAACGAAATCGAACCGTCCTCGGATCTTTGAACGAAGACCGGAATAATAACTTCGACGCGCTCCGATTCGCACTTGCGACCGTCGTGATCGCCTCGCATTCGTACCCATTGCTTTCGGGGAACAATTTAAACGAGCCCGTAATGTTACTCACGAACGGGCAAACGACCGGGGGCGAACTGGCCGTCAGCGGGTTCTTCGCCCTCAGCGGTTTCCTGATCGCCCAGAGTTGGGAAAGGAGCAAGAACGCTTTCCGCTTCTTCAAGAAACGAATCCTCCGCATCTACCCCGGTTTTCTCGTCGCAGTCGCGTTCGGAGCATTCGTCGTCGCACCGAACATTGCCACCGACGCATCCACGTATTGGAATGAATTCTCGTTCTCCCGGTTACTCGCTTCTGCATTCAACCTTGATCCTCGTTTGCCCCGAGTCTTTTCGGATCTGCCGATCCCGGCCGTGAATGGATCGCTTTGGTCGATCCGATACGAAGTCCTCTGCTACGTCGGCTTGTCTTTTTTGGGTTTGATCGGGGCATTCCGCAATCGATTGTTGATCTGGCTCGCTTTCGTGGCCGCGTTAGCTCTGCATGCCGGGCAAATTTACCTCGGATTGAAACTTCCCAACGGCGGTCTTGCGTTCGTGTTCTGCGAACCGGGCCCGTGGCCCAAATTGGCCGCATTGTACCTTTCGGGTACGCTTTGCTACCTCTACCGCAACAGCATCGTGTATTCCCTGTGGCTTTTCGTTCTCGCTTCGCTCGGACTGATCGTCTGTGGAGCATTTCCTCAACTCAAGCTGTTCCCTTTGGTTCTGCCCCTCTGCGGAACTTACCTGCTCATTTACACTGCACTACTGCCGATTCCTGGGTTGCAGCGGTTCGCCGCACGGGGTGATATCTCATACGGGCTCTACCTCTACGCCTTCCCCATCCAGCAATTGCTCGTGCATCGGTACGGCAATACGCTGACGCCGCTCACGCTCTTTCTCGCAGCGTTCCCTCTCACCGCCTTGGTCGCCGCAGTGAGTTGGCGATGGGTGGAAAGGCCTTTCCTCACGCGGAAACTACGACCCGCCCCGGAACAGGATCAGCCGGAATATGCCATCAAAGTGCCCAATCGAAGTGAGACGGCGGGCGTCAAAGTTCCCTGGGTATATGCGCTCATCAGTGCTGCGGCGACGCGCGGGGGCAAGAAAGATGCGGATCGTTCCTGCAGTTCCCGCAAGTAGGTCTTGTTCGCGGGGCAGGCCAAATACCCTTCTAGCGTCGAGTAGTTATCGGTTCGATCCCATCGCCCAAACGTCAAACGTTTCAATTGCGGATAGACTGAACGGCGGAGAACCGCGTTGAATGTGTGCTTGAGCCGGTATTTTGAATCGCGGTCGCGGGGCCGGCCACCGGTGTTCCCTTTCGGAATGTCTGCGAGCGCGGGGAATCGGTGCCTCCAAAAGGCATTGTACAACCGATCGCCCGCCTTCACCGCCTTCGCACAGCTCATCGCAGCATCGAAGACTCCGTTATCGATAAATGGGCAAGCGCACAGCGCAAACGCACTCACGGCAACCGGCCCTCCCGCGATCAAGCAGCGGCCGCGCGTCGCATGGGTCAAACTCTCGGCCATATCTTCGTGCGTTGGGCACCACGGCATGTGCGATTCGACGAACCGCTGAGCCGCGCCGCGAATGGAGTCGCGTACGTCTGCATCGATCAATCCCAGAAGTGCGGAGTCGGGCACGGCCCGCTTGTTCCCGTATAGCAGATCGACGTACGCCGAAATTCCTTTCACGGGGGATTCGTAGCAATTCTTCAAACGGAGATTCGCGACCAGTTCCCGGGGACGTTTGCCGAGGCTGTAGTAATAGCCGCTGCCGACGACTGAATCGCCGATGAATCCATCTGTGTGGTACGGCACTTTCGCCGCGGCGACGCGATCCACCAATTCAAAGACATGGGCGTGCTCGAAACTATCGGGGATGAGCATCTGGGTTTTGAAGCGGCCGCCGTGGAGCGAGACAGCATCGTCGGGGATGCGAAAACAATCGAGCGGACGACCGATGCGAGCCGCGACCTGTTTGGCGATGACGACTTCGCGGGAACCGGGGTTGCCGAAGTTGAATAAAGAGACGTCGCGCTCGGCGGTGTAGGCCGCGATCACGCGAGAGTCGTAACCGCCGCTCAATCCCGCCGTGCCGCGCTCGGTTCCGAGGCGGGAGAAATACTTGTCCAACGCCGCCGCCAGAACTTCGGCCCCCTCGGCAGGGTTTTGAATCCGTTCCGCCAACGGCAGAAACGTGCGGTGTTGCCGAGTTTCCACGTTGACGCGCAGTTCGGGTCTTTGTGTAACCGTCACGATCTGGCCAGGCAAGATTCGTCCGACCGATTCGAACAGCGAAGGCGTGAAAGGCAGGTGCCCATATTTAAGGTATTCGCAGACCGCGACTTCCGAAAGCGCTGCATCGCGTTGAAACAGGAATTGATTGTTCGTGAACGCGACTTCGTTCGCCCCTCGGCGATAATAACATGGCATGAATCCAAGCCGATCCGTGGTCACATGCAACAGGCTCCGCCGGTGATCGACGACGAACAGGGTAAACATCCCGCCGGCGACGATAGACAAGCCCTCCACGAGTGTCGAACGTTCGTTGATTACTTTCAGCAATAGTTTGAGATTTTCAGCCGGTTCGAGTGAACGTGCGGCATCGCAATAGACGTGCCCGCGCAGCAAAAGGGTATAGTTCTCGTTTTCGACGATCTGCAACTCACCGGCTCGGCTGAGCGGCCGTTGTTGTACGCTGACCGAACCGTATCGTCGGGCATCGGGTTCATCACTCGGCAACGCCGCTGCGATTGATTCGCAACGGATCAGATAGGCATTGTCTAGAACTGTTCCCACCATTTGATACTCACTCGCTAGCGAGGATGATTCGGGCCGGAATTCCCACGGCGGTGGCTCCCGCCGGGACGTCGCAAAGTACGACTGCGTTTGCCCCGATTTTCGCGTGATCACCAACAACCACCCCACCCAGGATTTTCGCTCCTGCCCCGATATCGACGTGCCCACCGATGCTCGGTACCCCCGGAATGGAGCCGCCGGAGCCGAGCGTCACTTGTTGAAAAATCAGCCCGTTCGGCCCAATGCAAACGTCCGGGTGAATGACGATTCCATTCGGGTGGGGGAGCAGCACCCCCCCCTCAATATGTGCGTTCAAGGGAATCTCCGCCCCGGTGATGGCGCTCCAGAAACGGTAACGCAGCACGCAAAGCGTAGCGAAGCCCCGGCCGATCAGCCCTCCGCGATGGCGCCAATGTTGATAGGCCCGAATGCACCGCAATAATCGGCGGGCGGGATCCCATTGCCATCGCCTGAAATTCTCGCGGGTCCAATTCGGCACACTGGCGGAAACGGAATTCGTCACGGCACACTGTGATGGAATGGCGCAGTTCATGGGGTGGCCACTCCAATGTTCGCGGGGCGGCGAGCGATCCAATCGATCGCACCGGCGACGGTGGCTTGCCGGAGCAACTCGGTTTCCACCGGGCGGCCCCGCAACTTCCGCAACCACCCTCGCAGCGAGGTTTGAACGCTGTACATCCCGTGCATCAGCCGGCCGAAGGGCACGAGTGCCCGGAACGGGCCGCGGAACGCCATCGACGGGATCGCACGGAACCCGCTATAGCCGCGCCCCGGCCATACGAACTCGATCTCGAACCCGGCTCGTGTGAGCAGTTCGATCACTCCGAGAGGGCTCATGTGGAAGTAGCTGTGATCGTGCCAAGCTTCGAGGAACGAAACGTTGCCGAGGAAGTAGCCGCCCGGTTTCAGAACACGATAAACTTCCTGGGCAACGCGCTGGGGACAAGCCAAGTGTTCCGTTGTTGCGGCGGCGTACACGATATCGAACTGTTCGTTACGGAATGGGAGGAAGTGGGCATCGCAAAGCAAATCGGGCCCACCGAATTCTTGGAGCCATTCAAACACGCGCGTTTTCGAGATGTCGCTACCGACGTATCGATGACCTCGGCTTTCGATCCATTTGCGATTCTGCCCACCGCCGCAACCGATCTCCAACACGCGGCCGGCGGGCGATTTGGCAATTCTCTCGGCGTGAGCAAGGTCGAGGTGGTACGGCAGGCCATCGCCATCCGTATATCGGGGCGGTTCTTTGAGTACGCGGTCGAGTAAGCCTGTGGCCCCACTCCCATTGGACGAATAATCGAAACGTACCTCGCAGGACGCCGCGGAGGCAATCAGCCGTGGAACGCCATCCTCCGCCGGGTATGCGGTGCCGCAATTTTCGCAGCGTTGCATGTTCCCCAGTGCCGCGAGGCAACTCGGGCAGGCGAGGCTTTCAATCCAAAACGCGGTCGCCATGTCAACACACTCCGGAATTCAAAACGCATAAAACGCGAAAAACAAACCGGCGAACATCCACACGATGGTGATCACCAAAGGGAGAAGGCGAGACTCTCCTCGGATCCAGAGAATTCCGGATTGAACGACCGTGAGAACGGTTGTCGAAAACAACGCAGAAATCGCCAGCCCTTGCACTCCCCACTGCTGAGTGAAAGGGATCAGCATCGCCGCTTGCGCGAGTAGAGCGACTCCGTAGGAAACCGTCGCCACTCGGATCTCCGCCCTTACCAGCAGGTATTGAAACTGGATTTGACCCAGGCCCCGCGCCATCAAACGAGCGACCAGCAATGCGAACAAAGTGCCCGCCCCCGCGTAACGGGCGTCGTAAAGCACGCGAATCAACCAAGGTGCGATCGCGACCCCCAGTGCCATGCACGGCATCATCGCGGCAGTCGCCCGGAAGCATATTCGTTCATGCAAAGCTTCCCGCGATGCCGCATCGACGAGGCGGGAGAGGGCGGAAAAGTACACGTCGCACGCCCGGCTAAGCAAGGTATCGAGAACACCGGCCAAGTTCCAAGCGACCGCGTAGAGGCCCATTTGTTCCACGGTAACCAAGCTCAGGCCCAACAGTCGGTCGCTGTTCAACAGGAGCGCCATTAGGAAACTGTTGAAGAAGACCTGCCTACTGACGTGCAACAATCGTTGTTTCGCCGTGCGATCCCAGGATCGCGCCGGCCAAACGGGGCACTGGATGTACGAGATCACAATGCCCGCAGCGGCACCTGCGAGTGTCCCCGCCACGATCGCCCAAACCGAATGGAATACCGACGCAACACCGATGGTGACGATCACAGCGACCAATGTCTGACCGATTTCGTCGGCGCAAATGGCTCGGTAATTCAACTTGCGGCGCAGCACCGGTTGCCCCGGACTCCGCAGCGATTGCAGTAGCGGAAGCAATGCGAGTGCGGCCAACACTGCGGCCAATTCGGGTTGACCGTATAACTCGGCCAATGGGAAAGCCAATCCCGCGGCGATCGCGGTCAAGCACACGCCGCGAATCAGGCCGATCCACCAACCCGTTTGAAGATAGCTGTCCGTGCCGCCCTGCGGATCGCGGATCAATGCCGGGCGGATGCCCAAATCGGAAAACCATTCCATCGTCATCAGCACCGCCATCGCCGGGCCAACGATGCCGTACACTTCCGGGGCCAGAAGGCGCGACAAGAGCAGGTTGCTACCGAGGCGTAGGATCAGCCCGGAACCTTGGGCGATGGCCATCCAACCGATGCCGGTCATACTGCGAGGAGCAACCTCTTTTCGCACCGGCTTGAACGTATTTGCCCAGAGTATCGAAGCGGTCATGCTTCCACCGCCGTCGCAGTGCGGGTTGGCGTTCTCGAACCGAGCAACCGGGAACACGCGGTGCGGAACCGCCGATGGAGTTCGAGGAACTGCCAGCGGCGCAAGTGTGCGCGAAATCCCACGCTCTCGTACCGGGGTGTCCTACGCAGCCAAGCTTGGGTATATCCGCCGAGGATGCAAAGCCCGCCCGCAAACCAAGGTCGCTCAAACATTCGGTAGGCGGCCACGGCCAGTATGTAGCCGGGGTGGGTTCCCATGAAGTATTGACCTCGCCCCCAGCGAAGTCGGCCGTGATAGACACTGCGGAAGGACGAACCCATTTGACGGAGGTGCCGAATGGCGAGTTCGGGGTCTTCGTAACTGCGGGCTTCCCAATCGAGCATTCGGCAGCGGTGGCAGTCGATGCCGTCCCACATGACTTCGCGTATGAACCCGCCGATGGCCTCGAAGCATTCACGCCGGTAGAGTTTCGCAACCCCGTGAGAGAATTCGTTGCCGGAACGTTCCAAAGCCCAGTCCCCGCCGACGGGGATGAAGCACTTGCCGCTGGCGGTTCCCAGGCGCGGGTTCACGGCGAAGCGACGCAGGAGTTCTGCGAAGTAATCGGGCGGCAGTTCGATATCCGCATCCAGCTTGCAAACGAAGTCGTACTCGCCGATGTCGGCCTGCTTCAAACCTTCGTAGAAAGCCTCGACCACGCCCGGCCCAACGCGTCGGCCCACTCCGGGCTTACGGTGGAGCACGCGTATCCAAGAATGTTTTTCGGCCGCGCGATCCGCGATCGCGCCGGTTTCGTCCGTACTGCCGTCATCGACGATCACCCACAACGCGGGGCGGTGCGTTTGAGCTTCGATGGTGCGAAGCGTGCGTTCGATATACTCGGCTTCGTCCTTGGCGGGCGAAATCACCAAAATACGCGGCCCATTTGAATTCGCGATCACTTGAGCTCCTCCGAATCCACGAGACTACGAACGGGAGTCGGAGCGAGGCGAGGGTGCGCCTCGCTCCATTCCGCCGGTGGGGCGGATCGTTCCGTATTGCCCTTCAGCGATTTCAAATTGCCGGCTAAGCCGGCGACGAAGAGCCACACGGTTCCGAAATCCGGAGCAAACCAGACCGAGAAGAGCATGAGCGAAACCATGGTCATCGATCCGCACAATCCTGCGGCCAAAACCGACAATGGCGATCCGGATTTCCGCCCCTCGCTCGCTAGGTTGCCGAGAGTCACTAACGCCAACAAGACGAACGCGGCGAGGCCGAGGGGGCCGCGTTGCAGCAGGTACAAAACGTAATGGCTATCGATGGATCGGAACCGCTCGGGCACGCCGTCCAAACTCACATCGCGGAGTTGCGATCCGTATCCCAACGGTTCGAGCTTCGCCAAGGCGCCTTCGTAAACTTCGAACAAGAGTATCCGGTGATTTGTCCCCGTATAAGCCACCTCACGGCCCGCGACAACGAGCATCACCGGTTCCTCGGTGTTCTCCCCGACCCAATACGACATGCTACCTGTGATCTCTTCTTGAAACGGCACCATGATCGCAGCGGCGACAATCGCCAGCGCGAAGGCGGGGGTCCACCATCGCGGCTTGGCCATCAAGGCGGGAACGCACGCGGTGATGATTCCAGCGATGATGGGCCCGCGCGATGCGGTGCAAGCCAACGCCCCCGCCACAAGGAATGGCAGGGCTTTCCACCAACCTGGGGATTCGCCCAGCATTGATTGCCGGCGGGCCACGATCGCCCAAGGGAGAATCAGAACCAACAGGAAACCAAAATAGATCGGATGGTCGAAGAACGCCTGAGCACGCTTGAGACCCCAGCGGTACCCCGCCCCTTCCTCCAACAGCCCGTAGGTTTTGTTTGCCAAATCGTTGATCGGGTTGATGTGGGTAATCGCTTCGAAGAATGCATAAAGTGAAAGCACAAGCGTTGCGCGAGCGATGATCGGCAAGACGCTTACGATGTCGTCCATGGAGCCGAAGAAGCATCGGCCCACGATGTAAGGCAACAGCCAACTCCGCATTAATTCGGCCGCGCTCAAAAGTCCGAACGAACCCGTCCGGTATTCGGATGCGAGCTGCAATCCGAAGAGCACCGCCATGACGGCGTCCGCGATCAACCAGTGTGGGTGATTGTTCCGACGACCGAAGAGCCATAAGAGTGCCAACCCGCCGACGGCGGCGACCGTTCTCAGATCGAGCGAGAGTGGCCCCAACCGGATCGCGATCCACGACGGGACAAGCAACAGAGCGATCAACCAACCCCACCACAATCCGGTGCGGGCACCCCCAGCGCAACTTTGGATTGCGATCCCGGCGATCAGTGCAATGGCCAGCATAACGAACATCGTGGCAAAACTCCGGCGGACATTCGAACCCAATCATGAACAAATCTGATCGTTACACAGCGATCGCACTCTCGGTCGAGGCCGTTTGTGGTTTGGCATCGAACTCTGCCTCCGGTGCCGATAGCCAACGATAGGGTGGGGACGTTCGCCCCCGAGTTTCTGCAGACCAAATGAACAACTCCCGCAACCGTCGAATCGCATCGTTCCGGTCGAAGTGGAGCCTCGCCCACGCCATTCCGGCGACGCCGAGATCTCTCGCCCATTGCGGGTGGCCGATCATTCGTTCCAATGCGTCGGCCAACGCCACGGCGTTCTCCGGTGGAACGAGTAGGCCGTTCAAACCGTCGTGGACTAAATCGGGGATACCGACGAGGACGGTCGAAACCACGGGAATTCCACAAGCCATCGCTTCGATCAACACCTGCGGCAGGCCGTCCATGTCCCCGTCCCGATCACGAACGCACGGCAATGCGAAGACGGTCGCGGTGCGCAGTAACGGTTCGAGGTCTTCTTGGAGAACGGCCCGGCCGGTGATCGTGACGCGATCTCCGAGTTCGAGCCGTTTCGCGAGTTGTCTCAGGGCCGTTTCTTCCGGCCCGCTCCCGGCGATCACACAGTCGTATTCCAAGCCGCGATCACGCAACTCGGCGCACGCCTCGATCAGGCGGTGAAACCCTTTTTTCTCGACCAATCGGCCCACGCCGAGTATGTACGGACAGTGAGTGTCATCCGAATCTTCCATGAACTCGGCGGGTTGGAATCGCTGGGTATCGATGCCGCAATACACCACTTGGAGCCGGGCCGGGTCGGCCCCGAGGGCAAGGTAATACTGTCGATGAAATTCCGAAATGCAGACGACAAACCGTGCTCGGCGCAATTTGGCTGCGAGGGCGACGCGGTGGACGAAAAGATCGTTTGCATGCCCAGTGAAACTGAAACCGATACCGAGCAACTCGGCGGTGTGAATCGCGATGGTGGTCGCCGTGTGGGCCCAGTGGGCGTGGATATGGCCGATCCGCTTCTTTCTCCAATACATCGCCAAACAGACCGCGGGCACAAAATGCCAGACGAGCCGTACCCGTTGCCGCCATCCCTCGGTCGGTGTCGTGATCAACTTGCCAAGGGTCGTCCAGAAGCGAATCCCGAAGATCCAAGGTGCGCAGAAAAGGGCCCAACCCGCTGCCAGCCAACCCAAAGGGTAAAGCGAATGGATACGGTCGCCAAGGCCGGCCAGAGTTTCGTCCTGGTAGTAGGTGGGCTTGTCAAATCGGTACACCGAGACCAAGTCGAGGGGGACGTCGGCTGCGATCAATCCGACGGCTTCATTACAGACGGTCGCATTGTTCAACACGTCGACGCCGATGTATCCGATCGAGCAGGCTTCAGTCATTTCGGGCTCATTTGCAGTTTTGACAGAACTCGGATCCCTAGTCGCATGAGGCATAACGCAATCCTCGTGCCGATTCCCCTCTGCGGGGAGGCAGGATCGAAAACTAGCGAATTAGGCTGATTTTGAGCGTCTTGTCGCGGTTCGATGTGTCATTCCCACGCGGATCGCCAGCGGGCGGAGGGAAGAATTATCATTTAGGGAATGGGAATATTTATCAGAATGAGATTCGCATGATCCGTCAACCGTCAACCGACCACCGGCAACTCGGCGATCGTTAACCCCTCTTGCAAATAGTCCCGCGAATGAACGCCGTATCCTTTGATCTTGCGGTAGACGGTCGCTTGGCCGAGGCCCAAGAGTTTGGCAGCATCTCTCACATTGCCGTTGGATTTCTTGAGCGCTTCCAAAATGGCCCGCTTCTCGACCTGTTCAATCGGTATTACCTTCAAATGGGATAATCCGACTGCGGACGGAGTGGTGGTCGCGGCGAAGGTCCGAATCTCTTCAGGGAGGTCGTCGTATCCGATTTCGCTCGTCCGACTTAAGATGACAAGCCGCTCGACGAGATTTTCCAGTTGACGAATGTTGCCCGGCCAATCGTAGTTGGTCAGTAGTACGAGGGCTTCGGGGGTGAACCCAGCAACATCTTTGCCGTGCCGCGCCACAGCCCGTTCGAGGAAGCGCGTGGCCAAGAGGGGAACATCGCCTCGCCGTTCGCGCAGCGTGGGCACATCCAGGGGTACGACTTGAAGTCGGTAAAACAGATCTTCCCGGAAGCGACCCCGCTTTACTTGATCCTGCAAATCGCGATTGGTCGCGGCCACTATCCGGACGTTTACGGCGCGTGTCCGGCTCGACCCCACACGTTGGATTTCCCGTTCTTGTAGGAATCGCAGTAACTTCGCTTGAATATCGAGATCCATCTCGCCGATTTCGTCTAGGAAAAGAGTACCGCCGTCGGCTCCTTCGCAACAGCCGATGCGAACCTGATCGGCGCCGGTGAACGCGCCTTTCTCGTGGCCGAAGAGAGTGCTTTCGACCAGTTCGCGAGGGAGCGCCGCCATGTTGACCGGGACGAAAGGCCCATGGCTTCTCCGGCTTTGATCGTGGATCGCGCGAGCCACCAGTTCCTTACCAGTACCGCTTTCTCCCTGAATCAATGCCGTGACATCTGTCGGGGCTATGCTCTCGATCAGTTCGCGCAATCGCTTCAACGCGGGGCTATCCCCCCAGAGGCGCCGGGACGGGTCTTGCTGTTCCGTCAACTTTTTCAATTGTTCTACCCGCTTACTCAACAATCGCTTTTCTATCGCGTGCTCCAATGTCAATCGGAGGCGCTGCAGATCGGGCGGCTTCGTAAGGAAGTCGTAAGCACCGTGGCGGATCGCTTCGACGGCGGTCTCAATACTCCCGTGGCCGGTCAGCAAGACGATGGAGAGACACGGTTCGATTTTCAGGAGATCCCGCATGACACCGATGCCGTCGTCTTTGCCGAATTGCAAATCGAGCAAGACGAGATCGGGTTGTTCCTGTGGAAAACGCTGCATTAATAGGCTTTTGCTCAGATACGTCACCGTTCGATAGCCCCACTCCCGCAATTGGCGAGCAAGGAAATTCGCCAAACTTTCGTTATCATCAGCCACGAAAATGAGTGGTGCAGCTTTCAAAATAACCTCAAACTGAAATAGTCGAAGAAGATCAAAGCATAGAACACCATTTCTCAATTTGAGAATAAAATCCAAGCTCTACCCGCTACTTCATCAGAGTCTTTCGCAAATCGATAAAACGGGTTTCCTGCTCTGGCGCAATCGGCCCACCGAAGTTGAGGAAAACCTTGCATACGCGGCCCCCGTGTGGTCAAAAAACTGAAAACTGCGTGTCGCTGTTCCGTCCATATGGGCCGGTTTCTCGACGGCGAATACCGCCGCCAACTGCTGCCAGCGAATGTGCATGTCAAGAGCATCTGTTTGGATATTGAAGAACTTGCTCGCGGTGCTGAAGCCGCCAAATCTACCCTCAACTTCGATCGTCGCAGCGCCATTGGAAACCAACACGCGCAATGCCTCCAATGCCTCAAGGCTGCGAAGCAGCTCTTCCCACCGGGAAATATCCAGTTCCATGACCCGATCTGGAAGAAATGCTCGAATGACCTCGATCTCCGGCACACCGAGGTCGCGGGCCAGTTGCAAGGTCATCTTGCGAGGGTTCTTCGCCACGGCAGCCCGGATACGATCCGACTCTTCCTCTTGGGCCAGCAGTGTCATACGATCCTCTCCTTCAGAAAGTGAGCGGATATCTTTATTTTAAACCACTTCGCTTCTCGGAAGATAAACCCGGAAGGTAGTACCTTTCTCAGGTACACTTTCGACATTGATGTCTAAGCTCTGCTGGACTTGGTATTCCCGAGATCGTCCAGATTCGGTTATTGATGGGGTCATGGAAGCCATCGAACAACTCAAGGACGACTTGCGGGCAGGACGGATCGACGCCAATCGGCTGATCGATCTGATCGTCGTGTCCCAGCAACAACTCCAAGCGTCCCAGCAACAACTCCAAGCGTCCCAGCAACGCATTGCGGAACTGGAAAAACAACTCCTCGGCTCCGGAACGGCCAAGGTCGACGAACCGTAATCGCCCGGCTCACGGAACCTTCGTGGGCGTGATGCCGGCGGGCGCGTACCTGCGTGGGCAGCGGCGCCGACTGGGGGCGCCGAAGGCGATCACGGCGTGCGCGCACAAGTTGGCGCGGATCGTGTACAACGCGATGCGTTATGGGGTGGAGTATGCGAAGCGGAGCGAGGCGGAGTATGTGGCCGAGCAGCGGACGCGGTTGGATCTTCGTGGCCGACAACTTGACGACCCACTGCTCGGCGACGCTGGTGCTGTTGGTGGCCGGACTGTGCGTTATCCCGGCGGAGTCGTTGGGGGCGAAACATACGTCGTGGATGAATCAGATCGAGATTGGGTTTAGCGTGCTGAGCCGCCGGGTGATCCGCCGCGGCGCGTTCCGTTCGACCGACGATCTGCGGGATCGGATCCTGAAGTTCATCGACTACTTCAATCGAACGATGGCAAAGCCGTACAAGTGGACTTATGCGGGCCGGCCGTTGAATGTGTAACTTTGGGGAATCCACCCGCACCCATGGCCGATGGATTCAGCCTTGGTGATCTAAAATTGCAAACGAAATCCAGTGTCAGTGGTGCTAATCGGTCAAAATGCCAGCTCTGTTGTTGGCACAAGCATTTGCCTGTCCCCTTTTTCCGTTTCCCCTTCGCCCCCTTCTTGCGGCCCGCCCTTGGAGAAGGGTGCAGCCTGCCGCTTGGCGGTGCGTTCGAGTTCGGCAACGCGTTGGAGCAGTGCGTCCACAGTCGCCCGGAGTTGGGCGTTCTCGGCGAGGAGTTGTGCGTAGGTGTGCGGATCGAAATGCCGGGGGAGTTTGGCGAATCCGTTCCGTCATGTCAAGATAACGCTAAATAAGCACACTCAATCTTGGTCGAATAGATTGCATGATTTCATGATTTCGATCGTCAGGCCATTCTCTTTTGTGGACTTGAACCCCGTCGGCCTACCTTCATAGTCTTCTTTATCTTTCAGTACTCGTTGCTTGACCCAAGTCTTCCCGTAAGCGATTACCAATTTATCACCATCAAACTTGAAAATATTCGGCATGACATTGCGATACTTCTCAGTGCCTGAACCTCGCTCATCTGTGACGAAATCCAAGCGCATCGGAATCCTTGAAGCATCAATGTGAATAGCACCACCACGAGTCGCCGAAAGTTCGCCCCGTCTTGGCCAAGCGCTGTATCCATCTTTCGAAAATGATGTGCCGTCGAGCTTTTCGGGATCCTTGATCACCTTCCCCGCCACCGCCCTTTCGATAGTCAGCCATGACTGAAAAACCAGTTCTACAACTTCGCCAGGTTTCAAACCTACTTTTGGCCCGGTCATTGCCACTGGCATTCCACAACAAAACGAGGCGATGATTAGAATATATATGAGGGATCCATATCGCATGTCTGTATCTCACGTATGTTCATGGAATGTTGGTTCGTACGCCAGTTGTCAAGTCAATCGTTCGATCAATGGGTTTTTGTACTCTACCAAGCTTCCCCAATGGCTTTGAAGAAACAACGAACCGACAGACAATGGATCGAATTTTTTCGCGTTGCCTTTGCTTCCTGTACCGCTTGCCGAATCCCCAGTCAGTTCCCACCCATTTGCACGGCCGAACGTCGCATACAGTGCATGGTTTGCAATGCAGTTGCCTGATGTGATATACTCCAACTTGAAACCTCATTTGTCGTTCGCCCTAACCCCAAGCAGGTGCCAAGGATTGCATTCACTCGACACTCCCACCCCGCTGTGGATGAAGTTCAGCCCTACCTCCACGGGATCGCCAAACATCTCGTCGATCAGATTTGGGGGCTCAACGGTCCCGCATGGGGCACCAAATTCTCGGAGGTCGAAGACCTCGTCGTCGCGGTTCAGCAAGTTCTCTCCGAACGGCTGTTTCTCGAACTTCTTGCCGTAACAGTTATTTCACCAACAACCGATAGCCGTATTGGGCGCCGCCGAGATCGCTCGATTCCTGGACGCCCAAGTAATAAATGCCATTGCGCGGCAGCGTGAATTCAATGATCGGATCGGCACTCTCCGGGGTGTCGTCGCATTGGGCCAGCACATTCTTGGCGGAATCGTAAAGCGTCAGGTTCAAATCGGCGGGGGAACCGAGCCGCGCGGCAAGAATTTCTGTAGTAATCTTCTGCCCGGCTTGGCCCGCGAATTGGAACATGTCCACATCACGTTCTTTGCCGATGACGGCATCGACAATCATGGGGAATTTCACATCCTGCGCTTGGGTGAAGCTATCGTTCGGCTCCTTTTCGCGGGTGCTCCCTTGGGCGACGTTGAGCTTGTATTTGCTTGCCCCACCGGGAGCGATGGCGACGAGTTCGATGATTCCTTCTTTGAAGTCTTTAGGTAGATCGAGTTCGATTTCGCATTCGGAATCGCCGAACTTCGTGGCGGGATAATTGTTCGGCGGCGCCGACTTCTTCGCCGCAGCGGTGATCTTCAATTTCGCATCGCCGTGCCTCACCTCGGTGACGCTTTCGAGCTTAACGCCGCGCAGCATTACCCGAGTCTTCTTCCCCGACTCGACCAAGAGCGGAATGGAATAGAGAACCTTCGGCACGTCCTTGGCGGGCGACGGCTTGGGCTTCTCTTGGGCCAGAAGTAGTGAGGAGCCAAGGAGTAGGGTAGGCAGGAGTGTGCGCATTACACGAACAACTCTTTGATGCAGTCGCCGCTGTCGAGGACTTCCAGCGGGCGGCCGTCCGGGGTCTTGATGATCTTACGCGGATCGATGCCGAGGGAATCCAGTATCGTGTAGGCCACGTCGGCCGGGGAGACCGGCTTGGTAGTCGGGGCACCGCCGTGCTTGTCGGTCTTGCCCAGTACAAAGCCCGGCTTCACGCCGGCCCCGGCAAAGAGTAAG
>JBBQWA010000010.1:0-28807 GCA_038211045.1 Gemmatales bacterium
TCGTCACGAGCTTTTGAACTGTCGCTAACCGCAATTGTGATTCCGATCATGTGTACCAAATTGGATTCAAAGTGAAGATGTCGAGCAGCACATTTGTATCGAGTAATTTCAACATTCACCGCGAGATTCTTCCATGATGTCGTGGGTAGTAAGCCCGGGTGCAGCGGCACCCCGAGCACGCGAAAGCCAGGTTTCATAATGATCGACCGCCGACGGTTTGGATCGATACGATTTGAGCCAACCAGCGAGTTCTTCGAGTTGCATCGAAGGGAGCTTTTCGATGGCATGCTCAATTTCTACGAGTGTGTTCATACGGGCAATCTATCGTCTCGAACCCGGTCGATTCAAGTTGAATACGAGGTTTTTAGTTCCACCGGTTCGTTGTCGCGGTTTGGATCACTGTTGAAAACGAATGCAGTCCCCTTCAGATGGCGAAGTCGTCGCCGTCGCGTTCGAGAAAGCCTCGGCGGTGGAGTTCCGCGACGATCCTTTCCGCCGCAGCCCGCGGCGATTCGTCGAGGATATCCGGGAAATGGGCCGATTCGTCGGGGGTGAAGCCCAACGCCGCGGGTTCGGAACCGCCGAACACGAGTACAATCAAGCCCGCATCGAACAAGAGCTTCAACGTCTCGCGGGTGTGGTTGCCGCCGTCGAGAACGATCGTGTGCCGGCCCTCGGAATATAGCTTTCGCTCGGCGAGTTCGGCGGTCGCGGCATCGGCCACGCGCACGAGGCATGGCTTCTGCCCTTTGATTCCCGCCCGCAGCGAACTGTTCACATCGAGGGCATCCCAGTCTGAATTTTGGTGCCTGCGGCTCCCGCGGATTACCATCCCGGCACCGACGGTGCTGTTGGTAAGGCGGTCGATGAGGATGAAGCCGCCGGTATCGCGGTTGGTTGTGTAGGGGTCGAAGGCGATGGGGCGATCGAGTTCGAGTTCGAGGATGCCGATTTCGTTGAGTTCCAATTTCTCAGCGGCCGATTGCTCCAACGTGTTGACGTTCACTTTGCATCTCAATGCGGCGACCGTGGCCGTGAGCAACTTCGGCCCGATCTTGAGGAAGTACCCCTTCGTTCGGTACAAGGGAACGTCGGTCATCCAGACGACCGTCGCTTCGAGGTGATCCGCCACTTGCGCGGGGGCATCGGTGGGGCAGAGCAAATCTCCCCGGGAAATATCCACTTCGTCCGCGAGGGTGAGTGTGATCGATTGATTCGCCACGGCGTAGTTGAAGTCGCCGGTGGCGGTCACGATGCGGGTGATCGTCGATTCCCGGCCCGAGGGGAGAACGCGGATGCGTTGCCCGGCCTTCACGATGCCCCCGGCAATGGTTCCGGCGAAGCCGCGGAAATCGAGATTCGGGCGGTTCACCCATTGCACCGGCATGCGGAAGGGCTGCTTTTGCAGCACTTCTTCGTTGATCTCCACCGTTTCGAGCAAGTGCATGAGCGTCGGCCCGCCGTACCACGGAGTGTTCGCACTCTTCTCGACGATGTTATCTCCCTTCACCCCGGAGATCGGCATCGCGCGGATCGATCCGAGGCCGATCCGCTTGGCGAACTCCCGGTACTCGGCTTCAATGCGATCGAACACCTCTTGTGAGTAGCCCACGAGATCCATCTTGTTGATGGCGAGGATCACGTGGCGAATGCCGATGAGCGACACGAGGTAGCTGTGTCGGCGGGTTTGGACGAGCACCCCTTTGCGGGCATCGATCAGAATGATGGCGAGGTCGGCGGTGCTGGCGCCCGTCACCATGTTGCGTGTGTACTGCTCGTGCCCCGGCGTATCGGCGACGATGAACTTGCGGCGATCCGTGCTGAAGAAGCGGTAGGCCACATCGATGGTGATGCCCTGTTCGCGCTCGGCGGCCAACCCATCGAGGAGCAGCGCGTAATCGATTTCCCCTTCGCGGGTGCCCACCTTCTTCGAATCGGCTTCGAGCGCGGCGAGTTGATCCTCGAACAGCATCTTCGATTCGTAGAGCAACCGGCCGATGAGCGTACTCTTGCCGTCGTCTACGCTGCCGCAGGTGATGAAGCGGAGCAGGCTTTTGGTTTCGTGCTGCTTGAGGTACTCATCGATATCGCTGGCGATGAGATCGGATACGTGCGCCATCAAAAATACCCCTGTTGCTTCTTCTTCTCCATCGACGCGGCGGAATCGTGGTCGATCATGCGGCCTTGGCGTTCGGAAGTCGTGGCCAGCAGCATCTCTTGAATGATCTGCGGCAACGTCGTGGCGTTCGATTCCACGGCTCCAGAAAGCGGATAGCAGCCGAGGGTGCGGAAACGAACACTCTTCATTACAGGCGTCTTACCTTCCAACGGCATCCGTTCGTCGTCCACCATGATAAGGTTGCCGTCCCATTCGACCACCGGCCGCTCCGCGGCGTAATACAGTGGCACGATCGGGATGTTTTCGAGGTGGATGTACTGCCAGATGTCGAGTTCGGTCCAGTTGGAAATCGGAAAGACGCGAATGCTTTCGCCCTTGTTCTTGCGGGCGTTGTAGAGCCGCCAGAGTTCAGGGCGCTGGTTCTTCGGATCCCAATGGTGGGCGGCAGTGCGAAAAGAGAAGATGCGTTCCTTGGCGCGGGATTTCTCTTCGTCGCGGCGACCGCCGCCGAGCGCGGCATCGAAGCCGTGTATGTCGAGGGCTTGCTTCAACCCTTGCGTCTTCCACATGTCGGTGTGAACTTGCGAGCCGTGGTCGAAAGGATTGATCCCGAGCGCTTTCGCCTCGGGGTTTTGGTGAACCAACAGTTCCATCTTCATCTCGGCCGCCATGCGGGCTCGGAAGGCGTACATCTCGCGGAACTTCCACGTGGTATCAACATGCAGAAGTGGGAACGGCGGCGGAGCAGGGTAGAACGCTTTGAACGCCAAGTGGAGCATGCAGGCGCTATCTTTGCCTACCGAATACAGCATCACCGGCTTATCGGCCTCGGCGACGACTTCCCGCATGATGTGAATGGCTTCGGCTTCTAGCCTTTGCAAGTGGGTGAGAACTTCCATCGTATCTCAGTGGGGGAGCAACGCGGGACTCTGGGATTCGCCTTCACGGCTAGAGTATCGAACGCGAACGCTTCTTGTAGGGCGAGCGCGCCTACTTCTCCCGGCGGATCGACCATTCCGTGAGCTGTTCCAAGATGGCCCGGCATTCCGAACGCGGCAGGCAATCCAATGCTTCCTTGGCGCGGCGGGCGAAATCTTCCGCCGTGCGTTTTGCGGAAGCTAAGCCGCCGGTGCGGTGAATCGCATCCAGAATCCGTTTGCGGTTCGCTTCGCCGGGTGCGGCGAGCCACGAACGGAATTCTTCGGCGTCCGCCGGAGGGAGTTTGGCCAGGGTTCGCAAGAGCGGGAGAGTGAGCTTGCCTTGGTTCAAATCGGTTCCGAGGGTCTTTCCCGCCTTGGTTTCCTCGCCGGTGAGGTCGAGGAGATCGTCCGAGATTTGGAACGCGATACCGATGCAACGGCCGTACTCGGCGAGCCGATCCGCCACGTCCTCCGTGGCCCCGGCGTAGATCGCGCCGAGACGGGTGCTCACTTCCGTGAGGGCGGCGGTTTTGCCGTCGATCATGTGGAAGTATGCTTCCTCCGTGAGGTGGAGATTGCCGGTTTCGCAAACTTGCCGGAGTTCCCCGGCACAAACAGTGTTCGTGGCCGCCCCGATCAGTTCGCACGCCCGGCGATCCACCCGGCTGGTGAGGTGGAACGCTTGGGTGAAGAGCATATCGCCGAACAGGATGCTTTTTTTGTTACCCCAATTCGCGTTGAACGTCGGCAAATGCCGTCGGGCCTCGGCGTCATCCAGCACGTCGTCGTGGATCAGCGTGGCCGTGTGGATCATTTCCACGGCCGCCGCCAAGATGTAATGGTTCGATTCGATCTTCCCGCAGGCTTTCGCCGCGAGAAGGAGCAGGGCGGGGCGGAGCCGTTTGCCCCGGTAGTTCCGTAAATGTTGAATCAGGGGCAACACCGTCGAACGGTGTTGGGCCAAGGCGTCATCGAACGCGGCATCGACAGAATCGAGATCGTCGGCGATGGAGGCGAACGGCAATTTGGGGCGCGGTTTGACGGCCAACTGGGGAAGCTCGGTAATGGGTGTGAACGTGACGAGCATGGCAATCACTTTCATGGCGAGCCGGAAGCGTGAGCGCCGGTAGCATCCAATACACCGGGCGCTCACGCTTCCGGCTCTCCCAATTCGCGTTGGTAGTCACCGGAACGGCCGCCGGATTTCTTTTCCAGTCGGATCGATTCCACCCGCATTCCGCGATCCACCGCTTTAACCATGTCATACACGGTGAGGGCCGCAATACTAACCGCAGTGAGGGCCTCCATTTCAACACCCGTCCGCGCAAAAACTTCCACGGTCGCTTCAATGGTCACAGCATCCGGTGGAACGCAGGTCAATTCGATGCGGATCGCGGTGAGCAGAAGCGGATGGCAAAGCGGGATCAGCTCCCCGGTTTTCTTCGCGGCTTGAATCCCGGCGATGCGGGCCACTTCCAGCACATCCCCCTTGGCGAGTTCCTTATTCTGAATGAGGGCGAGCGTGGCCGGGGCCATGCGGATCGTGGCCGAGGCGGTGGCACTGCGGCGAGTTTCCGGCTTCTCGCCGACGTCGACCATGCGGCTGGCTCCGCGATCGTCGAAATGGCTGAGTGGATTCACGGTGGGATACCCATGGGTTTGATCGTACGCGAACCGGGCTTCCGGAGTTGGCTCGTCGATGCCGGTCGCACCGGCAGCCGGGCGTTGGGCGTTCCCCTCGGCGGTGCGGCCGATCGGGCCGCGTTCCAACTCGGCAACGCCCTTCTCGACAACGATCCGAACGCCGCGGCGCTCGAAGTTACTTTATTGGGGCCGACGCTCCGAGCGGAGCATACCACGTCTTGCGTAGTCTTCGGCGCGCCGTTCGATCTCCGCAAAAACGGAACCGTGGAACTCGCCGCGGGCACGACGTTCACGTTGGAAACAGGGGATACGTTGAAGATCGGTGGCACACCCGCGGGATGCCGGGGGTATCTTTGCGTGGCCGGGGGCTTCGATTCACCATCGAAATTGGGCAGCCGATCCGCCTTCGGGGGGATCCGCGCAGGAGAACACTTGGTTTGCGGGGAATCGCGGATCGGTGGCCGCAGCTTGGGGTTCACGAATCTCAACCACACCGGCGAGCCGGGAGCGTCAGCGACCGGAGCAATTCACCTTCGTGCCATCCCCGGCAACCAAGCCGATTGGTTCGCGGGCAATACTTTCTGGGAATCCGAGTTCACCGTAGCCCCGGCCAGCGACCGCATGGGCCTACGTTTGCAGGGGCCGAAGATTCGGAAGCGGGATGGGGAAATGGCATCCGAACCGGTGGCACCGGGGGCCGTGCAAGTGGCGAACGACGGCTTGCCGATCGTGCTGGGTGTCGATGGCCAAACCATCGGCGGCTATCCGAAGGTGGCGCACGTGATCGCCGCCGACTTGGATTTCTTGGGGCAACTCCGGGCGGGGGATGCCGTGCGATTCGTGCGTGTGAGCTTGCAGGAAGCCGAGGAATTGGCGGAACAACGCCGGAAAGCGATTGCGATCTGGGCGATGCGATTGAGCATTAGCACATTCCACTAGACCGCATTCCGCAACCCGGCTACTCTCCGCCGATTCACCCAACCCCAAGGAGGGGGTATCATGCGGAATTGGATTCTCGGCGGGTTCCTCGCTTGCTTCACTTCGGCCGGTGTCGCATACGTTCTGGCTCGGAACACGGCGGAAAGCCACTGCGGGGCGTGCGTCGAAAAGCCCGCCGTGATCGAAAATGTGATATTACCGCCGATGGGGCGCGGATTCGGGTTCAGTTCGGAATCGTGCGAACATTGCGGCAAATGCTCCGAAGGTTCGCCGAAGGTCGTCGATGTGGTCGATCTGGATCGCTCGTTTTTGAAAGCCGATGGCACACCCAAACCCGCCGTGAGCTTCGAGGAACCACCGCTGGCCAAGCCCCGCGGCGAAGTGACCCCGGTGAAATTCGAGGTGCCAGTGCAGGTGGAAATCGCACCGATGCCGCGGGCCGTCGAAACGGAATCGGAGACGTTCAAGCAAATTCGAGAGTACTTCAAACGCATCACCACTTTCGGCAGCGAAACTTCGAGTTTGTTGCTGCCAACACCGCACTATTTGAAGCATTATCCACCCGCTCCGGTATTCCCATTACAGATTGAAATGAAGTGAGAGTCCTTGCCATCGAGTTGAATTTCGTAATGTTCGATGGCATCCGCTCCGTCACATCTTCAAACGTACAATCCCTTCATGCGAAGCGATGAACTCGAACGCTGGACGTGCGTATGGAAATCGCTCCCTTGGCGGATCGTTCCCGAAACGCCGCTCGCTCCCGCCGTGAACGTCGCATTCGACGATATTCTTCATTCCCCTTCGTTGCGCTTCTGGAGTTGGACTCACCCCGCCGCGATCCTCGGTCGATCCCAATCCGTTTCCAATGAACTCGACATCGAACAGGCCCGCGCGCTGAACTTACAAATCGTCAGGCGGGCCACCGGCGGCGGTACGATGTTCATCGAACCCGAGGGGGCCATTACCTACTCGTTGATACTCCCGGAAGCCGCCGTGCAGGGGCTTTCTATTCGAGAGAGTTACGAAGTGTGCGATGCGTGGGTGGTGCGGGCGCTCATCGAACTCGGCATCGAATGCCATTACGCTCCAATCAACGACATCGCGTGTGCGGCGGGGAAAATCGGCGGTGCCGCCCAAGCCCGGCGGCGCGGAACGATTCTGCATCACGCCACGCTCGCCTATTCGATGGATACACCCGCGATGATGCGAGTACTTCGGCTCGGCAAGCCGAGCTTGCAAACCCGCGGCGTTCGCAGTGCGGAAAAAATCGTCGCACCGCTCCGGCTTCAAACCGAATTGAGTCGGGGTGCCGCAGTGGAACATTTGCTCCGTTGTTTCCACAAGAATTTCGGGGGAAGCATTCTCCCTTTGAAAACTGATGAACTGAGAGAAGCCTCCGCGCTCGCCGATTCCAAATACGCCACCGAAGCTTGGACATTCGACGTGCCTTGAACGCTGCCTTCGTTAAGCGAGGGGCAGTTTTATCTTGCCCTCTCCTCGCTGGAAGAGGGTCGCATCGAGCGTAGCGAGAAGCGTGGAGAGGGGGCTTTGGAACCAATCAAAACCCCTCTCCCCGTCCCGAAGCGGGACGATTCTCTCCCCAACGGGCGAGAGGGTAGAAATCCAAACGCCGTTCGCCTTATTGCAACCTATCGCCGGTTCGCTTAACATCTAAGAAACCGCCCACGGCGTTGCCGTGGGTTCCCGCCACACCCGCCTCGGAGCATCTCTCCATGTCGAAGCCTCTTGATCGCCGTAGTGCCTTGAAATTGGGGGCCTCCGCCGGCCTCGGATACCTCTATACCGGCCCCGCGTTTTCGATCGCCAAGGCCGCCGGATCGAACGATCGCGTTGGCCTCGCCGGGATCGGCGTGGGCGGCAAAGGCCGTTCCGATATCGAACAAGCCGGTGCCCTCGGGGAAATCGTGGCTCTCGTGGATATCGACGAAGCCGATAAGTATCTGGGCGGTATCGCCAAGAAGCACCCCAAGGCGAAAACCTATTTCGATTTCCGCAAGTTGTTCGACGATAAGGAAACGATGAAAGCGATCGATGCGGTCGTGGTGAGCACGCCGGATCACGCCCACGCCTTGGCGGCGATCCCCGCGATGCGAATGGGCAAACACGTGTACTGCCAAAAGCCGTTGACGCGGACGGTGTTCGAAGCCCGCATGATGAAGGAAGCGGCGAACAAGTACAAAGTGTGTACGCAAATGGGCAACCAAGGCACCGCTGGGAACGGCCTGCGCCGGGCCGTAGAACTCGTGCAAGCCGGGGAAATCGGTGCGGTGAAGGAAGTTCACGTTTGGACAAACCGGCCGGTTTGGCCGCAAGCCCCGAAGGTGACGGCCCGCCCCGCCGGGAAGCCAGTGCCGATGGGAGTCCACTGGGATGAATTCTTGGCCGGTGCCCCGGATCGCGAATACGCCCCGGGCTATCACTCGTTCAATTGGCGCGGCTGGTGGGATTTCGGCACCGGCGCCATCGGCGACATGGCCTGCCACACCGCCAACATGGCTTTCATGGCATTGAAACTCGGCCACCCCATCAAGGTATCGGCCGAAGCCGGCGACGTGAACCCGGAAACCTGCCCGAGTTGGGCCAAGGTCGTGCTCGAGTTCCCCAAACGCGATAACATGCCGCCGGTGAAACTGCATTGGTACGAAGGCAAGCAAGGCGATAAGAAGGTGCTTCCGCCGGCGGAACTCGTCGAGAAAGCCGTGAAGATCAACGGCGGCAAGGCCCTCGTGAACAGCGGTTCGATCCTCGTCGGCGAAAAGGGCATCGCCTACTCTCCGGACGATTACGGCGGCAACGTCTTCTTCGAGACCGGTAAGAAGACCGACGGCACCACCAAGCCCGAATCGATGGCGAGCAACAACGGCGGCGATTCCGGCCAAAAGAAAGAGTGGATCGAAGCCATCAAGGCGAACGACCCGAAGAAGGCGATCTCGAACTTCGATTACGCTTCGCTGCTCACGGAAGCGTTCCTCTTGGGCAACGTGGCGATCCGCAGCGGTGCCCCGTTCGAATGGGACGGCCCGGCGTTCAAAGTTACCGGCAACGATAAAGCCATGGGCTTCATCAAAACCGAATACCGCAAGGGTTGGGATTTGATCGGCGAGAAAGCGTAATTCAGTCGAATTAGGACGCGAACGAAAACAAAGCCCACCCGTTGCAACGGGTGGGTCTATTTTTTGATTGTCAATGCCCGCCGCCTTCGATCATGGCGATGTGGAACATCAGCGCGTAACCGTTGAACGTGAGCACCAACCCTACCGCGACGAGAACCATACTCGTCGCGAATTCCCAACGCGTCTTGTCAAGTATCGCTACAGATGCGAGCACAATCACGATCTGCAGGAACAATTCGGCGAAATCGAAGTAGTTATCTTGGGTATTGGCTTTGTGCTGGGCCTTCTCGTGAGTCTCGGCGGTCTCTTTGATTTCCTTTTTATCCTTGTCGTATTCCTCCAGTTTCGCTTTCGCCTTCTCCATTTGTGCGATCGCTTCAACGCTCATCCCGCCCTTCGCCTTTTCGACTTCCAGTTTTTCGTATTCGACTTTGGAACACGAACATTCATGTTGCCAATTGTACCCATCGCAACTTGGCCGAACGCGAACGCGGGTTGGCCAACTTCTCATCTTCGCTCGGCCGGATGGGATCATCGCTGCCTGCGGAATAGATCCCGCTTCGCAAGCCGTCCCGGAACGCCGTTTTCACCAAGCGATCTTCTCCGCTGTGGAAGCAGATGATCGCCGCGGTGCCGCCCGGTTTCACGATCTGCGGAATCACCCGCAGCAGTTGTGTGAGGTTCGCCAATTCGCGGTTCACCAAAATTCGCAACGATTGGAATACCCGCGTCGCCGGGAGCAGTTTCTGCTTGTGAACCGGCGGGTATCCCGGCCCCAGCATGAGCGTGACCGGTGCGGCTTCATCAATGATCGCGCGCAATTGGAACGTCGTGGCCAACGGTTCATCGTTCCGTTTTTCAACGATGGTCTGAGCGATGATCTCCGCGCGGGGTTCATCGCCGAATTCGGTGAAGGCGTTCGCCAATTCCTCGGCACTGAGCGAATTCAGCAACTCCGCGGCGGTACGCCCCCGGGTGCGATCCATCCGCATATCCAATGGGCCGTCCCGCATATAAGAGAACCCGCGCAAGGGGTCGTCCACTTGCATACTGGACATACCCAAATCGGCGAGGAGGCCATCGACCCGTTCCACCCCGGCTTCCGCGAGCACACTCGGCAGCCCGGCGAAGTTCCCGGCGTGAAGGTGGAAGGGCAACCCCAACGCTTCCAACTTTTCGCGCGCATTCGGAAGGTTGTCCGCATCGAGATCGGTGGCGATGAGCATGCCGGTCGGCCCGAGGCGTTGAAGGAGTTCGCACGCATGCCCGGCGAAACCGAGGGTGCAATCGACGAACACTTGGCCGGGTTGCGGGTTCAACGTGCGAAGGATTTCTTCGAGAAGCACGGGGCGGTGTTGGCCCGCAGGCGTGGAACGATCTTTCTTGTGCCGGGGTTCGCGCCGTTTGCGGTGGTATTTGCGGGCCATGGCTATTTCTTCCCCCGCGTGAACCGCCACGCGACAAATGCGATCCCCGCGATGATTCCAATGCCCCCCAGAGTGAGCAAGCCGCCGGTGCCATCGCCGTACGAACCCGCCGATGCGGTTTGACCCAACAGGGGCACTTCAAAATCGACGACCACGCGATGGCCGAAATCGTCCGCCGCCACGATGCGGTACTTGCCCGGTTCGGGCCGGGGAAACGCGGTCGAACCGTCGGGGCCGAGTTTCTGCGAATCGATCTCGGCAGAGGGTTCCAAGCTGCTCAATTTCACTTCGACTTGGCCGCCATCTTCCTCGGCACCGTCGTAACGCACCGTGGCTCGAACCTCCGTGGGGGTCACTTCCACCTTCACGCGGATCGCATGGGCGAACGCCGGGGAAGCGAAGAGGAGAAGTGCGAAAGCGGTAATGGCGGAACGAATCATCCCGCTATGTTATGCATTGGGCGACTTGGTCGCCCGCCCGACTCGGTAGGGCGACGATGTCGCCCCGCTTTCAATCAGGGGTTTCCATGCAGATTTGGGAAGCGATCGTTCTCGGCATCGTGCAGGGAATCACGGAATTCCTGCCGATCAGCAGCACGGCCCACTTGGTGGTCGCCCGTAAGGCGATGGGCCATCCGCACCCGGACGACGCCTTCACCACCGTGATTCAACTCGGCACGCTCGTCGCCGTGTTCGCCTACTTCCGGCACGACATTTTCAGCATGCTCCGGGCGATCGTCGGCGACATCCGGCAACGGAAACTCGCCAGTACCCCGGCGAGCCGAATGGGATGGTTGATCGTTCTCGGCAGCGTTCCCGTGGGTGTGATCGGCCTGCTATTCAAGAAGAAGATCAAAGAATTATTCTACGATGTGCCGACGATGGGAATCGTGGCGATCCTGTTCGCGCTCTTGATGCTTGCGGCCGAACTCTGGCACAAGATCCGCACCGTCGATTTGGAACGCCCCGGAGTCGAGGAGAATGCGATTACTTGGAAGGATGCATTGTGGATCGGCTGCTGGCAGATGCTGGCGATCATGCCGGGGGCGAGCCGTTCGGGAACGACGCTGACGGGGGCGTTCTTCGCCGGCCTCACGCGGCCCGCCGCGGCGAGGTTCTCGTTTCTACTTTCGCTCCCGAGCATTCTCGCGGCGGGGCTGAAAGAAATTTACGACGAGTACAAAGTGTACAAGAATCCGGAACCGGGCAAGGCGACCAGCCTGTTCGCTTCGGGCGATGAAGTGACCGCGCTCGTACTCGCTACGGCGGTTTCCGGGATCGTGGGCTACTTCGCTATTTCGTGGTTGGTCGGCTATTTGAAGAAGTACAACATGGGCGTGTTCATCGTCTACCGGTTGCTGATCGGAGCGGCGATTCTGATCTGGTGGTATGGGAACAAATAAACAACCACCCGGCGAGCCGGAAGCGTCAGCGCCCGGAGTGCATCACTCACATCATCACTTCGGCGGGTTGAATCACGAAGAGATCGCGGCCGTCGCTGCCGCTCGGTAGTTTGATTTCCTTCACTTTCCAGCCGGGGTGTTGCAATTCCCCCGCGAAGGGAGGTTCGCCCGTCACTTGGCCCAGCACGCTGATGGCCGAGGGATCGAAACCTTTGGGCACGCTCACGCGGTCGCCTTCGGTGCCCGCGAGGATCGGTTCGAGCACGAGGTGCTTTTTCAACGCGGCTATCGCTTTCTGTTGGAGACTCACAACACCGTCTCGAACTGTTTCAGCCGGAACCACATATTCTCCACGCTCGTTTTTGGCGTTCAACTTTTCCATGAAGAAATCGATCAAGCGGGCTTCCGATTGAAGGATGGTTAATAATCGCAGGCTCTCACCGCTCGGCTTGGCCGGCGAAACGATGGTCGACGCCGTGGCCAGCGTTGCGGTGCCGAGTGCGGCATCGAGTTTCGCAGCGAGTGCGGAATCGAGGCTCGCCCTCTTCGCGGCCTTCAACCCCCATTTGACCCGGCTCAGGCTCCCCGCCACGGATGCGGCGTACACGGCCATGAGCACGATCCCCAATAGTAATCCGGCGGTGAGGCCGAGCAGAAACGAATTTATTTCCAGTTGCATTCGGGGATCTCCTTAGTGGAACCTGTTTTAGCCGCGACCGTAAGGTAGCGGTTGCCGTAGATCACCACTCCCTAACGGTCGCGGCTCTGAAAAGAATTGGCGTTCGTCATTTATACGGCTTCCACGGTTGACCGGCCTTCGCCCGTCGATTACAGTTGTAATACCAGCCTTGCGGGGTTCGCCCCGTCGCCTTGCTAAAGTTTTCTCTCTCCCCGGAGGTGTCCGATGCGTCGGGCGCTCACTCGCGGTACATCGCTGCTGATACTTCTCAGCCTCACCTTCACCTATGCCCAGCAACCCGGCCCGCCGTTGCCTGTGCCCCGGATCAACTCGGTTTTCCCCATGGGGGGCAAAGCCGGAACCACTTTGGAAGTGACCGTTCAGGGCACCGATATCGACGATCCCACCGGTTTGATTTTCTCTCACCCCGATATTCGATCCGAAGTGGTGAGTGCGCCCGAACCGGCCGTAGATCCGAAAACGAAGATGAAGGCGAAGCAAAAGACCGGCCCGGTCACCTCGGCGAAATTCAAGGTGACGATCCCGGCGAATGTGCCACTCGGTTCGCACGATGTTCACATCGCCAGCCGGTTCGGATTAAGCAACCCCCGCGCGTTCATCGTCGGGGATCGCGCGGAGGTGAACGAAACGGACAAACCGCACAACGATGTGCCCGTGGCCCAACGGATCGACGTCGGCCAAGTGTTGAACGGGACGATCTCCGCCGCGACCGATGTCGATTACTACACGTTCGCCGCGAAAGCGGGAACGCGCGTGCTGGCGTACTGCGCCACCACGAGTATCGATAGCAAAGCCAAGCCGCAGTTGGAACTCTTCGATGCTTCCGGCAAACGTTTGCAAATCAATCGGAACTTCCGCGATGGCGATGCGATGCTCGATCTGCAAGTGCCGAGCGACGGGGAGTATTTCATCCGCATCGCCGAGTTCGCGTATCAATCCGGCGGCCCGGATTACTTTTACCGTTTGAATCTCAGCACCGCACCGTTCATCGATGCGGTGTACCCGCCGGTGGTGAAGCCGGGCACGGCAACGCCGGTGACGTTGATCGGCCGCAATCTTCCGGGTGGCAAGTCGATGCTGGGTTTATCCCCCGATGGCCGAACATTGGAAACCCTCACCGTCACTATCACGGCCCCGGCGGATGCCCAAGGGAAGTTCACGTATCGCGGCTTCACCCCGCCGGGCATGGCGTTGCAAGATGCCTTCGAATATAGCCTGAAAGGGCAGGGGGGTATCTCCAACGCCGTGCCGATCTATGTGGCGGAGTCACCGGTGATTCTCGAAGCCGCCGCCGAGAACGACACGATGGAAACCGCACAGAACATCGAACTCCCCTGCGAACTGATCGGCCGTATCGATAAACGTTACGACAAGGATTGGTACGCTTTCACCGCGAAGAAAGGAGAAACTTACACGTTCGACCTGCAAGCGGATCGCATCGGTTCGGACATGGACATGTACTTCGCGGTGAAAAACGTTTCCAACAAGGGCAACGTGGTCGAGGAACAAGACGACGATCCCGATTCCCTCCACCCGTTATTTTTCTACACTCGCAACGGCGATCCCGCCGAGGCGAAGTTCACCGCTCCCGCCGATGGGAAATATGCGGTGTTCGTGGCCAGTCGGGAATCGAACATCACCTTCGGCCTGCGTTCGATTTACCGTTTGAAAATTACCAAACCGGAAGCAAGCTTCCGTGCGATTGTGATGCCGAAGGGGCGTGGACTGCCGAGTTGCACCGTTGCGGAACAGGGGGGGCAAGAAGCCCTTGATGTGTTCGTCGATCGAAAAGGGGGCTTTAACGGCCCGGTCACGATTTCCATCGAAGGCTTGCCGAGCGGCGCGACTGCGAAACCCGCGATCATCGGCAACGGTTCCCGGTGGGGTTCCATCATTATCCTGGTGAAATCGAATGCGACCGCATTCCAAGGGATTCTCACCGTGAACTGCAACGCCGAGATCGACGGAAAGAAAGTGATGCGCACCGCACGCCCCGCATCGATCACTTGGGGGATTGCCCAGCAACAGAACGTTCCGGTCGTCGCCCGGCTCGATCGAGCGCTCTTCTTTTCGATCCGCCCCGAAAAGGCTCCGTTCCGAATCGCCGCCGACCTCGCCAACGGCAAGGTGAAGTCCAAGGGGAAGGACGGTAAAGAAACCGAAGCGAAATTCGAAAGCCCCTTGTACGTCAAGCCCGGCGACAAACTCGCCATCCCCGTGAAAGTCTCTTGGCAAGGCGGCGAAGCCCGCACCGGCCCTGTCAACGTTCACTTGGAACCGTACCAAGCGAACGTTCAGACGACTCCCATCAGCCTTCCCCAAGGGGGCGGTGGCAACAATACGCCCGCCGCGATGATGGCCAAGGATAAGGACGATACCACGATGAACCTCGACGTTCGCTCCGCGGCCCAACCCGGAATCTACGCACTCACATTGCGGGCCGATACGCAGATACCTTTCGTCCGCGATCCGAGTATGAAGGATAAGAAAACGCCGATGACGGCGATGACTTATGCGGAACCGATTGAAGTGATCGTGCTGCCGAACACTCTCGCCAAAGTTTCACCGACCGTGCCAAGTTCATTGAAGATCGGCACGACCGTGGAAATGCTCGTGAAAGTGGATCGCCTCGGCGATTACACCGGGGAGTACAAAGTCTCGCTCGCGATTCCCAAAACGAACTCGGGTTTGAGTGCCGGAGAAGCGACCATCCCCGCCGGGAAGGATGAATGCGTACTGAAGTTGACGATCGCCGCGGATGCGAAGCCAACGCAATTGCAGAATGTCGCGGTCGAAACCGAGGGCACCGTCCACGGCAAGTTCCCGATCAAGGATCAAAAGCTCGTCAATCTGGTGATTGCGAAATAGTGATGTTGTTAGCCCGACGCGCCAGCGAGGGCTTCCAGCAAGAATTTCACAAGATTCAATTTAACGATCGACGTTCAGGAAGCCCTCGCTGGCGCGTCGGGCTAACAAAACCCACCCCGAGACCCCCATATGCTCCGCTCCCTTCTCCCGCTCGTGTTCCTCGCTTCCCACGTGCTCGCCCAAGAGCCGAAGAAGGACGAACTCAAACCGATTCCGCTCGCCGACCTCAAACGCACCGATCCAGTAAGTTTCGAGAAGGAAATTCTTCCGATCTTCGTGGCCAAGTGCCAAGTGTGCCACGCGGGCAACCTCACCGAAGGGAAGCTCGATCTCGGCACCTATTCCAGCATGATGAAGGGCGGGAAACGGGGCGCGGCGATTGTGGCCGGGAAATCCGGGGAAAGCTTCCTTTTCAAATCCTCCGCGCACCTGATCAAGCCGATTATGCCCCCCAAAAGTGAAGAGAACCCTCTCACCTCGAAGGAAGCCAGCCTCTTGAAGCTTTGGATCGATCAAGGGGCGAAACCGCCCGCGGTCGATGTGAAGGTCAAGCGCGCCGTCGTGTTGAGCCTGCCCCCCGCACTTGTCAAACCAGTGCGCGCGATTGCGGTCAGCCCGAATTCCTCGACCGTGGCCGCGAGCCGGGCAAATCAAATTCACACTTTCGATGCCAAGACCGGCGAGTTCAAGACTACCCTGATCGACCACGAACTCAAAACAGCCGACGGCAAAATTGCGAAGGCGGCGCACATTTCGCTCGTCGAAGCGATGGCCTACAGTCCCGACGGCAAGACGCTGGCCTCCGGGAGTTTCCAAGAACTCACCCTGTGGGATGTGGAAAAGGGCACCCCGAAAAAACGCCTCGGCGGCTTCGCCGACCGCGTGGTGAGCATCGCATATTCCAACGATGGCAAGTATTTCGCCACTGGCGGAGGCGCCCCCACCGAGGATGGCGAAATCCGCATCTACGATGCGACTGGAAATCTGGTTCAAGAGATCAAGAACGGCCACAGCGATACCGTCTTCGGCGTGTCGTTCAGCCCCGATGGAAAGCTCCTCGCCACGGCCGGGGCCGATAAGTTCGTGAGGGTGTTCGAGGTTCCTTCGGGCAAGTTGGTGAAAACGTTCGAGGGCCACACCCACCACGTCATGGACGTGGGATGGACGAACGACGGGAAGAAGCTCGCGAGCGCCGGGGCCGATAACATCGTGAAGATTTGGGATTACGAGAAGGGGGAGAAACTCCGCGACATCATCGCCGCGCAGAAGCAAGTGACGCGGTTGGTGTTCGTTCCCAAGTCCGCCAATTTCGTAACCGCCGCCGGGGATGCCGGGGCGAAACTCTGGAGTGCCGAGAGCGGCCAGAGTTCCAAGAGCTATTTGGGGAGCAACGATTTCCTTTACGCCGTCGCCGTGAGCGACGACGGTAAAATCGTGGTCACCGGCGGCGAGGATGGCACCGTGCGATTGTACAGCGGCGATGGTAAGTTGATCAAAGCGTTACTGCCGCCCGGAGTGGAAATGCCTCAAACAGAACCGAAGAAGAAGTGAGTGGTATACCATTTGTTGGAGTTCCGCGTAGGCGCGAAAACTACTTTGACTCCCGTCATTCCCGCGTAGGCGGGAATCCAGTTCTCGATGCTGCATTCCCGCCTTCATAGAAATGACGTGTGTCCCGATTGTTGAGCCATGGAATCGCGTTTCCGAGCAGCCATGAAAGAGCCTGCCGTTTACATCCTCGCCAGCAAGTGCAACGGCACGTTGTATGTCGGTGTCACGAGCGATATTATCAATCGCATCTGGGATCATAAGAACGATGCGGTGGATGGATTCACAAAGAAATACGGTGTCCACACCCTCGTGTATGTCGAATTGCATAACACGATGATCGATGCGATTACAAGGGAAAAGCAATTGAAGAAATGGAATCGTGCATGGAAGGTTCGCTTGATCGAAGAGAAGAACCCAAATTGGGTCGATTTGTACGAAACACTGTTGTAGATGCAATCGTGCTCGCTGGGTTCCCGCCTTCGCGGGAATGACGGAATGATCCGGGTTCCCGCCTTCGCGGGAATGACGGAATGATCTGGGTTCCCGCCTTCGCGGGAATGACGGAATGATCTGGATTCCCGCCTTCGCGGGAATGACGGAATGATCTGGATTGCCGCCTTCACGGGAATGACGGTGTAGTATATCCAACCCCCGCTGTAACGCCCGGCTAACTCACAGACTCGCCTTCACGCCGCTTTCTTGGCTTGGGCTTCGTCGTTGCGAATCGCATCCTCGGCGAAAACTTCCGTCTCGGCTTCGCCCTTGCCCGTGCGCACTTTGGCCAACACCAACAACCGCCGGCGGAGTTCCCGGAACGGCACCGCGAACTTGCGGTGCAACTTGATCCACCACGGCCGCAGTTTTTCGAGATCGTACGCCGGGTCGCCTTTGCGTTCCGGTTCGTGCTTCACCACGTGCTTGGCGAGGTGGTAGAAATCGGATTGCGAAAGGATCTCGAAGAAGTAACTCATGCCGGGAATCCACGCGACCCGTTTGCGGGCGGCGTCGATGCCGATTTGGAAGTCGATGAGGTAGGGTTTACCGTCGTTGCCGACGATGATATTCTCGCGCTTGTGCAGATCGACGTAGGCGATCTTGCGGGCATGCATCGTTTCGAGGATCGCCTTCAATTCGGGGAAGAATTCGGGCGAAACCCGTTCGTTGCGGCCGAGCGGGTGCCCCGGAATGAAGATGCGGGCGATGGCATTCGGCCACTGTTCGCCGTTCACGATCACGTCGCCCATCGAATCCGGAATCTGCGCGACATCGCCGAGGCGTTCCAAAGTCATTCTTTCGTTATCGGCCAACAACCGGCCTAGCCAAAGCATGGAAATGCCGAAGACCGATTGCTTCCGGTTGAACTTGCAAGTGATCTTCCCGGCCGGGCCGGAATAGATGCTGGTGGCCGCCCATGAATCGTGTTTCATCAACTCGTGCAGCGAATAGACGTTTCCGCCGACGGTCACTTCGTGTGGAGGTTCGCTCGCGCCTAAAGCGCGAAAGATCGGGGGCCGCGGTTTGCTGCGTGCGGGTTCGCTCATGAGATCTACGGCCGACGGTGAATATAGCTGCATCTTATCGAATCGGCAGAACCGGCCCGGCGGGCACAGTTTATTTCTCGAGAGGTTTCCCCGAGAAAAAAAACCGGCGATCAATGCAAACGAGGCCCGCCGGCACCGAATTGTTCGGCGACAACGGGCCTCATCGGTGTTCGGATTCGATTAGAGCGTATAGAGACCACGCCGAGACGGAGTGCGACATTCGCGGCGCAGGACGAATCCGAGTCGGAAACCGTTCTGGCTCCGCTCGAACGACGACCTCCCCTTATTGGTAGCGGGTGGCTTTTGCAAGTTGTCGATATTTCATGATTTGAAGTCGAATTAATCGACAGTCGATGCGATTGTGCCTGGGGAGGGGTAGGTGGGCGGAACTGAGGGCACAAAAGTCGGCTTGAGCGACGGATCTGACTTAAAGCGTTGCCAATAGGGTGGAAGCGTTCGATCTTTGGATGGGAGTTTGTGCTCTGGGTGCGGGGGCACAAATGGGTTCAAATTCCCATTGGAATGATGCTGGGAAGGTCGTCGAAACTGAAAGTTTCGGCGGGTGGAGGGAGTGCCAGAAATTTTTGCCGCACCCCGAGTTTCATCGTGGGCTTCCTAAGTTGCAGTGAGATTCTTCAAAAGATGTTAGCATGGGTAGTTACTCCGGTAACAATTCTTTCACGGCTTCGCGTTCGGCGATCAATTCGTCCAATGTCTTTTTGAACGCGGCTTCGCCGAACGTATCGAATTTCAATCCTTCCACCACTTTCCACTTGCCCCCGGCTTCGGTCGTCACCGGGTAGCCGAAGACCAACCCCTTCGGGACACCGTATTCGCCGTTGCTCACGACCGCAGCACTCGTCCAATCGTTCGCGGGTGTTCCGTTGACGAACGCCTTGACGTGGTCGAGCGCCCCGTTCGCGGCCGAAAACGATGACGAAACGCCGGTTTTGTCGATGATAAATTTGCCGCGTTCTTGGTTGGCGGGAGTGAACGTGCTTTCGAGCCAGGCGCGATCGGTGATCGCGTCCGTCACCGGCTTCCCGGCGATCTTGGCGTTCGTGAAATCGGGGAACTGCGTGTTCGAGTGGTTACCCCAGATGGTCATTTTGGTCACGTCCGCATTCGGCACTCCCGCTTTCAGTGCGATTGCCGCGACGGCGCGGTTGTGATCCAGCCGGGTCATGGCGTGCCAGCGTTCGGCGGGAACAGCCATGCCGTTCGCACGGGCCACGAGGCAGTTCGTATTGCAGGGGTTCCCCACGACGAGAATTTGAACGTCGGATGCAGCGTTCTTGGCGACGGCTTGCCCTTGGCCAACGAAGATTTTCCCGTTGTTCTTCAGCAAGTCGGCCCGCTGTTCCCCCGGCCCGCGTGGCTTGGAACCGACGAGGATCGCCCAATTACAATCCTTGAACGCCACATTGGGATCGTCGGTCACGATCACGTCCTTCAGCGTGCTGAAGCCGCAATCTTGCAATTCGTATCCCGCCCCTTCGAGGGTAGGCATCGCTTTGGGAGCCACACTCACGGGCACTTCCAACAATTGCAGGATCACCTGCGTGTTAGGCCCGAATACCTCGCCGGAGGCCAAACGCACGATGAGGCTACTGGCCACGCGGCCGGCGGCCCCGGTTACGGCGACGCGAACGATTTTCGACATGGATGGACTCACTTGGGTGAAAGCGGGGGGACTCGTCCCCCTGTGATGGCGAAGCGGGGGGACGCCGTCCCCCCGCGTTCATAAGTTAACTTTAGCAATGCCGGAATACAGTGGCTATCGAACCCGAGGCGCAGCCCGGGAGATAACCGACGGCGTGGGCTGAATACGGAGGGATTTCCACGATGGCCGCGGTGAAAATCGGTATCAACGGGTTCGGGCGGATCGGTCGCTTGGTATTCCGCGCCTTGGTCGATCAAGGCTTGCTGGGCAAAGAACTCGACGTGGTCGCGGTGAACGATTTGGTTCCCGCCGATAACCTCGCCTACCTCTTGAAATACGATTCCACGCAAGGGAAGTTCGCCGGCGAAGTGGAAGCCAAGGGCGAAAGCCTCGTGGTGAACGGGCACACCATTAAGTGCCTCGCGGTCCGTGAAGGCCCCACGGCTCTGCCGTGGAAAGAACTCGGCGTCGATTACGTGATCGAAAGCACCGGCTTGTTCACCGAAGCGGCCAAGGCCCGCGGCCACATCACCGCCGGGGCCAAGAAAGTTATCATCTCCGCTCCGGGCAAGGAAGAAGACATCACGATTGTGATGGGCGTGAACCACGAGAAGTACGACCCGAAGAACCACCATATCATCAGCAACGCGAGTTGCACCACGAACTGCCTCGCGCCGGTCGCCCACGTCCTTCTCAAGGAAGGTTTCGGCATCGAGGAAGGGTTGATGACAACCATCCACAGCTACACCGCCACCCAGAAGACGGTGGACGGCCCCAGTGCCAAGGATTGGAAGGGCGGTCGTGCCGCAGCCATCAACATCATCCCGAGTACAACCGGCGCCGCGAGGGCCGTGGGCTTGGCCATTCCCGAGGTGAAGGGCAAGCTCACCGGGATGTCGTTCCGGGTGCCGACGCCGACGGTAAGCGTAGTCGATCTCACCGTGAAGACATCGAAGGAAACGAGCTACAAGGAAATCTGCGCCGCGATGAAGAAGGCCAGCGAGACGTACCTCAAAGGAATTCTCGCCTACACGACCGACGAAGTGGTGAGCAGCGATTTCATCCACGACGCTCACAGCAGCATCTTCGACGCTGGCAGCGGCCTCGAACTCAACAGCAAGTTCTTCAAGCTGGTGAGCTGGTACGACAACGAATGGGGCTACAGCAACCGCTGCGTCGACTTGGTGAAGTACATGATTTCGAAGGGGTAAGGCCGTGAACCGGGCCGATTTCCAGCGGATCGCGGAGATGCGGATCGCCGAGGCTCATGCTCTGATGGCTTCGGCCCCTCCGCATCCCAGCGGCGCCTACTACTTGGCGGGTTATGCGGTGGAATGCGCTCTGAAAGCGACCATCTGCAAACGCTACCAAATGCACGACTGGCCCGAACGTAAATTCGTTCTTGACAGTCATACGCACGATTTGAAGACATTGTGTCGGCTTGCGGAACTTGAGGCGGAACGGGAGAATGAAGCGAAAGCCAATGTGAAGTTCAGCGAATACTGGGCACTAGTGTTCGATTGGGAAGAAGGCCGTCGATACGTCGAAATCAAGATTAAGACCGCCATCGAATTTATCGAGGCGATTTCGGATCCACTCGTCGGATTACTGCCATGGATCAAGAACCGCTGGTAGAAGCCCAAATTGAAGAGGGGTTGGCGTTTGCCAAATCCATCGATCCGTTACTAGGGGTCAAGGCTGCTTACTGGCTGAAAGTGCCGGATCGTGCCGATTGGAGGTTGCACATCGTGACCGAAAAGGTCAAAGATGACGGTAAATTCGAATTCTATCCGGAATTGATCCGGACTTATTTGGATGGAGATTTTCAGTCCTTGTCGTCAGACCAACTGACGCTTGATCTCGAAAATGATCGTATTGGCCGAAATGTCGTCGAATTCAAAAACAAGTACATGACCACGAAGGCGAAGCAATTACGCAATCAACCGATCGGTGGCGAGTACATTCACGGCGCGTACATTTACGCCTACCCTCCTAGTTCCAATTAGCGAACGGATCAATGAAAAAAACCATTTCCGACCTCGGCGATCTCACCGGCAAGCGCGTACTCGTGCGCGTCGATTTCAACGTGCCGCTGGACAAGAAGACCGGCGCCGTGAAGAACGACCGCCGGATTCGCGGGGCGATCCCGACGATTCAGGCTTTGCTGAAAGCCGGGGCGTCAGTCATCGCCATGAGCCACTTGGGCAGGCCGGAGAAGGCCACCCCCGAGGAACGCAAGTTCCTCACGATGGACAAGGTGGCAGCGAGGTTGGGTGAACTCCTCGGCCTCTCGGTGGAGAAGGCAGCGGATGATGTCGTCGGCCCAGCGGTCACGGCTGCGGCCCAAAAGTTGAAGCCGGGCGAAGTGATGCTGCTCGAAAACCTCCGCTTCGACCCGCGCGAACAGAAGAACGACGCCGTGTTCGCCGCGGCCATCGCTGCGCTCGGCGATGCGTACGTGAACGATGCTTTCGGAACCTGCCACAACGATAAAGACGCCAGCATGGTCGCGGTGCCCGCCGCGCTGAAAGCGGCCGGGAAACCCCGGGCCGTCGGCCTGCTCGTGGCCAAGGAATTGAAGATTATCGACGAACTGATGACCGCCCCGAAGCACCCGGTACTGGCGGTGATGGGGGGGGCCAAAGTGTCCGATAAGATCGCATTCATCAATGTGCTGTTGCAGAAGGTCGATCAGCTGTTGATCGGCGGCAAGATGGCCTACACCTTCCAAAAAGCCCGCGGTGTCGATGTCGGCAGTACCCGCGTGGCGGACGAGGAACTCGCCGCGGCCCAACCGTTGCTCTCCCACGTCGGCGGCAAGATCATGCTGCCGGTCGATTGCCTCGCGGCGAAGTCGGACGACCTCGCCAGCACGCAAGTGTTTGACGGGGCCATCCCCGCCGGTTACGAAGGCGTGGACATCGGCCCGAAGACGCTCGAAATCTACGCTAACATCGTCCAATCCGCCGGTACGGTGATCTGGAACGGCCCGGTCGGCTGGTTCGAACAACCGGCCTTCAGCGCCGGCACCAAGGGCATCGCTGCGGCGATGGCCCAATCCTCAGGCGTCACTGTCGTCGGCGGCGGCGAGACCGCCGAGGCGGTGGAACAGTTCGGCTTCGATGCGAAGATGACGCACGTTTCCACCGGCGGCGGCGCATTCCTCGCTTACGTCGAAGGCAAGAAGTTCCAATCGCTCGCCCAGATCGACGAGGCATGAGAATGGCCACGGCCGAGCGAGTGAAACGCGGGATTCCCGAAGGATTGTGGGTGAAGTGCCCGCAATGCAAAGCCACGGTCTTTCGAAAAGATGTTCAGGCGAACTTGAACGTCTGCCCGGAATGCCAGCACCATTTCTACGTTTCGGCCCGGGATCGTTTGAGCCAACTCCTCGACGAAAACAGCTTCGAGGAATGGGATGCGAACTTGAAGCCCGTGGATACGCTCGGCTTCGTCGATTCGCAACCGTATGTGAAACGGATCGTCGATCAGCAGAAGAAATCGGGGATGAACGATGCCGCCGTCACCGGCACCGGGTTCATCCGGGGCCGGGGCGTCGTCGTCGGCGTGACCGATTTCGCCTTCATGGCCGGGAGCATGGGGGCGGTCGTCGGCGAGAAGCTCACCCTCGCGGCGGAACGCGCCGCCGAGTTGAAACGCCCCTTGATTTTCGTCAGCGGTTCCGGCGGCGGCGCCCGGATGCAGGAAGGCATTCTCTCGCTCATGCAAATGGCGAAAGTGAGTGCGGCCTTGGCCCGTTACCACGCGGCGGGCGGGTTGTACATCTGCATCCTCACCAATCCCACCATGGGCGGCGTCGCGGCGAGTTGGGCCTTCCAAGGCGATATCAGCATTGCGGAACCCAAGGCGATGATCGGCTTCGCCGGGGCACGCACCATCAAGAACACGATCCGAATCGAGTTGCCCGAAGGCTTCCAAACCAGCGAATTCTTGATGAAACACGGTTTCGTGGATCGCGTCGTCGCACGCGGCGATATCCGAACGGAAGTCTCGCGGATCATCGACTACTGGGAAATCCAATGATTTTCCGAGCCGGATGCGTGAGCGACGGTGACTCGCTTCCGTCGCTCACGCTTCCGGCTCGGAAAGAATACAGGCGGGCCATACCATGGGCTTTTTCTCTTCCCTCTTCGGCGGTGGCGGCGGCAAGAAAGGCCGCAAGGTGGCCAACGTAGCCAAACGCTTCGATATCCGCGGCAAGAGCGGCCAAGGCAGCATGTCGAAGGTGTTCCAAGCCTACGATAGAGAACTCGGCCGCACCGTCTGCCTCAAGGTACTCAACAAGGAAAAGACCGCCAAGTTCGAGGAAAAGTTCAAACTCCAAGGGTTGAAGAAGCCCAGCGAAGGCGACATCAGTATGTCCCTCTCGCACATCAACGTGATGAAGACTTTCGAGCACGGCGTGACGACCAACGGCGAACCGTACGTCATCATGGAATGGGTGGACGGCTTCGGGTTGAACTACCTAATCGAAACCAAGAACAAACAACTCGACGGTCACCGCATCAACTTCATCGGCCAACTCTGCGACGCGATCGAATACCTGCACAACCAAAAATACATCCACCGCGATCTCTGCCCGCGCAACATCATGGTGACCACCGAAGGCGTATTGAAACTCATCGACTTCGGTTTGACCATCCCGTACACCCCGGCGTTCTGCCAACCGGGTAACCGCACCGGCACCGTCGATTACCTCGCGCCGGAGATCATCAAGCGCAGCACCACCGATCACCGCGTCGACATCTTCGCACTCGGCGTGACCGCTTTCGAGTTGTTCACCGGGCATTTGCCGTGGGAGAAGTCGCTGTCGTCCGAAGAAACCTTAAAGCGCCACTTGAACGCGCCGCCGAGGTTGGCCAGCGATGTGAAGCCCGACCTCGGGGCCGAGGTTTCAAAAGTTCTGATGAAAGCCATTGAAAAAGAAAAGACTTCCCGATATCTCTCGGCCACCGATTTCAAGAAGGCGTTGGAAGCGCTGCCGAAGCAGAATTATTGAACGTCTGAAATACCATCTCCCTCAAGGGGTGAGGGTTGAAAACCCCACCCTACACAAGCCGCGGCGATTGCCGCGGTTTCGATGCGCAGGATTCGCGGACCCAAACTCGACGGTAGCCAACCGTATTCCACGGCCAGCGCTACTTCCGCGTCGGTGAATCCGCCTTCCGGGCCGATAAGCCAAATCTTTGCTCCGACGGACTGTTGCCCGTAAGCTTTCGCGCTCCCGGTGTGTAAGATTCGCTTTTCACCTTTCAAAGCTTGCCGTATATACTCGGCAAACTTACACGGCGGTCGCACTTCCATCAGTCGGTTCCGCCCGCATTGCTTGCTCGCTTCGATCACGGCCCGTTCGTACTTTTCCTTCTTATGCTCCTTTGGTACGACCACCGAGCGTTCGCAGATCAACGGTACGAACGTGCTCACGCCGAGTTCGACGAGCTTTTCCAAGAGGAAATCGGCCCGATCCCCCTTCGGTAATGCCGAGGCGATCACGAGAGGGAAGGGGAGTTCGCGGTTGGATTCGACTCGCGATTGTACAATCAATGCAACGTTTTTCTTCCCCGCGCTCAGTACCTCCGCCGGGTACTCGGCACCGTCGCCATTGAACAGCGTGACCGCATCTCCCGCGGCGAAACGCCGCACGGCGGTGAGGTGGTGTGCTTCCGGGCCGTCGAGTACGAATTCGCCGGGCGCGAGGGGTTGATCGGTGTAAAATCGGTCTGCCATGCGAATAAGTTATTGACGCCGAAGCCCGCATGCGGAACTATAGTAGCAGTCTTACCTCCCCCGAGCATTCCCATGACGATCCCATCGAATTCTTCCCGACGTGGTTTCCTGCAATCGGGCCTCGCCGCAGGGGCGTTTCTCGCGCTGCCCGCAGTGACATACCGCAACGCCTTCGCCGCGGACGAAAAGCCGAGCGAGAAGATCCGCATCGGCATCATCGGCGTCGGCGCGCAAGGGAAGGGGAACATGGGCAAAGTTAAGGCCAATGTGGTTTCGATTTGCGATGTCGATAGTACCCGCTTAGCGGCCGCTGGGAAAACGATTCCCGATGCAGTGCTCGTTGCGGACTATCGCAAAATGCTCGATAGCAAAGATGTCGATGCCGTGCTGATTTCGACGCCCGATCATTGGCACGCCCTGCAAACGGTGAGCGCCTGCCAAGCCGGGAAGGATGTGTACTGCGAGAAACCCCTGACGCTGACCATCGCCGAGGGGCGGGCCATCGTGAACGCGGCCCGAAAGAACAAACGGATCGTACAAACGGGCAGCCAACAGCGTTCGAGCAAAGAATTCCGCCAAGGGTGCGAATTGGTTCGCAACGGGGCCATCGGCAAGGTAAAGCAGGTGTTGGTGGGATTACCGGGGCCGAACTTCAAAGGGCCGCCGGTTCCTGATGCCGCACCGCCCGCGGAACTGAACTACGACCTCTGGCTCGGGCCAGCGCCCGAGCGCCCTTATAACGAAAAGCGGGGCCACTACCTCTTCCGCTTCTTCTGGGATTACTCCGGCGGCCAGCAAACGAACTTCGGCGCCCACCATCTCGATATCGCCCAATGGGGCCTCGGAATGGACAACACCGGCCCGACCGAAATCTCTGCGACCGCGACCTTCAACAAAGACAAATGGTTCGAAACCCCGGAAACGGCGAAGATCGAATACACCTACGCCAACGGCATCAAGATGCTCTGCAGCCTCGGCAATGGCGGTTACCCCAGCGGAACAACATTCGAGGGTGAAAAGGGCAAGGTGTATGTGAATCGCGGGAAGATCGAAGTGGTGTTGAACGGCGAGAAAGTGGCCGACCCTTACAAGTTGCCCACCGGCGAAACGAAATTGATCGTGAGTAACGGCCACCACGCCCACTGGTTGGCGTGCATCAAGAGCCGCGAGTTGCCGATCACCGATTGCGAAATCGGCCACCGCTCCGCGACCGTCTGCCACTTGGGCAATATTGCGGTTCGCACCGGGAAGAAGATCGCGTGGGATCCGGCGAAGGAAGAAATCACCGGCGACCCGGAAACTGCGAAGATGGTGAGCCGAGAGTATCGAAAACCGTGGAGTTTGAGTTGAGTTTTTCGGTGCCGCGCGCGTCAGCGCCCGTTCGCTGACGCTCGCGGCTCCGATCAAATCGCCTCCGGGCCGCGTTCGCCGGTGCGAATTCTGATCACGTCGTCGAGCGGCAGGATGAAAATTTTGCCGTCGCCGATGCGGCCTTCCGGTTCGGTGCGGGCCGCTTCGATGATGGCGTTCACCGTCGGTTCCACGAAATCCTCGTTTACCGCGATCTGCAACTGCACCTTCCGCAGCATGTTCACGGTGAACTCGTGGCCGCGGTACATTTCCGATTGCCCCTTCTGCCGGCCGAAGCCTTGCACATCCACCACCGTGAGGCGGAACACTTCCACCTTGTTGAGGGCTTGCTTCACCGCGTCGAGCTTCGACGGTGGAATGATGGCGAGGATGAGTTTCATGGGATTCTCTCCGGCTCCCCTCCCCTCGGCGGGTGAGGGGGACATTGTCTGGTAATCCCCCACACCCCCAACCCCTCTCCCGCCGAGGGAGAGGGGAGCCGGAGCAAGAAAGGGCCGAGGAATCAACCCACGACGACTTTGCCCGTACTCAAGTATTCCTCGCCGACGCTGTAGTTCTCGAAGGCGAGCGAATAGCTTTCCTCGAACCATTTGCGGATGCCGGGGAGGGCACCGCGATCGTATTCCGGTTCCACGCACAAGGTCGGGCCGAACGGCACCTGGCGGATCTCGCCCTGTTCCACGATCAACTCGCCCGCTTTAAATACGTACCGCGGCAGTTCGAACATCTCCCGGCGGTTCGCCCCCGGCGTGTAAACCGTAACGTCCGCATCGGCGCCGATACCCAAGTGACCTTTGTGCGGAAGCCCGAGCATCTTCGCCGGGGCGGCTCGTGTGATGATGGCGATTTCCTCAAGCGTGTATTCGCGATCGAGTTCAGCCAGAGTACAGCGTTCGAGAACCCTCACGGGCAGGCGTTTCAACACTTCTCGCCGGTAATCCCGGCTCATCAGGAGCGCAATGATTTCCGGGTAAGCCACGAATGACCCACCGTTGGGGTGATCCGTGCTCATGGCGATCTGCCAAGGGTTCTTCACCAGCAGGTACCATTCGAGGCCGATGGCCCATTGCAAAGCATGGACGAACGATTTCTCTTTATAGGTGATCGGCACGATGCCGCAGCCCCCCTCGCATTCGGTTTCGCCGTTGAACCATTTGCGGCCCGTGACTTTGTGCAGGTAATGCCCCAGCGGACCATCGCCGGTCATGCTTGTGGTTTCGCCGAACATCACTTGGCCGACATCGACGCTCAGATGCGGATGCGAATTCACGTAGTCTGCGAGCTGCGGCACCTTGCTGCAGAAGGTGCCTTGGTCGTCCGGCCCGCCGCCGTAGCTGTGGAATTGAATGTGCGTGAAGTGGGCACGTTGGCCGTCGACGGCTTGCATCGTGGCGAGTGTCGTGCTCCAGTTACCCGGCATGCCGAGTTGGTTGCAGTGGATGTGAACGGGGTGCGGTAGTTTCAATTCATTGGCGGTGCGGGTGATCTCGCTCACGATCTGCCGGGGTGAAATATCGAAGCCCGGCACGGTGTCTTCGAGATTCGCCAACGTGTTCGAGCCTTGTTTCCAAACTTCGACGCCCCCGGGGTTCACCATCTTCAAAGAGTAGCCGCGAGTGGCGTGCAGAAGCCAGGCACAGAAGCTCTTGAGTCGTTCGGGTTCGTTCTGCTGAATCTGCCGCATGGCGTAATGGTTGTTGCCCACAAGCACGTAGAAGCCCTTGTCGATCACGGGCGTATCGTGGAATTCCTCATGGGTATGGCGGGCACCCAGCGGCGG
>JBBQWA010000011.1:0-27330 GCA_038211045.1 Gemmatales bacterium
CCTCACTTCCCTTCCGGCCGCAGCAGCGGGAACAAAATCACGTCGCGGATCGTCGGCGTGTTCGTCAGCAGCATCACTAGGCGGTCGATGCCGATGCCCAAGCCGCCGGCGGGGGGCATGCCGTGGCGGAGTGCCCGTACGAAGTCGTCGTCCATCTTCGCCATGGTGTCCTCGTCGCTCATGCCGACGAGCTGCTTGCGGAAGGTTGCTTCCTGCGTGATCGGGTCGTTCAACTCGGTATAGGCGTTCGCCAGTTCCATGCCATGGACGTACAATTCAAAACGTTCGGCGATATGAGGCTCGTCCTTCTTGCGTTTCGTGAGCGGGCACAACTCCGCCGGGTAGTCGTACACGAACATCGGCCCGACCAGATTCGGCTCGACCACTTCGCCGAAGAGATCGTTCACGAGAACATCGCGTTCCTTTTCGACGAGTGCGCCCGTGGTTGCGTTCTTCAACGTGGTGAAGACTTTGAATTCCTTGGCTTTCGCCTTCACCGCCTCGAAATCTTGCATCTCGCAGCCGACATGTTCTAAGAACAAATCGCCGTACTTGGCCCGTGCGAAAGGCGGTTGGAAGTTCACCGTCTTTTCGCCCCACGGGATTTCGCGGCCGTTGCCGAGGGCATCCACGCAGGCCACGAGCAACGTTTCCGTGAGTTCCATGATGCTGTAAAGGTCGCCGTAGGCGCAATACAGTTCGAGCATGGTGAACTCGGGGTTGTGCTTGTTGCTGATGCCCTCGTTGCGGAAGACGCGCCCGAGTTCGTACACCTTTTCCAACCCGCCGACGAGCAACCGCTTCAACGGCAGTTCCAATGCGATGCGCAGCACCAACGGGATATCGAGCGTGTTGTGGTGCGTATCGAATGGCCGCGCCGCGGCACCGCTGGCGATTGATTGCAACACCGGCGTTTCGACTTCCACGTACCCTTGGTCATCGAGATGATTGCGGATCGTTCGCACGATCTTCACCCGTTGCTTGATGCGCGTCAGCGTCTCGGGCGTGTAGATCATGTCGAGGTAGCGGTGCCGCAGGCGGTACTCGATGTCGCCGAGGCCAAAGACGTCTTTCGGGTGCGGTTCGAGGCTCTTCGTGAGGAAGGTCAACTTCTCGACTTGGATCGTGAGTTCGCCGGTTTTGGTGCGACCGAATTCGCCGGTCACGCCGATGAGGTCGCCGAGGTCGAGCAGGTTCAGCACTTTCCACTCAGTTTCGTTCACCTTGTTGATTCGGATCATCAATTGAATGCGACCGGTTTGATCCCAGAGTTCGAGGAAGTGCAACTTCCCCCCTGTGCGGTGCCGCACGACGCGCCCGGCCGCTTTCACTTTCGGCCCCGGGGGTGAACCTTCCGCGAACGGCCCGGCTTCCAAGGCTCGAATATCCGCAATCGCCTGATGGCCGTCGAAGCGTTGGCCCCACGGGTCGATGCCGAGGGCTTCGATCTGTTTGAGTTTGTCCAGGCGCACCGCGGCATGATCGTTGGTTTCGGGTGCGGGTTGCTGCGGGTCGGTCGCCACGGTTCGCCTCGGCTGGGAAGATTGAATGAAAGATACCATTTTACGAAGCGGGCCACCCCCGACGGGTTCCCAAGCCATAGACTGGCATCGGAGGAACCACCCATGGCCGACGAAGAACCCAAATCGCTGTTCCAGAAACTCGGTGCGGCAATGCCCATCGCGCTCACCGCGATCGCCACGGCGTTCGCCGGGCTGAGCAGCAGCGAGATGAGCCGGGCGATGTTCTGGCGCAGCGTGGCGGCGCAGGATCAGGCGAAGGCCGGGAGCCAATGGGGCTTCGCCGGTTCCAAACGCGATCGATCGATGATGGCCGAGAACACTGCTACGATGTTGCGGGCGGTTGCGGGTAATCCGGAAACGACTCCCATTGCGGAAACGCCCACCCCCGGAATTGTCGAACGAATTCGCGAGTGGATGCAATCGCCGGAGGCGAACCCGCCGCCGGTGTACGACACTCTGATTCCACCTTTGAATTCGATACTTCGACGCGATCCGGAGAAGGAGTCTGTCAAGTTGGCCGGTAAGATCGCCGACTACGATCTGGACGCCGCGATCAACGATGGACACACGGAAGCGAACGCCATCGAGAAGGCTTGGGAAACCGAGGCGAAAACCGTGCGGGAAGCGGCCGCGAAGGAAAAGAAAGAGTTGCGCACCGCTTTGCTGGCCCGGCAGTCCGACGTGGACGTCCGCCGCTACCGTGCGGAATCGACCATGAACTTCTGGCTCGGCTACCTGTACGAAGTGCGCGTGAAGACCTCGACCTTCCAATCGGAACGGCACCGCATCCGCAGCGAGAATTTCTTCTATGCGATGCTCGGCGCCCAAATCGGAGCGACCATCGCCGCACTCGCCTTGGCCCGCCGCACCGGGAACGTACTGTGGTTCTTGGCGGGCATCGCCGGGATTGTGGCCGTCGCCTTCGGTGCGTATGTGTATCTCACGCTTTGAGTCGATTCCCATGAAACAGTTCACCATCGTTGTGAAGCCATTCCGCGCCGAGGCGGTGTTGCGGGTGTGCGTAGAGATGGGTGTGGAAGCCGGGATCGTGCGCGAGGCCAAGGGGTTCGGCCGGCAAAAGGGGTATTTGAATCGCTACAAGGGGAGCGAGTACAGCATGGCCTATCTGCCGAAAGTGGAAATCAGCGTGTGGGTAGCCAAGGAGAAGTACGAGGAACTGGCGGAGCGAGTAGCGAAGGCGGCTCGCACGGGTCGCATCGGCGATGGGAAAGTGTTCGTGGTGCCGACCGCGTGGCCCCACGAGATCGAATTTTAAGCCGCCGCGACATGCTCGCGGCCGAACGCACGTTCCTCGATCTTCCCCAGCATCGGCTTCACGTGTTCCGCATAGCGGATCGCCCGTTTCACTTGGCCGACCGCGGCGAGTTGCTCGCCGTGGGCTTCGTAGCGCGGCGGCGTCATCGGTTCGGGCGGGGAACACCAACGCAAGGCCGGCGTGAGAACTTCGCGGCGGAATCGGCTGATTCCGTGGGTGTGGATGGCTTGATCGACTTCCGGCGCGAGGTCGATGCAACTGTGGGCCGCGTTCATCTTCCGGTGGAATTCAAATTCCGTGAGGTCGAAGGCTTCGCCCCCCATCGGCACCACGCTCACCGGGGCGCCGACCACCGGCCACTCCCACACCTTAACCCCGCCCAACGATTCCGCCGCGGCCGAAACGATCCAACGCAACGCATCCGCAATGGGGTTGAACCCCTCGGCCGCTTCGGTCACCACATCGGTGATTCGACTCGTGCGGAGTTGCCCGGCGACGAACTCGAACCATTCCACGAACGGGCGAGCATCCGATTCCAGCATCGCCCGGTAGAGCGCCATGTCCGATACCATTCCGAAGGGTTCCACCGGTTCCGCACCCGCCCCCTTCACCAATCGGCGAGACGATTCCGATCGGGGCCAACGACAGCGGCCGGAGCCGTCCGTCCACGCCATCACCGGGCAGCGGTGGCGGCCCAGAAAACCGTACACGCCGATTTCGTGCCCCGGATGGGCGAGAACGAGCAACGGTCGCTCGAATCGAACTGCGCTCGGCATACTCGGAATCCAATGCGATAAAGGCGCAGGCAAATGAGAAGCGAGTCGGGGCGAACCCATCTTCCGGTGTCGTGTCTTGAGAGTAATCGACCGTGGAAACTGGAACGCATGAACGCAATGCGATCCGCGCGTCGCCGGGTGCCGATTCTGCGGCGGGGAATCGGCATTGCCCGCAAGTTGCGCGGGGAAAGGGTGGAAATGCGGGCGCGTTTGACTATAATTTCATCAGTGATGGAGGCGTAGCTCAGCCGGTAGAGCAGCAGACTTTTAATCTGCGGGTCGTGGGTTCGATCCCCACCGCCTTCACTGAATTCTTCGTTCGCAATTCCCGTTCCGGAATCCCGCATCTCGGTTCGGAAACACGGTCGGTTTCCGCGTAAGCCCGACACTTGCAATCACCCAAAGCGCCGGGGGCAATGCGATTCGCTTTTCCCAGGGTGTTACGCGATATCACCCGCCAATTGAACCGCCTGTTCCCGCTTACCCCGGTTTGGCGATCACCTGCGGGGCGTGGCCCATCTTTTTCAGTTCGTCCAATACCACATCCACCCGGCCAGGGCGGACGAGAATCGCCCGGTCGGATAGCCTTCCCAACACTTCCGCCGAGAGCTTCTTGCGGGCGAGGACTTCCTCGGCGAGCAGGGCATCTTCCGTGAGAATGAGGCACACGCGGCGGTGCAGCTTCACGGGCATTCGGGCGTTCGGCGGTGTCATCGTGATACTATTCCCTTACATCAGCTTGCTGTACGGTTCGGCGTCGTCCAATTCGGCTTGAAGGATTCTTCTTTGCGGTGGCTCTTGTTCAGCGGCAACGCCACGGTGAGTAGCGCCCGACAACGCGCTCGGAATGCGGTGGGCCAATCGCCGGACTTCGTACTCGCCGCCGCGGTGTCCGCGAACATCTGGTAGGCTTTCTGATCGAATTCTACCCCGGCTTCCTCGGCGGTTTTCACCGCAAAGTCTTCATCCTCCGCGAAGCGCATGCTCATTTCGGGGCCAATGGCGAAGGAATGCTCTTTGTAAATCTGCAACACGCGTTCCGCGTCTTCGTCCAAATCCGAACCCGCTTCCACTTTGCTCTTCATTTGAACGACCAAACCGATCAACCCGGCGATCGTGGCCAAAGCTGCTAACGCGAACAACACGGTCGCTCCCGGAATCGCCTCGGAACGCATCAGCAGGGAAAGCACCACCAAGAATGCACCGGCCCCGAGAGCGGTGAGCGGCCAAGGCACCCTTTTGCTCCAACGCTTCCACAGCCCGGCGATGCCGCCTTTTCGCGGTGAGGCATTCGCGGTCGCGTTGTCATCCGCAACTTTCGCAATCAGCGCCGTGATGTTGTCCGAACCACCGCGCAAGTTCGCCAAGGCCACGAGGAAATCGCAGGCTTCCTTCGGATCGAACGCCGCCACGGCGACGCCGATTTCATCCGGCTTCACGTGGTTCGTCAGTCCATCGCTGCAGAGGATGAAGGCATCACCCGGTTCCAGCGGGTGCGGCCCTTCGATATCCACTTCCACTTCGGCTTCCGGCCCGAGGGATCGGATAATCACATTCTTTTTGAAATCCCCCAACTCGTCCGGATCGACGCCTTGGCGCCGAGCGATTTCCCACACCCAAGAATGATCGAACGTGAGTTGTTGCGCCTTGCCGGATCGAATTCGGTACACGCGGCTATCGCCGACGTGCCCGACCCACGCCCCTTCCTTGCGGATGAAGAGCGCCGAACCGGTGGTGCCGAGGCCTTTGAATTCCGGATTGTTCTGGCCGATTTGATGGATCGCGGCGTTGGCTTCGGTGATGGCCCGGCGGATCGCGGCCCGCGGCCCTTCCGTTGTCACATACTTCTGGTACGTCAGGGGAATATCGCGGATTGCCTTCGCACTCGCCTTTTCACCGACCGCGTGACCGCCCATGCCGTCCGCGACCACGAAGACGTGCCCGTGGCTGAGAAATACCGCGTCGTCCGGGGCGGGTTGTGTCGCGCAGGCATCCTGATTGTGGCTGCGGCGAATCCCCACATCCGTGAGGCTGGCGTAATCGATCTGGTGGAGCGGCGTCGCCAACGCGGAGATCCCGTTGCGGAGATTGTTTCAACTCTTTGTATTGTAGTGCGCTGCGTTCCGGCAATGCCCGAATGCATGGGCCAGCCGGGAGCGACGAAATAGTTTCCGAGCCGGAAGCGTCAGCGACGATTCGACGGGCAATCTTCGCTGACGCTTCCCGCTCGGAAAGATTATTCGTCGCCGAGCAACTTCACCCCGAGTTCCGCCAGCACTTCCGCGAACCTCGGCAAATTGCTCTCTTGGATCACCAAGGCCGTCGGCCCCAAGCGTTCCTCGACGAACTCCCGGGTGGTCGGCCATTGCATCAACCCGTCGGCGATCTCTTCTTCGGGAACTTGAACCACGAGCCGTTTGGAAATCCGCGACGCGGGCAGATTCGGCCCTTCAAGGAACAGTTGCCCGGCGGCGGGCAGCCCTTCCCCGGTGCGTTGGGTGAACCAATCGTCGATCTCCGAATGCTTCCAGCCGTGGGCCGCCGCCTTGCGCAAGCTTTCCGGGGTGAGCCTGAAGCGCCGCAATCCGGCGGGGTCGCCGAGTACCGGTTCGCTGAGTCGGCCGATCTCGGCTTCCAACAACAAATCCGATTGCCCGGTATCCACGGTGAGCGTGACGCCGTCGTCGGCCACGGTGATGCAGCGGCTCGGTTGAGATTCGTAATCCCGGTTGCCGATCAATCGCAGCGCCCGGTAATCGGGGTCGGCCCCGTCGGAGCAAATACCGATTCGATCCGTCACCCGGGCGGCGACCACTCCCCGGCTGATGGCACTATCGAGATCGGCGGAGGATTGGAATTCCACGAGCGTGGCGGACGCGTACACGCTGATACGATCCCGCTTGTTCGCCCAACGCTGCAACAAATCGACCACGGCGGGCGGTACCGGCCGCGAACCGTGTTGGTTCAACGTTTGAATGATCCCGGCCAGCGTGAGGCCCGATTCCAAACCGGCGTACGTTTGCTCGGGCGTGAGTTCGAGCATGCAGGCCGGGCCGAGCGATTTCCACTTGGCGATGCGGGTCAACTTGCCGATGAGCGACGGATTCAACCCTTGCCGGTACGCCAGCAACTCGGCGTTCGGTTGAACCAAGAGCGATTGCGGGAAGCTCGGCGGCTCCGGCGGCTTCGGCCCGTTGCACAGGAGGTGCCTGCCGAGATCGCTGAGGCGAACCGCCGCGGGGCCTTCCGAATTTTGCAACGCTTCCACCAACCGCAGCGTGTAGCACGGCCCCAGCAACAACGCTTCGACCCACTCGGTTCCGCGGTTCTTTTGAACCTCGGGAGAAAGCGTACCCGACCATGCGGGATGGTGTGCCCAGAGCCATTCCGCGATTTCCGAGGGGGCCACCCAACGTTCCTCCGGCACCGTACCCAACATCAAGAGTGCGAGCGTGGCCGAAGAAGGGAACGGCGAAAGCCCGTTGAAATCCGGTACGCTGTAACCTTTCAGCGGATCCCACACTTCGACGTGCGGCAGTGCCGCGGCCAACTCCATGAGCGTTTCGATCAGCGAGTGGGACGTTTCGCGGGGAGTGTCGTTGGGCGTGTCCCCTTCGATCACCGGGCGGCCGACCGCCGCGGCCCAAAACAATGCCAGTATCCCTCCATCGCGGATCGGCACCAGATGATCCGATGGCGTTTGCGAGAGGATTTCGTTCGATTCGATCCGTTGGAGATCGCGTTTGAACAATGCGTTCGACTGCGTCGTTCGGAAGGGCACCCCCGCGACGACTTGCTCGACCACCGCCAACCGCAACGGCCACTCCAAGCCATCGGCAACGCGCGGCGTCGCCCCGGGTTCGGTTTCCACGGCGGCGAGTTCCGGCAGTGGAAGTTCTTCCCCCCTGGCCCGCGCCGTCACCCCCGGAAGTGCGAACAACTTCGCTTCGAGAATGCCCGACGATGCCAACCACGGCTCGAATGCCGGGAGTTCCTCCGCATTCGCGGGGCGATCCGGACAGAGCAATCCGCACTCGAACAACGCTCGGATAGGCGTGAGGCCGTCGGTCGAACCGAGGGAGGCGAGGATGGTGAGGAGTTGGCCGACGGTCCAGCGGGGTTGCCGGGTGCGGCCCATCACGGTGAGGATCCACCGCGAGGAGGGGGAAAGTTCGCGCAGTCGCCGGTCGATCACCGGGGCGTTGGTGAGCGTGCCCAAAATTCGGGCGGTGAGTTCTTCGACGGGGATCGGCGTCCGCGGCTTCAGCAGCGTTGCCACCACTTGGCGGCGAAGCGTTTCCGTGTAGCCATCGATGGCCTGCGTGGTGCGTTCGATCCAATATTCGGCGGCGGTGGGCATCCGGGTATTGTAGGAGTGGCGGAATCGGGTGTTTCTTCCCCGCCGGTTTTTAGGCGATTGGCGTTCAATTCCACTTTCCGAGCCGGAAGCGTGAGCGACGATTCGACGGGCAATCGTCGCTCACGCTTCCGGCTCAGATGGGGCTTATCCGAGGAATACACCCAACCCAGCCTGCGAGCTCCGAGCGTCAGCGACGGGAGTGATTGCCCCATTACGGATAGGTCATGCGGCCGCTGGCTTCGTCGGCGTCCGGGGCGTCGTCCGGGTTCAGCGAGGCGGTTTTGCGGCTCGCATTGCGTTGCAGGAGGGTGAAGAGCGTCGGCAGTACGAAGAGCGTGGCGAAGGTGCTGGCCACGAGTCCGCCGATCACGGCCCGGCCGAGCGGGGCGGTTTGATCCCCGCCTTCGCCCAAGCCCAATGCCATCGGCAACATTCCCGCGACCATCGCACAACTCGTCATGAGAATGGGCCGTAACCGCGACGTTCCGCCGGTGATCGCCGCCCGGCGAGAATCGCCGTGCTTCAGCCGATCCGTTTCGGCGAAGCTCACCACGAGAATGGCGTTCGCCACCGAAACGCCGATGGCCATGATCGCCCCCATGAACGATTGCAGGTTCAACGTTGTGCCGGTGAGCGTGAGAATGATTCCGACGCCGCACAAAGTGGCGGGTACGCTCGCCAACGCGATAAACGCCAGTTTGAACGATTGGAAGTAGCCGACGAGTAGCAGCAGGATCGCCACGACGGCGACGGCCAAACCCACGGTCAAATTCGATTGCACTTGGGCGAGCGTGGTGAGTTGGCCGCGGAGGTCGATGAACACGCCATCGGGCAACTTCCCGGCGGCGAGGTCGGCATCGCGGCTCGCGTTCCACTTCGCCTCGGCTTCCGGGCCGGGTGGCAACTTCTTTTTCTGGTCGTCGTAATTCTGTTCGATGATCTCGCGCTTGGCCTCGGCGATTGCGGCTTGCACCCCGCGGCCGACTTTGCCGAGGTCTTTATCCTTCACGTTTGCGGCGAGGCTGAGGTAGCGTCGCATGTTGTACCGATCGATCTCGGCGGGCGTGGTCGTCGCTTTCAGGGTGGCCACATCGCGGAGCAACTTCCCGGTGCCGCCCGAAAAGCCGGTCAATGGCATCGAATCGGAGGTCGTCATAACGGGGGAGGAAACACCCATGCCGAGGATGCCACCCGCCATCCCGCGTATCGGCACTTGACCGAGTTCGTCGATGGAGTTCATCTGGGGCGGGGGAATCTGAACCTGAACGATGTAGGCTTGCCCGGACTTGGGGTCGTTCCAGTAGTTCGGCGCGACGTATCGGCTCGACGAGGTACTCGGTATCAGGGAGTTGGTGATCGAGCGAACATTGAGATCCATCGAGCCGCCCCGGGCGCGATCGATGTTGACGTCGATCGTGGGGTAGTTCTGTTGTTGTTGCATTTGCAGGTCGCGGAGTTCTGGCACCTGTTTGAGCTTCTCGTGCAGCCGTTTGGTCGCGGCCAAGGTCGCGGGCAGGTTGTTGCCGCTGATTTGCACTTCCACTTGGGTGGGGCTACCGAAGCTCATCACCTCGTTGATGAGATCGCCGGGCTCGAACGAGAGCCGCAGTTCGTTTTCGCGGGCGGCCCACTCGGGTTCGGGAACGCCGTCGGTTTTCCATTGTTCGCGGAGCCACGCCTTGAGTTCCGTGGGCAACACTTCGCGGAGCCGTTCTTGAAAGGCATCGATGCGGATCCCGGCGGAAGGAGGAATGGCTACTTTGAGGATGGCTTCTTCGGGGCCGCTCGTCCATTGGTAGCAACCCTGCACCGGGTAGTTGGTGGGGAAGGTGCCGACGTAGCCGACACTCATCTTCACGGTCTTCGCTTCGCGTTCGATGATCTTGAGGGCTTGCTGCGAAAGGGCCTCGGTGCGTTCGATGCGGGTGCCGGTGGGGGCGCGCAAGCGCAGGGTGAACTGGCCTTTGTCGGTTTGCGGGAAGATGGAAGTGCCGAGGCCGGAGGCGAGGCCGACCAAGGCGAGTGCGGCCAACGAGAAGTACGAGAGTACCACCAGCCCCCGGCTATTGTCCAAGCTTTCGAGGAGGCGCATGTAGAAGCGTTGGACGCGGCCGAAGAAGTGCGAATCTTCCGGCACGGCGCGGTGGTTCAAAAGCCACACGCTCATCACGGGAACGAACGTGCTACTGAGTAAGTACGACGAAATCATGGCGAAGCCGACCGACATGCTCAACGGCACGAAGAGTTCCCGCGTGGCCCCTTCCATGAAAAACGAAGGCACGAACACCGCCAAAATGCAGAGCATGGCCAGCAACCGAGGCACCGCCGTCTCGGCGTTCCCGGCGCGCACCGCCTTCGCAATCGAGGTGGTGTGGTGCATCTGCGTGTGAATGTTCTCGACTTCCACCGTCGCCTCATCCACGAGGATGCCCACGGCGAGGGCGAGGCCGCCGAGCGTCATCAGGTTGATCGTTTGACCGCAGATCCAGAGGGCGAGCACCGACATCATCAGGGCGATGGGGATGTTCAACACCACCACGATCACGCTCCGCCAATCGCGGAGGAAGAGCAGCACCATCAGCCCGGTGAGGCCGGCGCCGATCAACCCTTCCACGATCACGCCGGACATCGCCTCCTTCACGATAGGGGATTGATCGAAGGCGAATTGAATATCGACCCCCGGTGCGGCTTCTCGCATCCGCGGCAACGCTTTTTGCAGCTCGTTGACGACCGAGATCGTCGAAGCTTCGGCCCGCTTGGTCACGAGCATGTAAACGGATCGCCGACCGTTCACCAGCACATACCCGGCAGTGATATCCGAGGCGTCGGCGATGGATGTGACCACGTCGCGCAACAACACCGGATTCTCCCCGAACTTCACGGGGATTTGGCCCAGTTCTTCGACCGGTTTCGATCCGACCATCGCGTTCGAATTCACCAGATAATTGAGGTCGCCGATGCGGATATTACCCGATGGCACCACAACGTTGCCATTGGCCAACGACTCCGAGATCTGATCGATCGAAAGGTTGTGGCTTTTCAGCTTCTCCGGATTGATGCTCACCACGATCGCGCGTTGATTGCCGCCGAACGCGGGCGGCGTACTGATGCCGGGCACGCTGGTGAACATCGGCCGCACCTTCGTTGTGGCGATGTCTTGGATGTCTTTGATGGCGAGGGTATCGCTGTTCAGAACGAGGTAACCGATGGAGGCGCTGCCGGTATCGAGCCGCATGACGAACGGCGGTACGGTGCCCGGCGGCATCATGAAGCGCGAACGATTCACCGCGGCCACAGTTTCGGCCATGGCTTGGGCCATGTCGGTGCCGGGGTGGAACTGCAGCTTCAGCAGGCTCATCCCTTGAATGTTCTTCGATTCGACGTGCTCGATCCCGTTGACGTAAAGGAAGTGGTATTCGTAATAGCTCGTGAGCAGGCCTTCCATTTGGCCCGGGTTCATGCCGCCGTACGGCTGACAAACGTAAATCACCGGTTGATTGAGCGGCGGGAAGATGTCGACGCGGGCTTTGGAAGTGGCGAGCGCCGAGGCGAGCATCGCAGCGACAACCGCGACCATCACCGTGTAAGGGCGGCGGAGAGCGAAAACGATGGGATTCATGGAGGTATTGTAGCAGCCTGCAGGGTTTACCCAATCGCGTAGGGCTTGCGGTATTCTTTCGTGAGCCATTTCGCAGCGTCTGCGTCGCCCACGATGGTTTCCGCCTTCGGATCCCACACGATCTTCTTCTTCGTCCGCACGGCGATGTTGCCCAAGTGGCACACGGTCGCGGAGCGGTGGCCGATGGAAATATCCGCGTTCGGCGCCTTGCGGCTCTTCACGCAATCGAAGAAGTTGTTCACGTGGGCGAAGTTCGCCAGCAAGCCGCCGATCTTCGGCATCTCGATTCCCTTCATCAATTCCTTCGGCGTCGCAACGATCCCGCCGCGGTAGACGAATAGGCTCCCTTTGTCGCCGATGAACTCGGTGCCTTGGGTGTTGTTCGTACTCTTCCCCACTTGTCGGCAAGTGAGCACCACGCCATCGGCGTAGGTGTACTTGATCTCGGTGGTATCGGGGGTTTCGTACCAGCCATCGGGGTTGAACGCGGCCGTGCCTTCCACGCTTACGGGGCCGCTCTCATCCATGCCGAGGCCCCATTGGGCGATATCGAGGTGGTGAGCGCCGAAGTTGGTTTGTTGGCCGCCGGAGTAATCCCAGTAGAAGCGGAACAGGTAGTGGAGGTGGTTCTTGTTGTACGGCCGCAAAGGCGCCGGCCCGAGCCAGCGATCGTAATCGAATCCTTCGGGCGGAGCTGAGTCGGGAATCGGTTTCCCAGCTTTGGCGATCCAGTTCGGCGTGGGCAACGTCACGTTCACCGCCTTCACCTTGCCCACGATCCCCTTGCGAACGAGATCGACGGCGAGTTTGAATTCTTCGCCGCTGCGTTGCATGGTGCCGGTTTGAACGACGCGATTGTGCGTACGGGCCGCTTCGATCATCGGTTTGCCTTCGCCGATCATCAGCGTGAGCGGTTTCTCGCAGTACACGTCTTTGCCCGCTTTGCAGGCTTCGATGGTCATCTTGGCGTGCCATTGATCGGGCACCGTGACAACCACCGCATCCACTTCCTTGGAATCGAGCAACTTGCGGTAGTCGTCGGTGAGCACGGCGTTGAGGTTCGCTTCTTTCTTCAAATACGCTTCGGATTCTGCGAGGTAACCCTTATCGAGGTCGCACATCGCCACGATGTTCTTGAGAAAGTACTTCATGTTGTTCTTGGGGCCGCCCTGATTGCCGACGCCGATCATCGCAGTGCGAACCCGTTCGCTGGGGGCTTCGGCCGCGAATGCGGCCCGGTAGCTGATGGCGGGCAAGCCGAGTACGGCGCCGCCGAGAGCAGAGTGTTTGAGGAACTTGCGGCGGGAGAGCGGAAGCATGACGAACTCCGAAGCGGGGAAGGTTGGAGTGATTCTCACGCGCCGAGGCTGCGCAGTCCACTGTTTCCCGTGGCGAAATGCACGCGGTCGATTCCGTATGATGGACTCTCGCACGCCCCTCAACCATCTCGGATTCGATATGAACATCGCCAGAATTATCCTCGCTTCGATCATCACCGTGGCTGGGGGCATTGCATTCGCGGCCGAACCGATGAAACGAACGATCCTCATCACGGGGGCCGCCACGCTCATTGCCGATGAAACCGGCAAGGCACTCTGGACGTACCCGCACGCCTCGCGCGATGGCTGGGTGCTCGAAAACGGCAACGTGCTCCTCGCCCTCTCCAAGAGTAAAACCTACCCGAGCGGGGCGGTGGTCGAGGTGACGAAGGAAGGCAAGATCGTTTTCGAGTTCAAAGGTTCCCAGAGCGAAGTGAACACCGTGCAAGCTTTGGGCGACGGAAAAATTCTGCTCACCGAAGCCGGGGACAAACCGCGCATCCTCGAAGTGAACCGCGATGGCAAAATCACCGCCGAGGTCGCGATCCGGGCGCAAACGAAGGATCACCACTTGCAAACCCGGATGAGTCGGAAACTCCCGAACGGCCATTACCTCGTTCCGCAACTTTCGGATCGCATCGTGCGGGAGTACGATTCCGAGGGGAAAATCGTGTGGGAAGCGAAAACGCCGAACATGCCCTTCACCGCGATCCGCACGCCGGACGGCCACACGCTCATCGGCTGCACAGTGGGGAACCTCGTGATCGAAGTGGACGCGAAGGGCGAGGAAGTTTGGCGCGTGACCAACGACGACCTCCCCGGCAAGCCGATCAGCGATGCGTGCGGCGTGCAACGTTTGGACAACGGCAACACCGTGTTCACCAGCTACCGCAGCACCGCCGGGCAGATCAAACTCGTCGAAGTCACCCGCGAGAAGAAGATCGTTTGGACGTACACCGACGACCGCAAGAGCGGCGTCCACCACTTCCAAATCCTCGATGGCGAGGGGAAGCCGAGCAAGAATCCGATGCGCTGATAAGTCTTTCGGAGCCGGAAGCGTGAGCGACGATTTGATGGGCAATCGTCGCTACTGACGGTCATACTGAGAAAGCCACTCGAACCAAACCACTTCCCGTCATTCCCGCGCAGGTGGGAATAACGGGGTAGTGTCAGGTGTGCGATTTGATGGCATTTTCTACCTGACGTCGCTTACGCTTCCGGCTCGGAAGGAGTCTCGAATCGTCGCTGACGCTTCCGGCTCGGATGGAGCCCACCCGCCAACACCGCAATGAGCAAGCAGATCGCGGCGATGGGTTGCAGGAATTCGAGGCCGTGGAACAGGTTCGTGGGAAAGCTCGCCCGCAAGATCGCCGCGAGGAGTAGGCTCACGCCCAGCCATGCGAATACGCCGCTCCGTTCCCGGCATGCCAGCCACGCCGCGACGGGAGCGAGGATCGAGTAGGTGTTCATCTCAGTGTTCGGCCCGAACATCAGCATCCATAAGATCCCGAGGCAGAAGGCGAGTCGCAATCGTTCTTCCCGGTTTGCGAGCGCAACCCAAAATGCGAATGCGATCCCGGCTATCGCCGCGACGGGTAGCACCACTTCGCGCGGCACGATCACCCCCGCGAAAGAGCGGGGGAGAATCGACCAATCCCGAGTTGTGCGTTCGATGGCGACATCGGTGCGGTCGTCCGCTTTCAACGTAATGGCGAAGCTCCGGTATTGATCCAAGGCGTATTGCGGGTTCGCCAAAACGCACGGCAGAAGCAATCCCGCGATCAGCATCAGCGCCGTCCGCCAGATCATGGTTCGAGGGAACGCAATGCAGACGAGGCCGGCGAGTGCGAACGGATAGATCTTCACCTGACCGGACAAAGTCAGCCAGAACGCGCTCACCCACCAGTGCCCGCGGGCCGCGGCTGCGACGCCCAAGAGTGCGGAAGCCACGATCAACAGATTCAATTGCGCGTTGTTGAATGCGTTGAGTACTAGCACGGCGCCGAGCATCCAAAAGATGTCGTGACGCAGCGGGGAAATGGGCGGGGCGACGTCCCGTAGGAATTGGAACAGGCCGAGGGCATACAAACCGATGAGCAGGATTCGCCAGAGCAATGCCGCGAATCGAGGCGGGAGTTCCGTGAATGGCACCGTGAGTGCGGCGATCAACGGCGGGTTGCGTATAACGTCCAACCCCGTGGGCATTGGGCCGTAAAGGGGTTCCGCGTTCTCCCAACGGCGACCCCCTTCGAGGTAAATCGGCAGCACCGTTTGGGCTGTAACTTTATCGAAGGCCACGCGACCCAGCACCCCGGCGAGCAGGGCGATCCAGAGGCCGATGGCGAATCGGCGGCTGTGGGAGAGGGCGAACCATTTACTCATCCGGCCCCTCGCGCAAGCTTCCCACGACGATCCCGCGTTTCGACGATCGAACGAAGTCGATAATCTCTCGGATCGGGCCGCGTTCGCCGTCCGCCGCTTCGATCACTTCGAGCGCATTCGACACCAAACGCCCTTGGCGATTGATCGTTTTGTACGCCCGCCGCACCGCGGCGATGTCGTCGGCACTCATGCCCGAACGTTTCATGCCGACGAGGTTCACCCCGTGCGGGATGTTGATGTAGCGGATCATCCAGAAGGGCGGGCAATCTTGGCTGACGGCGGAAAGGCCGCCTATCATCGCCAATCGGCCGACCCGACAGAATTGGTGAACCGCCCCGTTGCCGGAGATGAAACAGCCATCGGCGATTTCCGCGTGCCCGCCCAAAAGCGCCCCGTTGGCGAGCACGCAGCCGTTTCCGACTCTGGCATCGTGCCCCGCATGGCTGTTCACCATGAATAAGTTGCGGTCGCCGATCTTGGTCGCACCGGTGGCCGGCATGGCCCGGTGAATCGTGACATTTTCGCGGAAGATGTTGCCGTCGCCGATTTCCACGCGGGTCTCTTCGCCCTTGTAACCGAGGTGCTGCGGGTGATCGCCGATCACGCAGCCGGTGTGGAACAAATTGTTCTCCCCGGCGGTCACGCGGCCGAGCAAGTGAACCCGCGGCCCCACGTGGCAACCCGCCCCGAGTACGATCGGGCCATTGAGGATGGCGAACGGCCCGACTTGCACATCCTCGGCGAGTTGGGCTTCCGCCGAGACGATGGCGGTGGGATGGATGAATCTCGACATGGAAATCCTTTCGTGCTCCCCTCTCCCCTAGGTGAGAGGAGGCCTACGAAGGTTGGGAACGTGTCCCTTCGTAAAGCCCCCTCGCCCCGTCCCGACTCCGTCGGGCCGACCCTCTCCCCAAGGGGAGAGGGTTGATATTACCGCCAGTCGGGGCGTTCGACCGGAACTTGCAACTCCGCACCCACGGGGAGTTGTTCGTCGGGCAAGTATCGGATGTTCCTGCGATTATCCACGCGGGGCCATTCGCGCTCACTGCCGTACACGGCTTTGGCCACGTCGCGCATGGTCATTCCGGTTCGCGGCACGCGGTACGTCTCGAAGCGCACATCCCCGTTGCCGGGCTTCGGCACGCCGACGCCGTTCCATGAAGGTTCGACGCCCGCCGGAATGACATCATTCGCAGGAGTAGGCTGAGGAGTTTTCGCCGGGGCCATCTTGCGAATGACGAACATCGGCGGCACATGCACGTCCCGCAGTTGCCCGAGATCGGCCCCGCGGTTGTAGGCCTTGAGCGTTTCGGCATACTGAGCGCTGCCGTAGTACTTCTCGCTGAGGGTTTGATACGTCTCGGCGTTCTTCACCCGGTGAACATCCACGTCGTAATCGGTCTTCGGTTCCGCCGCCACTACCGGCTTCGATGTTTCGGGTGGCGAAGTGTATTCTAGTTCCGGGGTAATTCCACCGACCATGCCACCTGTTGGCATTGGCTTCAGTGGCTTCAGTGGCACCGTCGCAACGCTCGTCGCAGGTGCAGGCGCAGGAATGACGGCGGGTTTGGGCGTCTCCACGGGGAGTTCAACGGGAATGGGTGTCGGCTTCGGGGTTTCCACGGGAAGTTCCGGGAACTTCAGTTTGGGTGGCACCACTTCGACCGGCGGTAACACGGGAGCAACGGGCGGCAATGTGATCGGCACCACCGGGGGCACATCCAATAGAACCGGCGGAAGTACGGATACGACCTTCGGAGTTTCCGGCACCGCAATCGGCAATGCCGGCGGAGCGAGCGTTTCCACCTTCTTCGGCAACACCACCGGCGGAGCGGGCGTTTGAATCTCTGTGGGCAAGTTGGGAACCGGCAGCGTCGCAACGCCCGCCGCGAGCCTCAAGTGCGCCGGTTCTTCCTGAGTACCGATCGTGAGCAACGGCTTCAATTCTTCCTGCCGTTCAAAGTTCACGCTCGGCTTCGGCAAATCATGGCTGCGCTCCTCGGCGATCTTAGGTACCTGCGTTGGCTTGGCCACTTCCACGAGCTTGGAATCGCCTTGTTCTGAGCCGAATTTGAGATGCGGGGCGAACTCGTGCAGCCCGTATGCGGCACCGCCGAGGCTCGCCGCGCCCATGATCAATTTCATCCGCTTTCGGCGAACCCACGATTGCGGCATCGGTGCGGCATCGGCTTTCTTCGCCGGTTCGGGCGATTCCGGCGCGATGCCCAACGGTAGAAACTTGGTGAGCGGAATCGCGTCTTCTTCCATCGCAATCGGCTTGCGCGTCGGTGGCAACGCGGAAGCGGGGGGAATCGTCGAGCGCGAAAAGCTCGGCTTCACCGGATCGGATATCGGTGAGATGCTCGGCTTCGCCGGATCGGAAAGCGTCGGCATGGGCGGCAACGGTGCCAGTGGCCCAATCGGCGGCATCGGGATCGGTTCGAACGGAATCTTGGTCGCGTCGCTCATGGGGAATCTCCGATTCTCTCGGCCACACGGAATTTCGCACTGCGCGATCGCGGGTTGCGGGCCATCTCGGCGTCGGTCGCTTCCACCGGTTTCTTCGTTCGCACCTTCCAAAGATCGCCGTTGCGAAACGCCTGCTTCACCCGCCGATCTTCCAGCGAGTGAAAGCTGATGATCCCGGCCCGGCCGCCCGGAAGTAGCACCCTCGGCAACGCGGAGAGCAATCGCTCTAGGGCGCCGAGTTCATCGTTCACCGCGATCCGCAGGGCTTGGAATACCCGCGTGGCCGGATCGATCTTGCCGCTGCGCGGCACGCACTTCCGCACCAACTCGGCCAAATCTTCGGTCGTTTCGAACTTTCGTTCTTTCCGCCGTTCGACGATCCGCTTCGCCACCCAGCGGCTTTTACGCTCTTCGCCGTACTCGAAAATCAAATCGGCCAACGCCGCTTCGCCCACGGTGTTCACGAGATCGGCCGCAGTGCTTCCGATGGTGGTATCGAGCCGCATATCGAGCGGGCCGTTGCGTTGGAAGCTGAGGCCGCGGGCCGGGTTATCCATCTGATCGGAGCTGAAGCCGAGATCGGCGAGCACCCCGTTCACTTTCAAAATCCCCAAGTTTTCCAGCACTTCCTGCACTTGATCGAAGTTCGCGTGTACGGCGGTCACGGGAAAACCTTCGAGCCGCTGTTTGGCCATTACCAGCATGGCCGAATCTTGATCGAAGGCGATCAACCGGCCGCGGGAGCCGATGCGTTCCGCGATCATACGGGAGTGCCCGCCGCCGCCGGTGGTGCCATCGACCCAGATTTCGCCCGGTTGCGGATCGAGGAACCGCATGGTTTCCTCGGGCAACACGGGAAGGTGGCCCGGTTCCATCGCGGGGGAATACGTTGCCGGGGAAGGCCGGTCAAGGGGAAGTGGGTCAACATCCAGTCAGCGGGCGTGTGCTTCGATTATTCGATGCGTTCCAAAATCAGGGCTACCGTTCCGTAAATAGCCCCGGATAACCCATCCAGAGTATGCTCAATGTCTTCGGCAATCCCAAGTTTGCTCGTCCAGAATCCGCTGGGAAGTTGACGACAAACGTGGGTGGGAACGCCCGCCTTGGCATACAAGGCGACCAGTGATTTTCCCGCAAGCGTCAAGGGATTGGCCACGGGTGCAAATCCGAGGGTGGCGAACGCCTTAATAAAAGCATCCATCGTTTCTTCACGGGGCACGGATGCTGGCCAATACCCAACCTCCATCGAATCCGGCCACCACCATCGATCCGATTCGGCCACTGCCCAAGCCGCACAGTTGTAGAACGGATCGGTTGGGCTGGTAATTCGATACCCGGTGGCCAGCAAATTGGGAAACGCGATTTCCAATGGATTCATGCGATCCACCCGTTGAGCCTACCCCAAGATAGCCAAGCATCTCGCATGGCCCCGGGGCGGCCTTCATCGCCAACAGGTACGGGATTCTCACCCGTGATCGCCACCAATGCCCAGAACCATTGTTCGGGATGCTGTTTCAACTCCGCGAGGATGAGAGGGATCGCCTGCGGCCCGAGGCCGATGATACGCTGGTAAGCCCGGTTCGTCGCGATGGCCGTGGGCGACGACATATACAGGGTTTGTTCGCGCCACTCGGCCGCGAGCTGGTCGAACAGCGCAGAGAGCTGAAGCGGCGGTGCAATCAATGTCGTCATAGCGAATCTCCCGTGAATCTCACCCCGCGAGTGGGATGCGTTGACTGTCGATGCCACGGTAGATGCGGTTGATGCGTTCGCGGGTCATGCCCAACACTTTGTCGAAGCGGCTCAACTTCATTCCGGAAATGTCCGGGTCTTTGCTACCCATGAATTCCAGCATCTGGATGTCTTGGCGGATTTCGCGATCCACTTCCGGGCGCAGGATGTACTTGGCGAACTTCAACCCGCCGGTCGGGCCGGGGTAGCGTCCCTTGGCGTACACGAAGCTCGTGGCGGCGGTGGTGTCGTTATCGATTGGCCAGAAGAAGATGTAGAGCCGCCAGCGGAACATCGCTTCCTTCTTGCCATCGGGAGATGTCCACCAGTGGTCGAAGACGCTGTACACGGGGGAGAAGCGCGTCGTCCAGTGGTCGTGGAAGAGGTAGTCCTTGCCGATGCCGAGGCCCCAGGCGAAGGGCTTGAACAGCTTCTTGGTAATCCCGACGTTCCGCACAGTGACGCTGTCGTCGGTTTGTTCGAAGGTCACTTTCACATCGGCGAGGTGTTCGAGATCGTAGCCGAAGGTATCGTGGACGGTGCCGGAGTGCTCGATTTCGTTGAAGTTATCGACGGTCAATTCCAGCGGGGCCGGGATCGTGTGCTGGAAGTTCCCGACGTGGTAGAACTTGTCTTCGTTAATGAGCGGGAACACCGGATCGGAGTGCGAACTCTTGATCCAGATGTAGCCGTGCTCTTCGCGGGTGGTGTAGCTGTCGGTGCAGGTGTGCATCTTGGGTGTGGCGCGGCTTTCGCCTTCGCCGCAGGCGTCGAACTGCCAGCCGTGGTACCGGCATTCGACCTTGTCCCCGAGGACTTTGCCATAGGTCAGCTTCAAGCGGCGGTGCGGGCAGACGTTGTTGATCGCGCCGACGGTGCCCGATTCGCCTCGGTACACGCAGATCGAGTTGCCAGCGAGTGTGACCTCGGCGAGCCGCTTCTTTTTGAGCTTGTGAGACGGAAACACCGGGTGCCAGTGGTCGAGCATGCCCATACGGTTCGCACTCCTTACGCAGTTTACCTAACTATTATTATCGGCGTAGCGGAAGCCCGGCTTCGGGAATTCGCATTCTGGCATATCGATCACTCCGATTGGTCGAGTTCGAGCGGCCTTGCTAAAATAGCATATCCGATTGGAGTTTCGCCCGATGGTTGATGTAGTTTCCCCTCATCCCCTGGTCGAACCATTCCTCGGGCCGGCCCCGGCCTTCGACCGCATGCCGAGCAGTCGCAAATGGTTCCTGTATTCGGCCCCGTTCCTGTTCGCCTTCGTGGCGATTGCCGCGGGCTACTGGGGCTTCAGACAACTGCCCCAAGATCCGGCCATTCCCTACGGCGCGAACATCACACTGATGAACGCCCCCGATTCGGCCCCACCTGACGGTCGCAAACTCTTCCTGCAAAATTGCGCGAATTGCCACGGCCCGCGTGGTGATGGCAACGGCGTGGCCGCACTCGCCGTGAGAGCACGCTACTTCGGCTCCGACAAATACAAGTTCGGCAGCACCACCAACGCCATGCCCTCGGATGCCGATCTCAACGGTATTCTTCTCCGTGGCATCCCCGGTTCGGCCATGCCCGATTTCCAACAACTCCGCCAAGCCGAACGCGATGCCCTCATCGGCTACATTCGACAACTCACTTGGCGTGGCACCTACGATCGCTTGTTGAAGAAAGCCCTCAAAGATTACGACGACGGCGGCGACGACATCAACCCCGCGAAGATCGCCAAGGCCACCGATGCCGCGTGCGCAGTCGGCTCCGAACTCGCCATCCCCGAGATTCAGCCGCGACCGGAGAGCTTGGCGAAGGGGCAGGAAATCTTCAATAAAGTGTGCGCCGCGTGCCACGGCCCCGGCGGCTTGGGCGACGGCCCGCAAACCAAGGATCCGAAATTCGTGAACGAGAACGGCACCCCGGCCACGCCTCGCAATCTTACGAGTGGACTGTACAAAGGCGGCAGCGAAGACCGACATTTGTACACGCGATTGTTCCTCGGCATCCCCGGTACGCCGATGCCCGCCAGCGGCACCGCCTACAAACCCGAGGAAATCGCCGATTTGGTGGTGTTCGTGCGCAGTTTAGTGAAACCGTAATAGTCTGGTGATTCTTGTGGGGTGGGCACTGCCCACCATTTCACGAGGTGGGAAGTGCCCACCCTCCAAGACCGCAATAGAATACCCCGCATGAAGGCCAAAGATCCCCTCGATCCCGAACGCTGCTCGGTGCTGCTGGCGGCGCTCGCGGCCCCGGAGCGATTGAGAATCGTGCGTCTGCTCGTCGACGGCGAACGCAACGTTTCGCAGATTATCGAGGCGGTGAACATCCCGGCATTGAATGTGAATCACCATTTGAAGGTACTGGTTCACGCCGATCTGATCCGGTTCCGGAAACAGGGTCGCTTCATGATCTACTCCCTCTGCGATGGCGTGTTGGGTCAGATCGTGGAATCCGGGGTGCCTAGGGAATCGTTGAACCTCGGCTGCTGCCAAATCGTGATGCCGTGCGGCGCGTGAGTTGGATTTTTTTCCCGTTGCGCCATTGCCATTATTCCGCTGCGCTTTACACTCTCTCTTCCGATACAGCGGATGTTCTCATAAGCTTCGTCGGAATTACTCGAAAATCGCGGGCTAGGGGTGACAATCGTGGCCGGTCAATCGCGTGAACGCATCCGGATTCGCATGGAAGGTTACGACCACGAAGTGCTCGACCGCACCGCGTCGGAAATCGTTCAGGTGGCCCAAAACACCCAAGCGGAAGTTCACGGGCCGATCCCGTTGCCGACACGGGTAGAACGCTACACGGTGCTGCGTTCGCCGCACATCGACCGCAAGAGCCGCGAACAATTTGAAATCCGAACGCACAAGCGACTGATCGATATTCTTTCGCCGACCGCGAAGACGATCGAAGCGTTGAACAAAGGATTGAGCCTGCCGCCAGGCGTCGATATTAAGATCAAAGTCATGGGTGGTGGAAAGTAAGTGATTTTCGGAACCGGAAGCGTCAGCGACGATGTACTTGATCATCGCTGACGCTTCCGACTCCGAAAAACTGTTTGCAATCGTTGGGGGCTTCGAGTCGGTCGAACAAACGGATCGGGTTTCTTGAGAACCGGATCCGTCGGCCACACAAACTCGCCCGCCGCATGGCGGACGGCCTCCACCAGATCGACGCTCCGAATGATCTCGCGTATCCCCCACGGATTGCCAGAATCGGGCCGAAGTCTGAAGGAATCACTGTAACCCATTGGGTTACGGCGTAAGAGGTGTATCGCGATGGCCGAGAAAAATGCCGCATTGGTGCGGGAACTGACCGATAAAATCGCCGTGCCCGTCGTTTCCAAGACGGGTTCGTCGGTGGGTTCGGTCGAGATCGATCCTTCCGAATTCGGCGGGAAGATCAACCGTACGTTGCTGCACGATGTTTGCCTGATGTACCTCGCCAATCAACGGGCGGGAACGGCCAGCACGCTCCGCCGCGGGGAAGTGGCCGGCAGCTCGAAGAAGGTCTTCAAGCAAAAGGGCACGGGCAACGCCCGAGTCGGTACGAAGCGAACCAACAAACGCCGCGGTGGTGGTACCTCGAAAGGGCCGAAACCCCGCGATTACGAATACCACTTGCCGAAGAAGGCCGTTCGTGCGGCGACCCGCATGGCGATCCTCAGCAAGTTGGCCGATGGCGAAGCAGTGATCATCGACGATTTCGCCCTCGTCGGCCCGAAGACGAAGGAAATGGCCGGGGTACTGAAGTCGATCAAAGTCGGCCAAGCCATCGTGAAGACCGTGGTCAACGGCGTCGAACAGAACATTGAGAAGGATGTGACGCTGCTCGATACGACGGTGCTCATCGGAACGGAAACCCTCGATCCGACGATCTTCCGCTCCGGGCGGAACATCGAAGGGGTCAAGGTTCTGCCCGCCGCGGAATTCAACGCGTACATCGTGCTGAAACAGAAACGCCTCGTACTCACTCGCGCCGCCTTCCAAATGCTGCGTGACAAAGGTAAACCGGTGGCGGAGTAACGGGATTCGGCTTGGTTCCCCTCTCCCTCGGCGGGAGAGGAGTTAGGGGTGAGGGGGTGTGAAACCCTTTCCCCCTCACCCCCAGCCCCTCTCCCGCAAGGGGATAGGGGGGTCAGAATGAAGGATGAACGATGGCGACGACCAGACCGCACCCGCGGAAATATGTGCTGAAGCTCGAACGGCGGAAACCGTGCGTCCACGGCGAAGCCGGGGTCGAACTCCGCCCGCACCAGATTCTGTTGCGCCCGCTCGTCACCGAAAAGGGCACGCACCAGAGCAGCCGATACAACGCCTACGCGTTCCTCGTGAACCCGCTGGCGACCAAGATCGAAATCGCCGCGGCCGTGACCGAGTTATTCAACGTCCGCGTCGATAAGGTGCGAACCCAAACCCGCAAGGGCAAGGAAACCCGCACCCGCCAAACGCTCGGCCGCACTTCCAGTTGGAAGAAAGCGATCGTCACGCTGAACGACGAAGATAAGATCGATTTCTATTAACGGTTTTTGGGAGCCGCGAGCGTTAGCGACCGGCGAATGTGTTGGGTACGATACGCAACCGGTCGCTGACGCTTCCGGCTCTGATTGAGGACTTGAAGATGGGCGTGATCAAATACAATCCGACTTCCGCCGGCCGCCGTAGTGGCTCGGTCTCGGATTTCGCCGAGTGTACGAACCCGAACGTCAACGCCCCTTACAAGCCGCTGTTGAAGCGGAAGAAGAAGAAGGGTGGCCGGAACTTCCAAGGGATCACGACCTCGCGCTTTCGCGGCGGTGGCCACAAGCAGATGTACCGCATCATCGACTTCAAGCGCAAGCAAGACGCGGTCGAAGCGACGGTACTCTCGGTGGAATACGACCCCTGCCGTACCGCCCGCATCGCGCTGATCGAATACGCCGACGGGAAACAGACCAAGAACTACATACTGGCCCCGGACGGCCTGAAGGCCGGCGACAAAGTGATGAGCGGCGAAAAGGCCGAGCCGAAGCTCGGTAACTGCCTGCCGATGTCTAAGATTCCGTTGGGCCTCTCGGTTCACAACATTGAGATGACCCCCGGCAAAGGCGGCCAGATTTGCCGCAGCGCCGGTTGCAGCGGTACGTTGACGAACCGCGAAAAAGATTGGGCGCTGCTAACGATGCCTAGCGGAGAAGTCCGCCGCGTGAGTGCGAAGTGCCGGGCGACGATCGGGGCAGTATCGAACCCCGAACACATGAACATCAGCATGGGCAAAGCCGGCCGGATGCGTTGGAAGGGCCGCAAGCCCCACAATCGCGGCATGGCAATGAACCCGACGGATCACCCGATGGGTGGGGGCGAAGGCCGGAGCAAGGGTGGCGGCCACCCCAAGGGACCTTCGGGCGTGCTCGCCAAGGGCGGCAAGACGCGCAGCCAGAAGAAGCCTTCGAACAACGCGATCGTCCGCCGTCGTCCGAGCGGGCCGTTCCAACAACACAACGGGTAATGCGATTGCGGATTGCAGATTATCAAAGGCATGGAATTCGGATTGGGTCGCGGTTTGATATCCGCAATCGGCAATCCGAAATTTGAAATAGAGGTTTCCGATGAGTCGTTCACTGAAAAAAGGGCCGTACGTCGATGAACGGCTGTTCGCCAAAGTCGCCAAGCAAGGCGTCAAGAACCGCGAACCGATCAAGACATGGGCACGCGATTGCACCATCGTGCCTGAGTTTATCGCCGCGACTTTCCTCGTGTACAACGGGAAGGCATTCCTGAAGGTGTATGTGACGGAAGATATGGTGGGCCACAAGCTCGGCGAATTCTCGCCGACGCGGACGTTCAAAGGCCACACGGCGGGCAAAAAGGTCGCCGCCGGACCGAGCAAATAAGTCGGCAGTGTTCAGTGTTCAATAAAGCGGGCAAACCCGAAAATCTTTATTGAACACCGCACTCTGCTCACCAGAGGTGAGACATGGAATACGCAGCCAAGCACCGATTCGCCGACGTCGCGCCCCGCAAAATGCGGCCGATTGCGCAGATGATCCGCGGCATGAACATCGACGAGGCCATCGAAGCCCTGAAGTTCATGCCCAACCGCGGCGCCCGACTGATCGAAGCGGTCGTGAAGAGCGCCGTCGGCAACGCGGGGGATCAAGGGTGCCGGAGCATCGAAAACCTCGTCGTCACGGAAGCCCGTATCGACGGTGGCCCGATGTTCAAACGCATCCGCCCGCGTGCCCGCGGCACCGCGTTCGGGATCAAAAAGCGATTGGCCCACATCGTGGTCAAGCTCACTGATCTCAACGACCTCGAACCGAAAAACGAAACGGTGACGGAATCGGCCGCGATTCCCACCCCCGCCGCCGCCGAGGCGGCCCCCACGAACCCCGCAGCTTAAAGGGCTAACGAATATGGGCCAGAAAGTCCGCCCCACCGGGTTCCGCGTCGGCATCATGACCGGCTGGGCCAGCGCGTGGTACGCCAACAAGCACGATTTCGCCGAACTCCTCGTCGAGGATTTCCGGATTCGCAAGTTCATTGCCGCGTACCTGACGAAGACCAAGGAACGCAAGGAACAGCGCCCGGCCATCGCCAAGATTATGATCGAACGGACCCGCGAGCGCGTCACCGTGCAAGTGTACAGTAGCCGGGTCGGGGCGATCATTGGCAAGAAAGGTGAGAAGATCGATAAACTGACGAAGGCCCTCGAGAAACTCACCCGCCGCCACATCGAAGTGAAAACGATCGAAGTGACCCGGCCGGAAATCGACGCCCAACTCGTCGCGGAAGATATTGCCGAGCAATTGGAAAAGCGTTCGAGTTTCCGCCGCACAATGAAGACCGCGATCCAACGGGCCATGGAAAACGGTGCCAAGGGCGTGAAGTTGCAGCTCTCCGGCCGATTGGGCGGCGCCGAAATGGCCCGCTGCGAAAAGGCGATGGAAGGCAGCATTCCGCTCAGCACGCTGCGGGCGAAAGTCGATTACGGTTTCACCGAGGCGGTCACGCCCCAAGGCAACATCGGGATCAAATGCTGGGTGAATAACGGCGACTACGTGACCGGCGAAATCAACGATACCACCGACGCTTCGGCCGGGGGCCAGAAGAAGCCCCAGCGCCGGCGCCGCGGGTAATGTTCGATTGCGGATTTGGGATTGCGGATTAAAAACTAAGTGGATGGCGATGGCAGGGTTCTCGGTCGATCCGAAATCCTCAATCGAAAATCCGAAATGGGAGCGTGACGATGCCTTTGATGCCCAAGCGTGTGAAGTACCGAAAGGTGCAACGCCAAGTCATCCGCGGCCTGGCCAAGAAAGAAAAGTACAAGGGGGCCATCAAGGGCTTATCCCACCGGGGCAATTACGTCGCCTACGGCGATTACGGCCTGCAAGTACTCGAAGGCGGTTGGCTCTCGGCCGAAGCGATCGAAGCCGGGCGGATCACGATGACCCGGTTCGTATCCGGCGAAGGCCGGTATTACATCCGCGTTTTCCCGCACAAGAGCATCACCTGTATCCCGGCCGAAACGCGGATGGGTAAAGGGAAGGGCGAACCGGAATACTGGGCCGCCGTGGTGAAGGCCGGCCAAGTGATCTTCGAGATCGGCGGCGTTCAAGAACCGGCCGCGAAGGATGCCTTGGCCCGCGTGGCGTACAAAATGCCGTTCAAATGTCGCTTCGTGGCCCGTCGCCCGAGCGTGTAATCCTACTCCCCTCTCCCCTCGGGGGGAGGGGTTGGGTTGAGGGGGTATTGAAGATTCCCCCTCAACCCGCTTCGACCTTCGGTCGAAACGACCCTCTCCCCACGGGGAGAAGGTGTAAGAGAAATCAGATAGAGACAGCGATATGAAACCGGATCACCTGAAAGGCCTGAGCGACGACGAACTCGCGCTCAC
>JBBQWA010000012.1:0-26805 GCA_038211045.1 Gemmatales bacterium
AACCGGCCTCGAAGAGATCGGAACCCATGATCAGTCGAAGCGGCATCTCGTTGTACCCTGGCGGGAGGATCGCCGAGGCTTTCACGAGGATGCGAAACTCCCCCGTCGCCGGCCAACTCTTCAGACTCATGCCCGTGGAGATCGTATTGCGACGGTTCCCATAAATGCCAAGTTCGTTATTTTGCAGACCGGGTTCAGGGGCGCCCTTGGCGATCCAAGTCTGAACGGTTCGATGCACCTTCGGCTTTTCCGGATCGACGATCGCACTGGCCATCGCCCGACGGGCGTTTTCGGTGTAACGATCCATTTGCTCCGGGCCGATCAGCATCAGTTCGGCCGTATTGTTGAACCGGTACGGCTTGAAGGGATCTTCCGGCAGGTTCTCGATCAGGTTCAGTTCAAACCCGAGCAAATCCCGCATCGTATTTTGGTACTCGAAATTCGTCAGCCGCCGGGCTGTGGAAATTTTGGGCAGGTCGGTGGCTTTCTTGTGTGAGTCCCGCAGTTCCGTCTCGATCCACGCGATCACCGCCTTGCGGTCGGCTTGGTCGGGCTGAGTCTGCTCTTCGGGGGGCATTTCGCCCGCTTTGAGCATCTTGAGAACCAGTTCCCAACGCTCCTGCTGCTTCCCCGCCGCGAGGTCGCCTTCGAGTGTGTGGAGGGTTGTTTGCCCCCGGCTTTTGGTCGGCCCGTGGCAGCCTACGCAATGGGTGTTGAGAAACGGTGCGACTTTCGATTTGAAGCCTTCCGCACCCGATGGGATCTCCGCCGCCAGTGCAGGCACGGCAACGCAGCACAATGCGAAAGCAATCATCGGCGAGGGAAAGAATCGTTGTGGCTTCATAAGGGTCGCGGAGTATTGGGAACGGCCGGAATTCGAGAGGATGCGGAGTGACTACGGCGGGGGTGGGTGGGCAACATGCCGTTCAGGAATACAGAACGTCGTTACCGAATTTAAGAATATCATACCACCCGTTCCCGCGAATCGGAATAGCCAATCTTTGGCGAAAACCGAGTGGCGTCAGCACGCTGGGTGTTCAAACTCAGCGGGCTTCGCCTGCCGCTCGGTGCAGAAGATCGTTCTGATCAGCGCCGGGCGGTCGATTCTTCCGGGAGTTGGCCGTAGCGGTGCCGGGTTTCCGAAATGCTCTGTTCGCGCAGCCACCGGCAGAGTTCGATGCGCCCTTGGGCAAGGATCGGCGCGTCGATCCAATTGAGGCCGAGTTCGTACGCGGCCCGCAGCACGTCGTCGCTCGGAATGCTCACGGTACGCAGGAACTCGGCCCGCTTCGCATATTCCGGTAAGCGTGCGATGAACTGCGCATCGCTTTCCTCCGCGCGGACGCTGATCGCCAGCGGTGTTCCCGCGATTTCCGCAGCAAGCTCGGCAGGCCCGATGGCGAGTGCATCCCGAGTTTCCAATCGCAGGATCACACCCCGGCTCGGGCGGTAGCGGAACGCGTTGCTCTCGGCCCGCAACGCCGAGGGATCGTGCTCCACCGCGAAATGCTCCTTCCATACGCTGCGGTAATCGTTGTCGGTCGCAATATCGTCGTACCAATGGCAGAAACTCCGAACGTAGTTCGGGCCGCCCGCTTTCGCACCGGGGCCGATGCACGAACGTTTCCAACCGCCGAACGGCTGCCGTTGAACGATGGCCCCGGTGATGGGCCGGTTGATGTAGAGGTTGCCCGCGTGAACGCGATCCCGCCACCAAGCGATTTCTTCGGGGTCGAGTGTGTGCAACCCGGCGGTCAAACCGTAATCGGTGGCGTTCTGCCATTCAGTTGCTTGTTCGAGCGATTCCGCACGCATCAGGCCGAGAACCGGGCCGAAGCATTCCGTGCGGTGGAACCACGAACCGGGCTTCACGCCGAGCTTGATCCCGGGAGACCAACCGTCGGGATCGTCGCCGACGCGTCGCGGTTCGAGCAGCCATTCTTCGCCCGCATCCAATGCGGTGAGGGCACGCTTCAAATTTTCACCCGGCGGGATCACCAACGGCGTAACCACGCTGCGCAAATCGGTGGCCGGGCCTACGGGCAAGCTCGCCGCGGCATCGCGGAGTTGGCGGCGGAAATCGGGGGAATCGTACACCTCGGCTTCCAGAATCGCCAAGCTCGCCGCGCTGCACTTCTGCCCGGCGTGGCCGAATGCCGAGCGTACGAGATCCTTGATCGCCAGTTCGCGGTCGGCCTGGGCTGTGATAATCAGTGCGTTCTTTCCGCTCGTCTCGGCGAACAACGCCAGTGCGGGCCGCCAATTCTGGAACTTGCGGGCCGTTTCAAAACTCCCCGTGAGAATCACCGACGCGATGCGGGAATCGGTGATGAGGGCTTGGCCGATGTTGTTATCGCACGGATAGAAGTGGAGGACTTCGCGCGGAACACCCGCCGCCCAAAGCTGGCGGGCGATCAGCCAGGCGATTTGCAACGTCGCACGGGCCGGTTTGAAGATCACACTGTTTCCGGCCATCAACGCGGCGAACACTCCCCCGGCCGGGATCGCATACGGGAAGTTCCACGGCGAAACCACCGCCACAACTCCGAAGGCCTTGGCCTTCGTGCCGCTCGGGGCATCGCCGGTGCGAGCGTAATAGCGTGCGAAGTCGATCGCTTCGGAAACTTCCCCATCCGCATCGGCGACCGCTTTCTTGCCATCGGCCCGCAAGCAGGCGAGCGCTTCAAATCGCTGATCGCCCATGATCTTGGCCACGCGATTCAGAATCTCCGCACGCTGGGAAACCCCGAGCGCTTCCCACGCCGGTTGGGCATTCGCGGCCTCATTCAACATGGCGTCGAGCTGCGGCAACTCGGGCAGCGACTGCGGTTGCCAAACGCGGATGGCTTCCGCGAGTGCGTTGCGTACGGCGGGTTGAGTCCAATCCGAATCGGGGGCATTCTGAAACTCGACCGAATCTTCCGGGCGAACGGCCGGTTCCTTGCGGCGCGATTCGCCGGACACAGTCGAGCGTTCGTTCCAACCCCGAACGAAGCGAGAATGTTGATGCTCCCATTCCACCGAACCGGGCCGCATAGCGAACATCTCCTTCAAGAAATTGTCCGGCGCGGTGTTCTCGTCGAGCCGGCGCACGAGGTAAGCCATGGCACTGAGGAAGTCGTCGCTTTTCACCGCCGGGGCGTACAGAAGCAACCCCCCGGCGGCGTCTCGCACCGATCGCGCTTGATGGTTCGCCATACCTTCGAGCATTTCGATTTCCACGAATTCGCTCACGCCATTCGCTTCCCGCAAGGTCAGGGCGAGGGCGACATCGAAGAGATTGTGGCTGGCCACGCCCAACCGCACCGCGGTAGCATTCGCGGGATCGCACCCGTATTCGAGCAACCGGCGGAAGTTCGCATCGGTATCCGCCTTGGTGGGATACGGTGCCGGGTTCCAGCCGTGCGTTTCCGCTTCCACCGATTCCATCGCGAGGTTCGCCCCCTTCACCAACCGAATCTTGATCGGCGTGCCGCCCGCCGCGACGCGGCTCTTCGCCCACTCCGTGAGTTCGCGCTGGGCGGCGCAGGAATCGGGGAGGTAAGCTTGAAGTACGATGCCCGCGGCGAACGTTCGGAACTCCGGTTCATCGAGCACCCCTTTGAACGCGGCGACGGTCAAACCCAAGTCTCGGTATTCTTCCATATCGAGGTTGACGAACTTCCCGCCATTTGCGGCCGAGCGGTAGAGCGTTCGCAATCGCGCCCGGATTTCCGCGAGCGTTTCCTCCCACGCGATCAGGTTGATCTGGCTGAAAATGGCCGAGATTTTCACGGAGATGTACTTCACGAGCGGATCGCCGAGGTGGCCGAGCACGGCGGCGAGCCGGTGCGCCGCTTCTTCCTCGCCGAGGACCGCTTCGCCGAGGTGGTTGAGATTGATGTGGAAGCCTTCACTCGTGCGCTTCGCGAGATAACGGTTCAGCGGTTCTTTTTCGCCGGGCAGGATCACGCGGGCACTATCGGCCCGCATCTTCCCCGCGATGGCCCGCATCACCAATCCGGGCAACAGGCGGCTGCCGAGGATGCTCAAACGCATCAGCAGGCGATCGAACAACGGCGGGTAGCTCGGTATGCCGAAGTGGCGGAGGACGCCGCGCCAGCGGTGGGCTTCGATGTGCGGATCGCGGCTGCGGAAGACTTCATCGACCATGGCGAAGGTGAACGCCTTGCCGACCGGATCGTTCATTAAACGGCCGAGTTTGGCCGCTTCCGCGCGCTCGGCGCCCGTTTGTTGAGCGAGTGCGGAAACCAGCAATCGCCCCGCCAACACGGTGGCTCGCTCGCAGAGGTCGTTGTGGATACATTTATCTCGCATGGAGGGGATTTCCGAGGCTGAAGCGTGAGCGAAGCACCTGTATCGCAAAACTCGCATGGATGGGATTTCCGAGGCTGAAGCGTGAGCGAAGCATTGGCATCGCAAAACTCGCATGGAGGGGATTTCCGAGGCTGAAGCGTGAGCGAAGCATCGGCATCGCAAAACTGGGTCGAGCACTGCCTCGCTCACGCTTCAGCCTCGGATTCTCTCCGTTCTCACGCGGAAGGGATTTCCGAGGCTGAAGCGTGAGCGAAGCATCTTTATTGCAAAACTTGGCTGAGCACTGCCTCGCTCACGCTTCAGCCTCGGATTCTCTCCGTGAAAAAACCGATACCCCCACGCAGCAGCCCGTTCAACTTCAAAATCGGTTCGGCGAGTACGGAGCCGGATCGAGGTGCGGCGATGTTCCGGTGACCATCTCGGCGATCAGCTTACCGGTGGCGGGGGCCATCGAAAGCCCGAGCATGTTGTGCCCGGCCGCCAGCCACACGTTCGGCAGCGCGGGGCAGGGGCCGATCAACGGTAAGCCATCGGGAGTCATCGGCCGCCAACCCCACCACGTTTCCGAGGGTTCGCCGGTAACCGGTTCGCGGAGGTACCGGTTGGCCACATTCGTGAGGAGGTTCAACCGTTTCGGATTCATCGTCGCGTCGTACCCGGCGAACTCCATCGTGGAACCGACCCGAAAGCCGGATTGAAACGGCGTGACCGCGACGCGGTCTTCCTCGAAGATCATCGGGTAAGCCGGGCCGTTCACCGCTTTCGGGTAAGTGATCGAGTACCCTTTGCCGGGCTGAATCGGAATGCGTTGGCCGAGTTCCTTCGCCAACTGCGGTGCCCACGCCCCGGTGGCCAACACCACATCCTCGGCGGAGAGTTCTCCCCCGGCCGTTGCGACCCCCGAAGCTCGCCCAGAATTTTGAATAAGCCCGGTCACCGGGCAATTCTCGCGGATCTCCACACCCATTCCGAGCAACACGCGGCGGAGTTCCCGCATCAAGCGGTCGGGCCGCAAATGGGCATCCCCTTCGTACAACCAACCGCCGGCCAACCCGGGTTTCAACGACGGTTCCAACGCCGCGAGCGCCGCGGAATCGAATCGCCGAGCGGGAGTTTCAAATCGATCTTTGAGCAAATGGTCGATCTCGGCGTAGTGCTCCATCGCCTCGGGCGAGCGGAACACGAATAGCAGCCCCTTCGCCTCCCACTCGCATTCGATCCGCTCATCCCGAATCCATCCCTCGTACAACTGCCGCGAGGAAGCCAGCAACCCGCGGATGGGCACCCCGGCCTTCATCATCGCCTTTTCGTTGCAACGCCGGGCGAAGCCGAGGAACCAACCGGGATTGCGGAGCACAACCGACGGGCGAACCTTCAACGGGGAGTTCTTGCGGAGCATCGTTTTGAAGCTCGACCAGAGCGTACCCGGCCCGGCGAGCGGGAGTACGTGGCTCGGGCAAACGTAGCCGCAATTGGCGAACGAGCAACCTTCGCCGAAGCCGGCCCGCTCCACGATGGTCACGCGCCGACCGGCCTTCGCCAAGTAGTACGCGCACGAAGCGCCGACGACTCCGCCGCCGATCACGATCACTCGCCCCTCGGATGGATTCACGAACGTACCCCCACCCGGAACGGATCCGCCGGGTCGAACAAGAGCGTCGATTCGGCAGTGACGAACGCTTCGCCCCGGATGTGCGGAATCACGCGGCCTTCGTGCATCTCGTCGTACCAACACTCGAACACGCTGCCGAGGATGCTTTCCTGCCGCCAGATTTCCCCAGGCTTCAATCGCCCCTCGGCCGCGAGGCACGCGACTTTTGCACTCGTGCCGGTGCCGCAAGGGGAACGGTCGTAGGCCCCGCCGGGGCAGAGCACGAAGTTGCGGGCGTGATTGTGCGGATCGTGCGCCGGCCCGAACAATTCGATGTGGTCGATGGTTTCCCCGTTGGCCCCAGTAATTCCAGCGGATGCGAGCGCCCGGCGGATGCGGTTCGCATGTTCGGTGAGCGGCCCGACCGAGGATACGTTCAATGGAATATCTTTGCGTGCATGCGTGAGGAAGAACCAATTCCCACCCCAAGCGATATCCCCGAGGATGCGTTCCTCATCGTCGAGTACGACCGCGACTCGAGAAGCGTAGCGGTAGCTCGAAACGTTGGCGACCGTGGCACTCGCCCCGCCGTGGTAATCGACGGTGACCGGGCCGACCGGAGTATCGAGCCGGAACGGGCCGGGCGAAGTGCGGCCCATATGGGCCAGCGTAACCGCCAAGCCGATCGTGGCGTGGCCACACATGCCGAGGGTGCCGACGTTGTTGAAGAAGATCGCCCCGTAGGAACAGCCCGGTTCGTGCGGTTCGACGAGCAACGCCCCGACGAGGGCATCGTAACCGCGCGGTTCGCAAACCACCGCCGAGCGAAAGGAATCGAACTCTTTTGCGAACAATTCCCGGCGCACGGCCAACGGCCCCGAACCGAGATCGGGGCCGCCATCGATCACGATTCGCGTCGGTTCGCCGCCCGTGTGCGAATCGACGACGCGCACCCGTTGGATGGTATCTGACTCCGGCACGTTTCACCCTTTCGGCCGAGTTTCCAAACCGCGTTGGATGATCTTCAAAATCTGTTCGCGTTCGACGCCGGAGATGGGCAATCGCGGTTCTCGAACCCATTCGCTGCCGAGGCCCGCTTCTTGAACCATGAGCTTGATGTACTGCACGAACTTCGGGTAGGTATCGAGCTTCATCAACGGGGCGCACCAGTGGTAGAGCTTCCGCGCTTCGTTCCATCGGCCCGCTTGGCAATGTTCCCACAACCGCTGATTTTCTAGGGGGAACGCGATTCCGGAACCGGCCACCCAACCGTCGATTCCCAATATCGACGATTCGAGGATCAGATCGTCGACACCGGCGAAGATCGCCAAGCGGTCGCCGAGAACGAGGCGGATTTCCGTCACGCGGCGCGGGTTGCCCGAGCTTTCCTTGATCGCCCCGAGATTCTTGATATCCGCGTATTCGCACAACTTTTCCGGCGGCACATCGACCGTGTATCCGATCGGGTTGTTGTAAAGCATCCACGGGAGATCGGTCGCCGCGGCTACGGCTCGGAAGTAACGGGCGGCTTCGTCCGCATCGGGCTTGTAAACCATCGGTGGCATCACCATGAAACCGGCCGCACCGAGTTTCGCACAATCCTTGGCGTATCGAATTGCCGCCGGCGTGGACGTTTCGGCAACCCCCGCGATCACCGGAATGCGGCCCGCCGCGATTCGCACCGCCTCCGCTACCACTTTCCGCTTTTCCTCGGCTTCGAGCGCCTGATTCTCGCCCAGCGATCCGCACACGACCAAGCCGCTCACCCCGGAAGCGATCACCGTTTCCCAATGGCGAGCCGAGGCCGGAAGGTCGAGGGATTGATCCTTCTGAAACTGCGTGGTTACGGCCGGAAATACCCCGGCCCAACGGAATGCCATGGTCGAACCTCGTTGGTGAATTGCATTTGCCAGATTTAACTTACCGGCTCACGCGGGGAGCGTCTTAGAAACTCTTGGAGGAATCACTGCGTTCCGCGCACAATCCACCCGGAATAGAGATTACTACAACCCGAGCGGCGGGCGAGGAACTTCATTCGGTGAAAGTTTGATCGGGGACACCCTCTACCCTTGAGGGAGAGGGTTGGAATTTCGCCTCAGGGTTCTCCCCTTCCAACCTGTAGAAATACTCGAACAAGAATGCGACCGCGACGCAGCCGAAGGTGTGCCAAAGCCAATGCGTTCCCATCGGTAGCGGGCTGCTCGGATCGATCAACCGGCACACCCACGCGATGCCGAAACTGGCCAGCCCGGCCCACACCAGCCACGCATGGCGGAACTTCGTGCGGATCAGCGTAATTAGTATGGGGATGAGAATCATCACGGCCATCATGGCATAGGAAAGGTTCACCGTGGTCGTCGGGTAATCGGAGCGGATGAATCGGAACAGGTAGAAATTCGTGAAGAAATACATTCCCACGATGCCGGTGGCGATGATCAGCACGCGCTTCACCCCGTAAGCCCGGCCCAATCGCACGGCCAAATAGATGGCCGCGGCGAGGCCGAGAAGCATGATCGGTACGAGATCGAGAAGGAAGTAAACGAAGCGGGTTCGCGTGGCGTGGTACAGCGTCCCGCCGATGGCGCCGACCGCCAAAATCGGCAGGCACGCCGCCACGAAGGGGAATTGTCGAAATCGGCCGCGCAACCGCACTAGCCACACAGCCACGAGCACGATAAAAAACGCCGCTGTCACCGTGTTCCAAGGCTCGGCGGGAACGGGTGCATCCGGCGACGACGGATCGCGGGGCGTTTCGGTATAACGGGGGCCACGGTCGGCATCGATACGGTAAGCCGTATCGCCGATGGCGGGTGTGCTCGCGGCATTGGGCATGGGGAACTTCCGGTGTTTTCGTATGGTGTAATCTAGCGGATGGGGATTTTTTCCACGTCCCGCTTGACACAGAATTCCGTGTCAAGTAAGAATCGCCTAACTCAACGAAGCGACGGTTTTCTTAGATCGTTTCCGTTCGCCGCGGCGTACTCCCATTCGCCACGGCGTTGAATTCTTTGGATACTCGGAGAGAGAGTTTATGCTCGCGACACGCACGAAATCGTTCGATTCCGCCGGGGCGACCGACGAACGCCCTTGGTGGCTCGAGGCCATCGCCCCGAAAGGCCCCTCCCTCGTGGTGGAAGAAGCGGAAGAAGCAGAAGACGACGACGATGACGATGATGACGACGAAGATGACGACCTAGACGATGATTTGGACGACGATTTCGATGACGACGACGATCTAGACGACGACGATGACGAACTCGACGACGACTTGGACGACGACGAATTCGATGATGACGATCTGGATGACGACGATGACGATGACGATGATGACGACGAAGATTTGGACGACGAAGCATAACGAAAAAGCCCCGGTCGTTCGACCGGGGCTTTTTTGCTTCCACCGTTACCGATGGTCTGTTTGGGAATGCCAACGGTTTTACGCCCCGAAGGGGCCGTCTTGCACAGCCCAGGGCGGAAGCCCTGGGAAATATGTGGGGCGGCCCTAACGAACCGCCGGCCCCTTCGGGGCGGAATCAACGGGATCGGATCGTACCCAGGGCTTCCGCCCTGGGCTGAGAACGCTGGCCCCTTCGGGGCAGATTCGTGCGGGCGTTCCCGGCTTGTTCACCTTGGCAAGGTTGAATCCAGCCTCTCGCATCCCCGGGCAACCAAGTGCCGTATGTGGTCCATGTGTAGAAGTATGCGATAGCCACGGTTGATGTGTCAAATGAAGAAAGGTTGTTGGCGACCCTCGCTGGCGCTTCGGGCTAACATTCGTCGCTCACCGCCCCATCGGCACTTCCGGCGGCCCCAACACGATTTCCGGAGACAGCGTGTTCCGCGCGGCACCGATCTTCAACGGCGGTGGCAGCGGCTTCAACAAACTGCGATCTTCCGCATTCGGAGTCGCGGCCCGCACCGAGGCGGCGATCGGCGGTTCCAATTGCGGTTGGCCGTTACCCACGTTGGTGCGGGTTTCGTACCCCCGGGAATCGTTCCCCTTCGCTTGGGCCACCGGCGAACCTGCTGGTTCCTTCGACCGCGAAGCCGCCGCGATGGCCACGGGCGGTTTCCGCAACGAATCGATCCACTTCGCTTGCAGATCGTCCACGCTATCGAAGCTGTAATGCGATTTGATCGCGGCTTCCCAATTCTTTCCACCGCGTTGCATCCCGGCTTCAATGAAGGCGAGGAACTTCGTTCGCCCCTTCAACCCGCCGCCGCCGAGTTCGATCAAGTACGCCGAGGCCGAGTACCCTTGGGCGTAGAGCACGATCATATCGCGGGGATATTCTTTCATCGGGAAGAGGATTCTCAATGGGATGCCGCGGCCCGCGTTCAAAAACTCCCGGCATTTGATGTCGTGATCGAGGCGTTCTTTATCGTTCTCGGAAAGTACCGAGCCACCTTCGTCGGCCCAACGCGGCACGGCTTGGCCGAAGTGGTACGCCAACACGGTGTGGGTGATTTCGTGCGGTAGCACACTATCGAGGAGTTGCTTCACCGGGCCGAAGATCTTCATCTCTTGCGATTGCACGCCGGGCGAATTGCTGAAGGTGAAGGTCGTGGCGCCGCCGGTGCGGTACTCGGTCACTTCCACAACCAGCGGGCAGGGGCGGGGCCACTTGGGCATTTCCCGGCCGAGCCATTCCATCGCCTTTTCGACGCGGTATTTCTCGGCGTATTTGCCGAAGGTCTCGGCGAGTTGTTTGTTCGGGGCGCGAACCGTGAAGTTTTCGGTGCGGTATTCGTCCGCTCGAGATGTGCTTGCGATGGCAAACAATAAAGGCAGCGCAAGGGCGAGTGTCCGTCGAAGTGTCATTCCATTGACCTCGGGGGATGTACCGGCTTGTCGGTATTCGACGCCGGCCAATCCTTGGGGCGTCAGAAGCTTACACGCAAGGTCGGTGCCGGGCCGAATTCCCGAGCGGTTGCGAGCGAAGTTCTCGGCGATAACCGGCGAATTGGTGGGAAGTTACGGCCTACGGCGGCCGTAACGGATTCGTGGCGAGCGTGAATAATCGTTGTAATTTCTACCGCTTCCCGGAACGAACCTCCGAGTGCGTCGTCGATATGTAAGAGTTACAAGTTGCATGAACCGAAAGTGTTGTTTGAAAGCGGGGGGACATTGTCCCCTTGCATCACGCAGACAGGGCGACGATGTCGCCCCGCTTTTCACCTGCAGTACCGTTAGCCGCTACGCCGGGCCGCGATTCACACCCCGTAAGGCTTGTTGGCGGTGGGGCTGCAGGGGTAAGTATAATAGCCGCTACGCCGGGCCGCGATTGACGCCCCGTAAGGGGCCGTCGTACACAGCCCAGGGCGGAAGCCCTGGGTATATGCCGAAATATGATTCCACCCCGAAGGGGTCGGCGTCCGGTTGGTACCCAGGGCTTCCGCCCTGGGTACATGCCGAAATATGTTCCACCCCGAAGGGGTCGGCGTCCGGTTGGTACCCAGGGCTTCCGCCCTGGGCTGTGTACGACGGCCCCTCCGGGGCGAAGAACCGGTAATTACTCGCTGATGCGTCGGGCTGACATGATTTTGTTGGGGTTCCGCCTTTAGGCGGTCTTCGTTCCAATTGTCGCATGTAATACCGCCTAAAGGCGGAACTCCAACAAAACCCCCTCACCGTATTTGTGCCCGCGCGGATCGTCCTGCGGGGGCACAATCAGGGCACAATGGCTGGGCCGGGAACGAATCCCTCCGCAGAGGGTTTCCATAAATGCCACATGGGAATGGCTTTGCGAATAGTAGCCATTGTTCCCTCGTCCGGAATTGTGCCGGGGGGGAGGAGGGTGCTACACCGAGGGCACAAAAGTATGTGCGAATGACGCCGACCACATCGGATGGAATCTTGCCATTCCGCACCTTGCCAACGTTCACTCCCCTGCTAAACTAGCCGCCTTAACAGGTGAAAACCGACATTCCAGAAATGGCGCGGTTTACGGCGGAAAAGAACGCACCCTGAAACACGATTGCCGGGCCGACAGACGTACGCGGCCCACCAACTAGCCCGGAACAAGCCCTTCGCTCGTCCGCGGCCGTACCCCAGTGGAGAGGTTCCGTAGCAATGGCGACGACCAAGGATCAGAAGACCGATCTCATCGGCAAGTTCAAAGAAGCGGCCAACGACACCGGGTCGCCCGCCGTGCAAATCGCACTGCTCACCCATCGGATCAACTATCTGACCGAGCACATGCGAACGCACAAGAAAGACTTTGCAAGCCGCCGCGGCTTGCTCAAGATGGTCAGCCAACGCTCCAGCCTGCTCCAGTACCTCCGGCAAACTAACCGATCCCGCTACTTGGAAGTGATCCAAGCGCTCGGCCTGCGGAAGTAAGTTTCGTGTTTCCGGCCCCGGAAGTTCTTCCGGGGTCGCGTGGTTTTCCGCCGCAAACCCCGCCGCACACCGTTGCGAAAGGGTAGCAGCAAGTGGCAGTCACACGCATTGAAAAACCGTTGGGCGCGGGTACGCTCATCATCGAAACCGGCAAGCTCGCCAAACAGGCGCACGGGGCCGTCACCGTCCAATTCGGCGAAACCGTCGTCCTGACCGCCGCCACTTCCGGCGGCGTGATCCCCGGCCGCGATTTCTTCCCGCTCCAATGCGAGTACCGGGAACGCACCTACGCCGCGGGTAAGTTCCCCGGCGGCTTCATCAAGCGCGAAACCCGCCCCAGCACCAAAGAAACCCTCACTTCGCGGTTCATCGACCGCCCGCTGCGGCCGCTCTTCCCCGTCGGCTACATCAACGAAGTGCAGGTGATCGCCACGGCGATGGCATCCGATAAAGAAAACGATCCGGACATTCTCGCCCTCATCAGTGCGTCCGCCGCGTTGCACATTTCGCCGATCCCGTTCCTGAAGCCCATCGGCGCCGTCCGCGTTGGCCGCGTCAACGAACAATTCGTGGCGATGCCGACCCACACGCAGATGGAAGAAAGCGACCTCGATCTCGTCGTCGCCGCGACCCGCGATGCGATCTGCATGATCGAAGGCTTCGCCCGCGAACTGCCGGAAGATATCGTGGCCGCCGCGATCCACTTCGCCCACCAGAACTGCGTCGTGGTAATCGAAGCCATCGAAGAACTCCGCACCAAGGCCGGCCTCGGCGAGAAGGTGCTGCCGCCCGCCCCGCCCGAAAATCCGATGTTGGCCGAATTGACGAAAGCCATCGGCGATGAGATGAAGAAGGCGTACGTCACCGAAGGCAAGATCCACCGCTACACCGCGATCAACGAACTCAAAGACAAGACGAAGAAGGTGTACTTCCCCGAAGGCGAAAAGGCGACGAAGTACACCCCGGAGCAATTTTCCGCGGCGTTCGCCTCGCTCAAGGAAAAACTGTTCCAAGACATCACGATGACCGGCACCCGCATCGACGGCCGCGGCCTGGACCAACTGCGGGCGCTGCACGGCGAAGTGCAACTGCTGCCCCGAGTCCACGGTTCGGCCTTGTTCCAACGGGGCGAAACGCAAGCCCTCGTGGTCGTCACCCTCGGCACCGGCCAAGATGAGCAAAAGGTGGACGGCCTCCAAGAAGGCTACTCGAAGAAATTCATGCTCGATTACAACTTCCCCTCGTTCAGCGTCGGCGAATGCAAGCCGATCCGGGCACCCGGCCGCCGCGAAATCGGCCACGGCATGTTGGCGGAACGCAGCCTCAAAGCGGTGATGCCGCCGACGACAAAGTTCCCGTACACCGTGCGTCTCGTCTCGGAAATTCTCGAATCGAACGGCTCCTCCAGCATGGCCTCCGTGTGCGGCGGAACCTTGGCCCTGATGGATGCGGGCGTGCCGATCAAGCGCCCCGTCGCCGGGATCAGCATCGGCCTTTGCACCCGCGGCGACGAATACGTGCTCCTGACCGACATCCAAGGGGATGAAGACCATTACGGCGATATGGACTTTAAGATCGCCGGGACGCAAAAGGGCATCACCGGCATCCAACTCGACATCAAGATCGACGGCATCACCGACGACATCGTGAAGGAAGCTTTAGAACAGGGCCGCGTCGCCCGGATCAAGATTCTCAAGGCGATGCTGCAAGCGCTCACCGCGCCGCGTTCGGAAATCAGCCAGAACGCTCCACGGCTGCTCACGGTGAAGATCAACCCGGAAAAGATCGGCCTGCTCATCGGGCCGGGCGGCAAAACCATTCGCGCCATCCAAGACGAAACCGGCGCCAAGCTCGACGTCGACGACGACGGCACGATCTCGGTGGCCCACGTCGATGCCGCGGGTGCGGAAGCCGCGAAGGCCAAGATCGAAGCGCTTTGCGCCGAGATCAAGGTCGGGGCGATCTACGAAGGCAAGGTTTCGAGCATCAAGGATTTCGGGGCGTTCATCGAAATCAGCCCCGGCCGCGACGGCCTGTGCCATGTGAGCGAACTCGATCACGGCTTCGTTCAACACCCGACCGACGTGGTGAACGTGGGCGACCGCGTGACGGTGAAGGTGATTGCCATCGACGATCAGGATCGCGTGAAGCTGAGCCGCAAGGCGATGATGACGAAGCCGGAAGGCACCGAAGGTGGCGACGAAGGTGGAGGCATGCCACCGCCGCCGCGCCAAGATCGCGGCGGTGACCGGGATGGCGGCGGCCGCGGCGGAGATCGCGGAGGCCGTGGTGGTGATCGCGGCGGCCGCCGCGACCGCAGGGATTAGACAATCGGAGGCTGAAGCGTCAGCGAGGCAGTGGGATCGCATTGGTAGTGCGAATCCACTGCCTCGCTGACGCTTCAGCCTCCGATTATCACTTCCGCAAATCAACAAACTTCAGCAAACCCATTCCTTCAGGGCGAACCTTGGCGTCCGGCGGGCCGCTCCAGGTTTGCACGCCGACGCCGGGGATCACCCGGCTCACATTCGCGGCCCACACCGTGCCGCTGCCGATGCGATTCCCGGTGAGTTCCGTGCGCGGGATGGCGAGTTCCGCCGTCCAGCCGGTAGGAGTCGATTCCACGGCGACGAACCACTTCGGGTTCCAAGTGGTATCCCCGTTGCAATCGTCGCTCACGCATCCGCGCTGATCGATTTGCAAGCGATAGTGCGATTGATAATCGCGGTCGAGGTCGAGCAGAATATCGACGCGGTCGAAGCCTTTCAAATCCTCATCGCGGTTGCGTTTCGTCGCCTTCGCCACTTGCTTCCCTTCCGGGTGCTGGCATTCCACGGCGATATAAATGAAGTCCGCATCGTGCGCGAGGTACGTCTTCGTGGTGTAACCCTTCAACGATCCGGCGTTCGATTGGGCTTTCAAATCCAAGGGTTGGTACTGCCGCCAGCAATCGTCGTCGAGTTTGCCATCCAAGAACGGTTTGATCGTAGTGGCGGGGCACGCGGCCACCGGCTTCGGTTGCACGCGGATTGCGGCCGGGTTCATCAGCCACATTTCCGCGGCGAGGCAATCGCGCCAGAGGTCGGTTCCGGGGGCCATTTCGGTGGTGCCGGGGGCGTTGCGGAAGTAGCTTTGCAGTTGCTTCGCGGCATCGCCGGTGAGGCCGAGCTGGCGCCGGGCCGAGAGCGTGGAAAGTTGAATCGAAGGGTCGTCCGAATATACGGGGCCGAACCCGGCGAGCTTCGGTTCGAGTTCGAGGCAAGCCTTGCACCAGATCTTTACGGCTTCCGGATCGCTCATGCGGTACTGTTCGCGCTCGCCGACGGTTTCCAAGTACCCGGCTTGTTGAACCCCGGCAGTCGACTTTTCGATGCGGATGCTGTTGGCGTTCTCCGCCCGGCGGCGGGCTTCCCCACTGGCGTAATACTTCGCCAACCAGCGGATCGCATCCACCGATTCCGGGTACTGCGAGTAGTTTGTAAGAACGAGCAGGTACATCTCGCGGGCCTGAATCCACTGGCCGCGGAGTGCGAGTTCGCGCCCCAAAGCGATGCCGGTTCGGCAAGCGATGTCGTCCGGTAATTGTTTCAATTTCTGACCGATGAGGGCGAGCGATTTATCGGCCCCTGCTTGCGGGAGTGCGGTGAGTGCGATGCCTTCGAGAGTCTGTCGGGTGCGTGTATCCTGTTCGCGCCCGGCGAACAACGCAGTCGCAGCTTCGCTGAATACGGGCAGCACCCGGCGGGCGATTCCCCCCTGCGGCAGGTCGATGCCTTGCATCAACTCCGCGTGCGATTCCGCCCCCGGCATGCGGTGCGACACCAATCGGAAGCAACGCCGCTTTCCGCCGATGGCCCCTTCGCCCAAGAGCGCGAACGCCGGTTCGGAGAATGCCTGCGGGGTATCGAACAGGTACTTGGCGAACTCCGTGGTATCGATGGTAACCGCGCACTCGGCTCCGCTTTCCGGGCCGACAGCGTAGAGTTTCTTCGGCGAATGCACCGTGAGGCCCAAGATTTCCAGTTGTTCTGGGCACGCCTTCGGATCGCCCGCGAGTTTGAATGCTTCGCGGGCTGCCTTCAGCACGAGTTGTTCCGCGGGGCCAGCCTCGGCCGTCAGGCGATCGGAAACGATCACATCGGGCTTCCACATGCGGTACGCCAACACGAGTTGACGCACGAGTTCCGCCTCGGCCCGATTGCCGTGTTGCGTATTCCAATGTTGAAGCAACTGATCGGCTTTGGAATCGCGGAGGTATTCGGGAATCGGGAAGGCCCAGGCGTGATCCGCCGCGACTCCGCCGACTTCCCGCACCGCCGCATTCAATCGGAACGCATCGAGCGAACGTTTGGCATCGGCCGTAGATGGTTCCGGAATCGTCATGCCCGTGGCCACGGCGAAGTAGCCATCGCGCTGACCGACGAGGGCCATTGCATCGGCGGGTAACTGCTGCGAGTGGGCGTGGGCGAAGAGAACCCCGGCGGCTTGGCCGCCGCACTTGCGGGCCTTCCACGTTTTGCCCGCATCTTCGCTCATCAGGATCGTGCCGAGGTCGCCCACGGCGACGAGATCGTTCGCACCGATGGCATAGAGCGCGTTGATCGGCGTATTCCAACCGGTGTGAAAGCGTTCCCACGTTTTGCCGAAGTCGGGCGAACGCAGCACCACGCTTCCCGGTCGGCCCATCGCCCAAACGGTTTCGCCGTGGGAAGCCACGGCCCGGAAGTCGAGGCAGCCGGCGGCTTCCGAGGGGAGGCCGGTGTTCGCCACGGCCCACTTCGTTCCTTGAACGCTAGTCAGAATCGTTCCGCCATCGGCTACCGCGAGAACCGCCGAGCCGTTGCTTGCGATACCGCGAATCGAACGCCCCTTCAAAGTGTCGATCTCGGCAGCGGTCGCTTTGCCTTCGCGCACCGTGGCGAGCTTCGACCATATTCCGCCGACGGTACCAGAAGTTTGCGTGGGGAAGTGTGCGGCGAGGTACGAGGTCGCCCGTGGCCCCATGCCGGGGATCCAACGTTTCCCGCCATCGGCGGTGAAGAAGATCCCGGCGGGTTGGGAATCGGAGCCATCGCCGACGACGACGCCGGAGTTTTCGTCGAAGAACTTCACGAAGTTTATGCCGGGCAAGGTGCCGCTACTCTTTTCTGCCCACGTCGCACCGCCATCGGCGGTGAATAGGAGGATACCGGAGGAACCGGCGCCGTTGGGCAACTCGGTGCGCCCGGCGATCCAACCGGTGTACGGCGTGAGGAAACAGATCGAACGGAGGCTCGATTTCGTGCCCGATTTCTGGCGTTCCCACGTGCGGCCGGAATCGACGGTGTGCCAAATGATGCCGTGGTCGCCCACGGCCCAACCTTCGCGGGCATCAACGAATTGCACCGCGTGCAGCGGGGCATCGTTATAATTTGGCGGCAGCAAATTGGCCGATGCGGTGTGAACGAGAGCGAAGCCGAGAATCAGGGCGGAACCGAAGCGCATGGGGCGTCTCCTAAGCGGAATCCGCCATCGCATACACTTCGCCCAACTTGTTGCCAAGGCCAACTCGATCAAGGGTGCCCCTGCGGATTTCGGCCAAGAGCCGAAATGCACACGACGAACCCCTCCGTCATTCCCGCGGGAATCCAGTTTTCTCTTTGCGAACAAGCTTTTCTGGATTCCCGCCTTCGCGGGAATGACGGAGATTGCAATTCAGGGATGCCGAAATCAAAAGGTGCACCCCTCGATCAACGCCACTGACCACGGAACAAAGTCCGCCGGGAAGCGGGTGGGGAATCGTCCTTCAAGAACAAGTCGTGAGGATCGGCTTCTTCACGGTCGGGCAACGGCAGCACGACGAAATCGGCGCTCTTGCCCGGTTCGAGGCTGCCGCATTCGTCGGCCCAGCCCAACGCCTTCGCACCAGAGAGTGTGATCATCTTCAATAGTTGATCGCCGGGGAAATCGGGGTAGCGGAATCGCACGAAGCGGGCCTCGGCCATGATGTCGAGATCGGGGTTCGAGGCGAGGCTGTCGGTACCGAGGCAGACGCTGACGCCGCGGGCCAAGAATTCGCGGAACGGGTGCGGTGGATGGCCGAAGGCCGCATGCGTGCGTGGGCAATAGACGACATGGTCGCGCCAAGAGAACGGCGTATCGGGGGCCAAGTAATTACAGTGGATGAATAGCCGCGATGTGCTGAAGAAGTATTGGTCGAACAGGAACAGGTTCTTGTTGTTACAGATGGCTTTGGCATTCCAAACCCTTAGCTCTTCGAGAAATGCCACGAAAGGCCCGGTTTTGGATCTAAGCAATTCGATTTCGGCGGGCGACTCGGCAAAATGGATTGCACTATGGTGGCGGAGCATGCAACGGATGGCCCAAATGTTATGGACACTATAAGGTGCATGCGGTGATACGGCCCACCGGATATCACGTGTCCAAGGGAACCGCCCGGAATCGTCCGTAAGTTCGTTCCACGCTTTCCACGCGGCTTGGAGCTTTTCAAAATCCAATCCTATCAGTTCCCAAAACAACACCGCACGAATCCTCGATAGCGGGGGGGCATCGTCCCACTGCGATTGGCCCACAGGGGGACGATGTCCTCCCGCTTTCCCTTGATTCACTCCCCCCGCTTTGCCGCTCAATGCTTCGTAGCTCGTACCGCCGCTGGTGATATCCCCCACCAGGGTGGTGCCGGATTCGAGCATTTCACTCAAGCCATCTTCAATGTCTTGCTGCACTTGTTCGGGCGTGCACTCCCTACGATACGCGATTACACCTCTCAGCCAGTCGGTGAAGTGATCGGGGTCGGTTGGGGGAATTTTCCCCCGGGCGCCGGTGAGATCGAGGTGCGTATGGGCGTTGACGAATCCGGGTAGGATCGCGGCGTTGCCGAAGTGTTCGTCCGGCGTGCGTGTGCCAACCGGTTCGACCGCGACGATGAGGTTGCCATCGTAGGTAACCGTGCCATTAGGCAACGGTGGGCCGGCAACGGGAAACACGAAGCGGGCGGAGACGGTGTGCATGATGACATGGTATTTAACCCCCGGTGAAAAGGGTCACCGAAGGTGAGCCGCACCGGGGGCTAAATCAATCACGGTCGGAACTTGGCCAACTCCAGCCGCAGCGTTCCTTGGATACGTTGCAAATCTTCGTTGATGACCGCACGCCCCGGCAGGTTCCGCTTTTCTAAATCGGCACCCTTCTTGAACGAGGCTTCCGCGTCGGCGGTCTTGCCTTGCTGGTATTGTGCCAGGCCGAGGAAATACCAGTAGCGGGCATCCGAGGCGAAATCGGTAGTGGCTTCGGAGAGGGCCTTCTCGGCACCGGAGAAGTTCTTGGCGTGGTAGGCGTTCACCCCTTTGCCGTAGGCCGCGAAGGATTTATCGAGCGTCCGAGCTTCGGCCGTGGTGAGTTCGATTCCGCCGCCGGCGCGGGCGTCGAGCATTTGCTTGGCGTGGGTCTCGGCCAAGGCTTTCAATTGCGTTTCATGAGCGACTGAGTCGGCTTTGAGTTTCGCTTCGGCCGCAGCGACTGCCACCGCTGCGTCTTGAAGCTTCTTCTTCGAATCCGCCGCGGTCTTCTCGATGGCGGCGGCGACTTTGTCGTCGGTTTCCTTCTTGGCGTCGGCCACCATCTTCGCCGCGTCGGCCTCGGCCTTCTTGGCCGCGGTGATGGCATCTTTGGTTTCCGCCTTGGCGAGCGTGAGGCTTTCCTCGGCCTTGGTCATCGCCAGTTTCAGCGATTCGATTTCTTTCTTCGCCATGCCGAGTGCCTCGGCGGCTTTCTTCGCGTCGGCGGAAGTCATCGCGATCGCCGCATTTTTCAGAACTTCGGGCACCTTGGCGATGGCCACTGCAGGTTCGTCGTCGTCCGGAATCAACTTGGACGCCTTCATTTCTTTCACGATCCCGGCGAGGGCATCGTCGGTCGCTTTGCGTTTCTTCTCGGTATCGGCGGCGAGGGTTTCCGCTTCGGTTTGGGCCTTCTTCGCATCGATGAGATCTTTGCCCGCCTTCTCGGCATCGGCCTTCGCGAGCTTCGTATCGTCCTTGGCTTTGTCCGTATCGGCCATCGCGATTTTCAAATCGTCTTGCGCTTTGGTCGTCGCGGCCATCGCCGTTTTCAATTCGGTTTGCGCTTTCGTGGCGAGGGCTTTGGCCTCGTCGAATTCGTCCTTGAGCTTGTTGTACACTTCTCCGCTTTCGCGGAGCTTGGCGCTCACGGCCTCGGAATCGTCCGCCGCTTTCTTCTCGGTTTCTTGAAGCTTCGCAATGGCGATCTTCAATTCCTCGGCCATTTTCGGGTCGGCTTTGGCCACCGGTGAAAGGGACAATTTCTCGCCGTCCGATGATGGGAGCAATCCGGCCATGTAGGCTCCGCCCACGCCCCCGGCGCCGAGCAGTAACCCGGCCACGCCGCCGCCGATCCAACCGCCCACGGAGCTTTTCCGCTTCGCGGGAACTTCGGATTTCTTCTTGGGCTTCTTCGCCGTCGGTTCCTCGTCTTTCACCGAGCGGATTCCGGAAGCGGTGCCGCTGCGATAAATTTCCGAACTCGGGCCGTGGATGATTCCCGATTCGGCGGCAGATGCGGAACCCACCACGCCGACGAAGTTGCTGCTCGATTCGGGGGGAAGGATTTCGTACTCGGGTTTGATCGAAGGCGAAGTCGGGCCGGAAGGGAAGAAGAGTTCGTCGATTTCCGAGAGCGAATCGGGCTTGGGCATGTACATCGAAACCTGATCCGCGTCCGCCGGTGCGGCGTCCCAATCGATCCCGGCTTCGACGGCTTTCGATTCATCGCCCCAATCCAACCCAGATTCGATGGCGGCGTGAGAAGCCAACTCCCGATCGTTGGGCAAGGCTTCGCTCAAATGGGGGAGTTCGGCTTCCGTCGCCTCTTCGGCCGCTTCCCACAAAGCTTTTTCGGAGGTGCCCTTCTCGAAAATGCTCGAACCGACGATGGCCGATCCGCCGAACAGGCTGTGCTGCGAATCCTCGAAATCGATCTCTTCATTGAAGGTGATTTGCTCACTACTGGCGAGATCGCTGGGGGATTCCGCCTTCGGGGCGTTCGAGAAGATGCTGGATTGGGAACCCCCGGTATCTTGCAACGGGTGGCCTTCGAGGATGTCTACACCGGACGGCCCGTTTTCCGCATCGGGTTGGGAGAAGAGGTTCGAGCCTGCGCCTTCGAGATCGACCCGGTTGAAATCGGGGCCGGATTCCGGCGGATTGTGACCATGCCCGGCCGCAGTCGCGGGTGCAACGGGAATGTTCTTCGATGTCGGTTTCGCCAATTGGTCGAAGGCTTTGAGTACTTCACTTTCGGAGATGTTCCCGGTTTTATCGTCCTTCACCCAACCCGAACTGACGGAGACGTTGGGGGTCGCGGGGCCGTGGGCGAGCATGCCGAAGAGATCGGCGATGGATCCTCCGCTCCGCGGGGGTTCGGTGCGGCCGATGTCCGTACGAGAAGAAGGCGGGGGAACCTGCGATGGCAGGGCGTACTTTCCAGAGCGGGGCGTATCGAACCAGCCCGAACCGGGAGAAGTTGGCAACAACTGCGGGTCGTCTCCGAAAATGGACGACGCGCTATCGACGGCGGAAGGGATTTCCCCCAATTGCACACCCGAAGCATCGGGTGGGGAGCCGGAATTCGAGTACAAACTCGACGACGAATCCCCCGCATGAAGAACGTCGAAGTCGATTTCCTCGGCCCCGTTGCCGAACTCGATCGGCTCCGCCATGGGGATACCGTGGGCGTGATCACTGGTGTCGTCAATGCCATAGAGCTTGGCGGCGGTGAGCGGTTCATCGGTTTCCATCGGGGGTGCCACATCAATGGCAACGCCCGAATCGGATTCCCCATCGTTTTGATCCAGCGTCGGTTCCACGTTGGGGTGGATGAGGTTCACCGCCGAAGCAGGCATCTCCAATTCGGTGCGCTCGGCGGCGAATATATCGGAATCGAGATCGAGAAATTCCGTCTGTTCCGCCGAGGCTGCGTGCCCCTGCGGGAGTTCGTCGAACGAGATTTCCGCCCAAGTGTTATTGTCGAAACCGGCGGGAACCACCGGGTGGGTGATGTCCGTTCGTTCCGATGGGGCCGGCGCCTCTGCCTCTTCCAAAAAGTCGAGGAGTTCCATGGGATCTTCTACGACTTCTACGGGAGCCGCTTCGGCGAAAATGGGAAACGCTTGCGGGGGAGAAACCTCCCCATGATCGAAGAAATCGAGGGCGTCGAACTGCTCTACCTCCGTGGGAGGTTTCGCGGCGCTCGCGGGCTGCACGCCTTCGTTTGCCGGATCGCTTTCGTCGATGAAATCGAACAATTCCAACGGTTCCTCGTTGGAGGTTTCGCCTTTCCCATGGTGATGGGGGCCGTTCGGGAGGGGATCGTTCTCGTTATTCTCCGGCATTACGCTCACTCCACGCGGATCATCGGTTCGACGGATGTTACATTCAGGTTAACGCGAAAATGCGGTGGGTTCGACGGATGTAACGGATTTTTTGGCGGTTTTCGGGTGGGTACACTCGGAAAATACCGATTGCATTCAAGATCGGACTCCGTGGCGTAACCCCCTGCAATGTGAGCGAAGAATTGCTAGCATATTGTGCATCACTACAAAGCGGGTGAAGTTTTCGAGTGCGAATCCGTAGACAATCGCTCTTTTTTGACCGAGTTGGGACTTCGGCATTGCAATTGCTATTTTCAATCTGAGGCTCTTCTCCACGTTCAACTCGCCTACTTTTTTGCCATTCCCATGAGTGGATTATGCCTATATCTGCCGCATGGCCTATTGAATCGCCGATGATGATGGCCCCATCCCCCATCGCGGACGATGTCATCGAACTCCCGTTGCTCATTCCCGAATGGCAGCTCGATGCTTTGGAAAATGCCGCCCACGAAAGGAACATGACTGTGGGCCAATACGTTCGCCGGTTGTTCTCCGACATGTTCGCGGATCAACGCCCTTCCAACTACTGAGCCATCTCGTAAAATTCCCGTGGATCGGCGGTGCGATCAATTCGCCGCGTTTCTCACTCACGGGATGCATCTTTCATGGCCGACCTTCGCGCCTTCCGCGGCTTCCGCTACGACCTCGGCCGCGTCGGCTCGCTCGCGGGTGTGATTTGCCCCCCCTACGACGTCATCGATTCCGCACTCCAACGCACGCTCTACGAAAACAGCCCGTACAACTCCGTCCGTATCGAACTCACCCAAGATCAGCCCGGCGATGGCGAAATCGAGAACAAATACACCCGCGCCGCCCGAAGCCTGAACGAATGGCAACTCGCCAACGTACTGAAGCAAGATTCCGCCCGCTCCATGTATGCCTACGAGCAGGAGTTCGCGGTCGAAGGTCAAACGTTCATTCGGCGGGGTTTCATGGCCCGCGTGCGGCTCGAACCTTTCGGTACGGGTCGCATATTCCCCCACGAGCAAACCCTCTCCGGGCCGAAAGCGGATCGCTTGAAGCTTTATCAAGCGACCGCGTTCAATATTTCGCCGGTGTTCGGCCTCTATCCGGATGAAGATGGGGAGGTGTTCGCCAAGATCGAACCGCTGATCCGCAACGCACCGCCCACCACGGCGACCGATCACCTCGGCGTCATCAACCGCTTTTGGCCGATCACCGATTCCAGCCTACTTTCGCAACTCATCGGGGCGATGGGGCCGAGACCGGTATTTATTGCCGATGGCCACCACCGCTACGAAACCGGGTTGAAATACCTCGAAGAACAGAAAGCGGCCGGGCGCGTGCCGGACGACGAAGCCCCCGCGAATTTCTGCCTCATGATGCTCGTGGGCATGAGCGACCCCGGCTTGCGCATCCTGCCGACGCACCGCCTCATCAGTCTCGTGAAGAACATCGACTTTCGCACGCTCAAAACGGTACTGAACGAACACTTCGAAATCCTGGCCGAGTTCGACAGCGCCGCAGCCTGTTGGGAACATGTGCAATTGGAAGATACCCAACGGGTGCTGGGCTTCGGCACCCCGAGCGACGGAATGTGGCTCGCGGTGCGGTTGAAAGATTCCGCGATCATGGAACAACTCGCCCCGGTGCAATCGCCGGAATGGCGGGCGCTCGCCGTGAGTATCTTGCACAAACTGGTGTTGGAGAAACTGTTGCCCGAGAGTATTGGCGGCACCCCGGCTTGCACCTACGTGCATTTGTTGAAAGAAGTGACCGACGCGACCGAGGCGAAAGCGTGCCAACTCGTCTGCTTGGTGCCCCCGTGTACGATGCAAGATGTGGAAGAGATCGCCGGGCACCGCGAGAAGATGCCCCCGAAATCGACGTATTTCTATCCGAAGATTCTCACCGGGATGGTCTTTCATTCGTTGAAGAAAGATTGATCGATGCACCTCTCCGCTTGCCCGAATTGTGCGATGCCGCGATCCGATGCGGATATCGCGGAACGGCCTTGCCCGCTCTGCGGCCATGTGTTCGGGCAAGCGGTCGCCCCGTATGTGGAGGAGCCAGCGGTGGCGGAGGTGGAAGCGGTGGCCCTGCCTCCCGCGTCGTCACCGGCCAGACGCATTCCGTCGATGGTTATTGGGATTGCCAGCATGGCGTTTGGTGCGGCGTTGGTTTCCGCATTCCTTCCGGCCAAGGTTCGAGACGTAATGACGGTGCAGACCGTCCTGGCCACATCGATCAATGCACCCGCATCCAACACAGCGACTAAGCCTGCGCCCGCAGTTACCCCCTTGGAACCGGTGTGGGAAATCGCACCGCTGCCCCGCGAAGTCGAAGCGGTCGCCGTGGCGCCACCGAAGCCCGTTGAAGTAGTACCCGGTGGCATTCAACTCATCCGGCTCAACCGGCCCAAAGAAGTCTACACCATGGAACGCATCGGCGAGGGCAACACGATCAAGCTCACCGGCAAGGTTTCCAAACTCATCGTCTCCGGGGTCGATGGCGGCGCCACACTCGATGCGACCGAACTCGATACCAAAACCATCAGCTTCAACGGCCGGATCGAAGGCAACGCGACCATCAAGTTGAACATGCCCAACGGTACGCTCACGTTTTCAAAGGCCATCTCCGGCGGGGCCAACATCGACGCCCAAGTGCCCGGCGGCAGCATCTCATTCTCGACGCCGGGTGCTACGGTTTCTGGCGGGGCCAAACTGAAGCTCACCGGAAAGTCGGTCTGGTTCCACACCCGCATCGACGGCGGTTGCACGATCGACGTGACGGTGTCGAATCTCGGTTCCATGAAGTTCTTGGAACTCGCCGAGGGTTCCAAAATCCATTACCGAGGGGAGAAACCGGAGGCCGACGTGAAAATCAGCCCCGGTCGAATCGACGAAAGCTCGGAGTGCAAACGCCATTGAACTTGTTAGCCCGACGCGCCAGCGAGGGCTAACAAAAAGGATTCCGCCATGTCGCTCGATCTTACACTCGATCTTCCGTGCGAACCGAAGCGCACCCTCGGTTACGCGGATGCCGATGCCGGAACCCGCGTTCTCATCAACCTGCTCACGATGAAAACCATCGGCGGCACGATCCGCCAGCTTGCGAACGCCGAGGGGCGCGATCTCACGAACGTTCGTACGCGATTGACGATCGTCCGGCCGGAGCGGGAAGCGGAAACCCGCGAACTCACAATCGCCGAGATCGATTCGGAAACCGCCGGGTTGAATTCGCTCGCGGAATTGTGCCGCAGTTGCCCCGCCAGCGCCGGAGGCGTAGCCTTCGGCTGCGTTCGACAAATCCAATATCCGATCGGCCGCACCGCCGAGGAGTGGATTCGAGATCGCTTACCGCAAGCCGGAACGCTCGCGGCTTTCCTGATGCAAAACGCAGTGCGCGATTTCCAATACGACGGCTCGGCTGTGGAGCATTACCGCACGGAAGGCTTGTTGGAACTCGCGGAGGGGTTGAAATCCGCGAGCGATCCAGCATTGGGAACCGATGCGTTCTTCCATGCGCTCCTCGGCGTCGGGCCGAAGCTCGAACCTTGGCATTTGGCCATGCTCCTGACGTGGTTGAATGCCCTCGGCCTTGATGGCAAATACCTGCGAACGCCGGACGAGTTCGATACCCTCACCCAGATGCCGATTCCCGAGCGGGCGGGCCGGACGAGCGTCGCAATTGGCGCAGCCCATACGGATGACGGAGTCAAAGCGATGCAACGGCTGCTCTTCGCCATGGCTTCCGCGTGGATGATCGGCGTTTCCTTGCGGGTCGATTCGTGAGGACTTTCCTTCGGCGTTAAGGTTCTTCTGCGGCGGGACTTTCGGGCCGAATCGTTGATACTCTGCGCGAAGAAATTGGCATGCCCGGCGTAATCCGAAAAAAAGGGTTGCGAGGATTTGCACAGTGCCGCAAGTGGAACTAGATACTTCTTGTCAGCCGGTGAACGGGCCACCAAGTGCGACGGGTCAGTACTCTCGCCGCCCCCAATCAAATCGGCGAACAACCTTTTTGGAGATGATCATGAAGAATTTCATCAAGAGCACTGTCAACTTCCTGAAGCGTGAAGATGGCCCGACGGCCGTTGAATACGCCGTGATGCTCGCGCTGATCGTTGTGGTGTGCATCGCCGCG
>JBBQWA010000013.1:0-26762 GCA_038211045.1 Gemmatales bacterium
GCCTGCGCCCCGCAAGCCACGCTGCGACCGCAAGTCTTCGGCATGTTTTGCCTCGCCTCGGCACTCTTGCTACTCTTCCGCGGCGATTGGATTTCCAAGCGTTGGCGTACTCCCCTGCTCTTCGGCGGCCTCACCGCGGTGTGGGGGATGCTCGATGCTTCCGCCTTCCTCGGGCCGTTGCTGATACTCCTCTCGCTGATCGGCGAACTGCTGTTAAAGCACGGTTCCGAAGGTGAAAAGAACGTACTCGCTCCGCCGCCTGTGGCATCGCTCGTGCGAACGTTGCCCCTCGCGCTCGCCGGGTGGCTGCTGAATCCGAGCGTGCTCCTCGCACTCGTGAAAAGCCCCGGCGATGCCTTGGGCCAATTGATCCCGGCGGAACTGTTCTTCGGCTACCGCCCGCTCGTGCTCGGCGATCCGGAACTCGAGCAAACGCTTTCGCTCTCCGCGTTCTCCAGCGATTTCAGCAAATCCGAAGCTTTCGGCTACAACGCCAACGGCTTGGGCGCACTCGTGTTGCTCGCACTCAGCGGCCTGCTGCTCATGCTCCGCTTCCGAATGTCGCACGTACTCCTTTGGGTCGGCTTCGCCTACTTGCCCGTGGCCCATTACCGCTGGATTCCCTTCTTCGCCATCCTGGCGGTGCCCCTCGCCGCGGCGTACGCCTGCCACTTCGGTTCATACCTTCGCTTGAGTACGGTCGACGATCAACGGTCGAAGCTGTTCATTCTCTCTGCGGGCATCGCCCGGATTTTTAGCCTGTTCGCAGCCTCGGCGATGCTGCTGGCCGCATTCCCCGGTTGGTTGCACCCGAAAACGAACAGCGATCTCGCCTTCGCCCGCCGAGTCGATTGGGGCATCGAAAGCGACGCGGGCGCTCGGCGTACTGCCGAGTTGATCGAGCGATGGCGAACTCGGGGAGAGTTGCCCAGCGACGTGAAGTTGCTTCTTGCTTACCCCGATTACGGAGATTACTCCTCGTGGTTCGCCCCGCAAGATAAAGTGCTCGCCGATACCCGCTACCAGTTCCACCGTGCGGAACTCCCCGATCTCGTGGCGATCCGCGAAGTGTTGCGAGTGACGCCCTCGGAGAAAGAAGCCCCCAAGGCGGAACTGCTGGCGATGGCCGAAAAGTACCGCGCTGGGGGTATAGTGATCTGCCGGGCGAATACTTCCATCGATAACGGCATCGTGGCCCGTGCGGCCCTCGGCTTCGGCCCGGCCCGCAGCCTCGATGAACTTTTTGCCCGCGTGTGGATGGTGGACGGCCGATCCGCTATCGTGGGTCGGGATGATACCGAACCCTACTCGGGCATCACGAAACACCTCTCGTTCGATGCGAAACTGGCCGCGTTCGGCCCGCAAGCGTCTGAGGCGCCCAACGGTTCCCCGCGGGCCGCCGAAGTTCAAGCCGAGGGAATCGTGGCAAGATTCCTCGCCCGCCCGTTAACCGTGCCCTCGGAAACGGACGATGCCTTGATGTTCCGGGATCGCGCCGCGTTGGAAACGCAGGATGCCGATGGCCCGTGGTTGCAAGCCAGCCAACTCGGCTCCGGGGCACTCGCTGGGGGTTTCAATTTGTTGGCGACCGGCCAACTCAACCCGAACCGTCGGCCGCCTAGCGACAACGAACTCGCTTACGAAGTTCTGGCATTGCGGGCCGCCCGCGCGGGCGCTGCGAAGAACCCGGATCAAGCGTTGACGCACCGGGCGATGGCCTCCGCGTTCCAGTTGCGTTACATCTCGCAGGCCCAGTTGCGGGAAGGAACGCTGCTTCCCCTCACCGGATTCGTGCGGGCGATGGCGCGCTATCCCGAACCCGATCGCCCCCGGGATCGTTTCAGTCGCATCGCCATTATGGACGGCTTGCAATTGTTCATCCTTCAATTGAAGTTGCAACAGTACGATTGCGCACTGCAAACGATCAACGCGGTGCTCGTGCGGATGGAGAATGCGCAACCGGGCGATTTGCCGCCGCCGACGTTCTTCCCGGAATTCGGCCGCAACTTCCTGCAAGTGACCGGGGCGCAACTCCCGCCTTTGCTGGCGCCGGGCGAAAAGCCCGATTCCATCGCCGGGAAAGGGCCGGATTGGGTGAAGAAGAAATACGAGGATGTGCGCGACGAAACCAAGAAGCTCTTCGCCCAGCGGAACGAAGCGTTCACTTCCCGCTTGAAGAGTTCGCAACCGGGGAATCAGGATCCGTTCGGCGCGGGCAAGCTCACGCTCGCGGAGCAATTCCTATTCGCCTGCGAACTCGGGCTTCCGCAAAAGGCGCTCGATTTGGTGCCGGAGAACTTGGCGGATGTTCCGCAAACCGAGTTCGCCGTGCGCATCAAAGCCGGGCTGAACCCGCAGTTCGTGCAAGGCTTCGTGAGCCGCTACCGTTATTTGCTCACGCCCTTCACCTTCCAACGCCCGGCCATCGATGTCGATCTGCGCTTGCAAACGGTATCGCTGTTGTTTCAATTGGGAAAGGTCGAACAGGCGTCCGAGGTTCTGAAATCGTTGGATACTTGGGTGGAGGAAAATTCCAATAAACATTCGGACGATAAGAACGGCCCGTTCTGGCGGGACGCCATCGGGGGGTTGCAAGCCGAGCAAGCGTGGATCGTGGGCGATTACACCCGCAGTGCCGAGTACCTCCGGCAGCGCATCCGCGAACTGCCGAAGATCGATCCGAAGGATTCGGCCCGCGCCGTGGAGATACTCACGGGCCGGGGGCCGATTGCCACGGAAGCCACCGGGGCGCTCATCGGTACCCCGGCGATGGTGGAACTGGCGATGAACGTCAATCGTTCGGTGGGGTTGTTGCAAAATCTGCGGTCGGAAGCCCACTATTTCTACGAGCAAGGGCTTTACGCTCTGCTCGCCGGGAACATGCCATTGGCCCGCGACGCGTTCGCCCAATCGCTGAAACCGCAGGGCGTGCCCATCGAAAAGTTGGGAGTACCTCGGGACGATCTCGAACGGATGTTCGCGGAACGCTACTCGAAATTGATCGAACGCTATTCGGAGAAACGCCCGTGAGCCCATGGAAAATCGCGGCCGTGCAAATGGATTGCAAGCTCGGCGAGAACAAGGCGAACCTCGCTTCGATCCGCGCCAAACTCCGCGAGGCGGCCGGGAAGGGTGCGAAGTTGATCGTGTTCCCCGAATGCATCTTGAGTGGTTACGGGTTCGGCAGCCGGGAAGCCGTGCGGGAATGCGCCGAGGAGATGCCGGGGATCAGCACGCTGGCGATTGCGGAGGATTGCGCCGAATTCGGCGTGCATTGCGTGTTCGGGCTGTTCGAGAAGACCGGCGAGGAAGTGTTCAACGCATGTGCGCTCGTCGGCCCGCAAGGGTTCATCGCCGGGTATCGCAAAACGCACTTGCCGTGCCTCGGTGCGGATCGCTTCACCGACCCCGGCGACCGCCCCTTTGCCGTACACGATCTCGGTGGATTGAAACTGGGAATGCATATCTGCTTCGATGGCAGCTTCCCCGAAACGAGCCGGGTACTCACACTGTTGGGCGCCGATTTAATCGTGCTACCCACGAATTGGGCCGAGCAAGCGCTGCGCATGGCCACGCTGGTGCCGCGCTGCCGGGCCTTCGAGAATCACGTGTACTTCTTGGCGGCCAACCGCATCGGTGAAGAAAGCGGCTTCGCGTACATCGGCCGCAGTTCGATCAGCGACTACCGCGGAGATTCCATGGCATTCGCCGATCACGGGGACGCAGCGATCTTGTATGCCGAGATCGACCCGTCCGCCGCGGCTCAGAAACGGGTTGTGACGTGTGCCGGGGAATACGAGATCGACCGCGTGAATTGGCGCCGCCCCGATCTGTATGGTGAGTTGGTGAAAGGCGACGTTTTCGGAGGACACAATTCGTCTGAGCCGGAAGCGTACGCGACGATGTCATACGTCATGGGCTTAATTCGTCTGAGCCGGAAGCGTAAGCGACGATGTCATACGTCATGGGCTTAATTCGTCTGAGCCGGAAGCGTAAGCGACGATCACGCAATATATCGTCGCTCACGCTTCCGGCTCAGAAAATCAATCCATCTCCGGCGTAACCCCCATCACGACGTTGAAGTTCGCGGCGAGTTCGTTCAACTTGGATTTGGGAATCTTTACGAACTCCGGCGTGATCGCATCCCGTTGCTTTTCATCCTTCACGCCCTTCCAAATGCCGTCCTTGTCGTTGCCGGGGTGGCCCTTCACATACATCTGCGTCGTCAGCAATTCCTTGCCGGACTTCTTGATCTTGAAGTGGATGTGCGGGGTGCGACCGGGGTAAGGCACCGGTTTGATCGTGCGGAAATAGTATTCGCCGGTGCTGCCGGTGGTGAACCGACCGAAGCCTTGGAAGTTCGCATCCTTCCTCGCGGAGTTGCCGGTCTTGCTATGATGGTAGGCACCGCCGCCATCGCATTGCCAGATTTCGACGACGTACCCGGAAAGCGGTTTGCCGGAAGCATCGAGGATTTTGCCCGTGAGGTGCGTGATCTCGCCGACGGCCGGGGTGATCTTATCGTTTAGAATTAGCAGATCGTTATCGGTATCGAGCGGCAGTTTATCCGGGTAGAACGGGCCTTCGGTCTGCCGGGGCGTTTTCACGAGTTCCTCGGCGAACAAGCCGGGCACGGCCCAGAGCGAGGCGCCCATTGTCATGGTCGTGCCGAGGAACGCCCGGCGAGAGGGGATGAGTCGGGGAATTGTCATGGAGTGCGATCCTTCTGCGGGGGAGTGCAAGGTGAGAAGGTAACCGGAGTAACGAAAACAGGATGAGAAGGGCCGTAGAAACCAATCAAAGCTGAAAAGCATCACTTCTTCGGCGCTAGGAACTTGAACGGTTCCGCCTTGATGAATTTCGCGCTTTGATCCCCGGCGAACTCCCCCTTCGCAGCAATCGGGAGCTTGCGTGTGCCGCTGCCCTCCGCGAAATCGAGCGAATCGAGCTTCACCCACATAATGCTGGGCTTCGCGGTGTCTTCGAAATAATAAACGCGGTTCTTGTGGTCGCTCACGGTACGCCAGAGGGTTGAGGAGATATTCGGCTGCTCGATGGTGCCGATGCCGCGGGGCACGCTCGCGTTGCGCATCACACTGAACACGCTGGCCACGGCTTCGGCCGGATCGGCCGATTGTTTGCAGGCGTTGATGTAGAACGAAGTGCGTGCGAAACGATCCGCGGCCCGGTTGGTTCCGGGCAGCATTACGGTGCCGCCGATCTGTTCCCAGTATTTGTTCAGGGCGAGTTGTTCGTCGTACACCGGGGAGTTCGTCATCACTTGGTACTTGCGGTCGTGGTGGATCACGAGTTTGCCCTTCACATATTCGATGATGGCCGAGTCGCCGGTGGGGTCGGAAATCGAAAGGTGCACGGTGCCTTTGGCTCCGTTTGGGGCTTCCGTGGGCACCATTCGGAAGGTTCCCTTCTTCAACTCGCCCACGGCTTCATCCACCGTGGCGAAATTATCCAACACGTATTGTGCCCATGCCGTGATCACGACGCTCGGACGCGTGTCCTCGGCCGGCGGGTACTCCGATTCCGCGAGGTACAGGAGGTTGGTAACCAAGCCCTTCTCGTTCATGCCGTCGGCGGTGCCTCCGTCGTACACCGAGGCGATCACGCTGCCGTGCTTGCTGTTCCATTCCAAGGAACCTTTGCCGAAGCCGCCGTCGCGCTTCATGCCCCTCGGGAATATCCAAAGCTCCGTGTGCATGTCTTCGACCCAATCCATCGTCCGGCCGGTCACGACTTGATTTTCCTTGCCGAAGTACACGGCTCGGGTGCAGGCGTTTAGAGCCGAAAGGCTCACTGTGACGAACAGAACCAACGCGGCAAGGCGGAATCGTGGGTGAGATCGCATGAATGCTTCCTGGAGGAAGGGGGATGATCATCCTACGGAAAAACCAACACCCGCCTCGCGACGGGTGTTGGTTGGGAGCGTTGCACAATTGCTTTTACTTCATGAACAGCATTTCGCGGTAGGTCGGCAGCGGCCAGAGGTCGTCGGCCACCATCGTTTCGAGGGCATCGGCCGCGGTGCGGAGTTCCACCATCTTGGGTAGCACGGTATCCCGCATGTGCTTGGCATGGGAGAAGGCGTCCCCTTCCGCGTGGTGCTGAACCGCCTTATCGAGCGTGGCCAGTGCCTTCTGGAAGCTGGTTAAGGTGGCGGTGAGTTCCTTCAAAAGATCGTATTGGGCGGTGCAATCCACGCCGGCGGCCTTGGTGGCGTTCACCGCGGTGGCCACTTCCCCTTGGTAGCGGAGGCAAGCCGGGAGGATCATCGTCTTCCCCATCATCACCATCAGATTGGATTCGATGCCGATGGTCTTGACGTAGCTTTCCGAGAAGATGGTGTAACGCGCTTGCAATTCTCGTTCGGTGAGAACCTTGTACTTCGAGAACAGCTCGACGCTGTCTTTGCGAACAACGATCGGGAACGAATCGACCGAGTTCTTCAGGTTCGGCAGGCCGCGTTTCTCCGCTTCCTTGTGCCATTCCTCCGAGTAGCCGTCGCCGTTGAAGATTATCTTCTTCGATTCCTTGAGAATCCCGGAGAGCAGCGTTTGAATCGCGGCGTTCAGCGGCTTGCCCCCTTTCACTTCGGCTTCGAGCTTCGTGGCGATGAAATCGAGCGATTCGGCCACGATCGTGTTGAGCACGGTGTTCGGCCCGGCCGTGCTGAAGCTGGAACCCACGGCCCGAAACTCGAATTTGTTCCCGGTGAAGGCGAACGGCGAAGTGCGGTTGCGATCCCCGGCGTCCTTCGGCAGCTTCGGAAGTACCGTCACGCCGACTTCCATCATGCCGCCTTGTTTGGTGCTCTTGAGGGCACCCGCTTCGAGTTGTTCCATGACGTCTTGCAACTGGTCGCCGAGGAAGATGCTCACGATCGCGGGAGGGGCTTCATTGGCACCCAAACGGTGATCGTTGCTGGCGCTGGCCACCGAGACGCGGAGCAATTCCGGGTATTTGGCCACGGCGCGGATCACCGCGACGCAGAAGACGAGGAATTGGGCATTATCGTGCGGGTTATCGCCGGGGTTGAGCAAGTTCTCGCCGAGATCCGTAGACATCGAGAAGTTGTTGTGCTTGCCGCTGCCGTTGATCCCGGCGAAGGGCTTTTCGTGCAGCAGGCAAACGAGGTCGTAGGTTTCGGACGTTCGGCGGAGTACGTCCATCAAAAGTTGGTTGTGATCCGTGGCGAGGTTGGAATCTTCGAACAACGGAGCGAGTTCGTATTGGCTCGGCGCGACCTCGTTGTGGCGGGTTTTCACCGGTACGCCGAGCTTGGCGAGTTCGGCTTCGCAATCGCTCATGCAGGCGATCACGCGTTCGGGGATCGTGCCGAAGTATTGGTCTTCGAGCTCTTGGCCCTTGGGCGGCTTGGCCCCGAACAAAGTGCGGCCCGCGTTGAGCAAATCGGGGCGGAGGTAGAGGAACTTGCGGTCGATGAGGAAGTATTCCTGTTCGATGCCGGCGCTCGTGAACACCTTCTTGGCTTCGGTGTTGCCGAAGAGGCGGAGGACGCGGAGGGCTTGGATCGAAAGGGCTTCCATACTGCGGAGCAGCGGTGTTTTCTTATCGAGGGCTTCGCCCGTCCAACTCACGAAGACCGTAGGGATTACCAGCGTGGCCCCGTTCGGAGATTCTCGGATGTAGGCGGGGCTGGTGGGATCCCAGCCGGTATAACCGCGGGCTTCAAAAGTCGCGCGAATGCCGCCGGAGGGGAAGCTGGAGGCGTCGGGTTCGCCCTTCACGAGCTCCTTGCCGCTGAACTCGGCGACGGCTTTGCCGGTGCCGGTGGGGCTGAGGAAGCTATCGTGCTTTTCGGCGGTGAGGCCGGTGAGCGGTTGAAAGATATGCGTGTAGTGGGTGGCGCCGTGTTCGCTGGCCCAATCCTTCATGGCGCTGGCCACGGCGTCGGCCACGGTGGGATCGAGCGGCACACCGAGCTTGATCGTTTTCTGGAGCGCCTTGAAGATTGGCTTCGGCAAGCGGGACTTCTGTTCCTCTTCATGGAACACGTTGATCCCGAAGATTTCCTTGATCGATTCGCTCTTGAAATCGAGACGATTCAAGGTGTGCTTCGCCGAAGCAATGGCTTCGATCGCACTCTGCCGTGTGTTGGTGGTGCCCATCTGGGTGGTGACTCCGGTTCATAAGAGGAGAGGGGCCGCAGTGAACATGCGGTGGATCGATTTGTTCTATGGCAAACTGATAATAGGGGTTGCGAAGCGACATGCAAGTGAGTGAACACGTCATTTGCCGCAAGATACTTCACGATCAAAACACGACAAGAGAATGCCGTTTTTGATTCAGATCGTGTTTCCTCTATTTCATCGTGCGTCCACTGGAAGTGATCGCCAAGAAAACCGGTTCCAAATGCATTCGAATTCAGCAATAACTGCGTTCATTTCGGGCAATCGAGGATGTTTAAACCCAATGACGCTAGGAAATGTCGATTGAATTTCCAATCAATCTCCTGCGATTCGTTGCCGTGCACGAAATACAAGAAATTCTGCGCAATATAAGGCACATTTATTGCTACGTCGTCTCGCATTGCCATACCCACCCCGACTCCACAGAACCTAAGGACAACCAGAAGTCTATGGCGAAGTACAAACTCGAATACGTCTGGCTCGATGGTTATCAGCCAGTTCCCAACATCCGAGCCAAAACCCTTGTTAAAGATTTTGACAAGGAACCGACCTTGGAACAACTCCCCAACTGGGGTTTTGACGGCAGCTCGACGCAACAGGCCGAAGGTCATTCTTCCGATTGCGTACTGAAGCCCGTTGCCAAGTTCCACGATGCTTCCCGCAAGAACGGCGTAATCGTCTTGTGCGAAGTCCTTCTTGCCGACTTGAAACCGCACCCTACCAATGCACGGGCGACCATCCTCGACGACCCCGAAACCTGGTTCGGTTTCGAGCAGGAATACTTCCTTTACAAAGACGGCCTCCCCCTCGGCTTCCCCAAAGAAGGCTTCCCCAAGGAAGGCCAAGGGAAATACTATTGCGGCGTCGGCTACAGTCACATGGGCAGCATTGCCCGCGAGATCGTCGAAAAGCACCTCGACCTTTGCCTCGATGCCGGCATCAACCACGAAGGTATCAACGCCGAAGTGGCCAAAGGCCAATGGGAATTTCAAATCTTCGGCAAGGGATCCAAGCGGGCTGCGGATGAAATGTGTGTGGCCCGCTTTATCCTCAACCGCCTGTGTGAATCGTACGGTGTGGACGTCAACTACCATTGCAAACCGCTCGGTGCAACCGACTGGAACGGCTCGGGCATGCACGCCAACTTCTCCACGAAGTTCCTCCGGGAAGTCGGCGGCAAAGAATATTTCGAGGCGCTGATGGCTGCCTTCGACAAATACAAAGTCGAACACATTGCCGTGTACGGCCCGGACAACCACTTGCGACTCACCGGACACCACGAGACGCAGTCCATCCATAAATTCAGCTTCGGCATTGCGGATCGCGGTGCGTCCATCCGCGTTCCGAACAGCATGCCCAAAAACGCTTGGAAAGGATATCTCGAAGATCGCCGGCCGAATTCCCAAGGCGACCCCTACCAGATCGCCAGCCGGATTCTCGAGACCATCGCCACCGTGCCACTGCCGAAGTAACAACGATTGGAATATGCAACGCCGCCCCTCGACAGGCGGCGTTTTTTGTCGCCAGATCACTTCTGGGTGCGGCAAAAATTCTGGCGGTTGTCCCCCCCAGCCGCCGAAACCTTCGGTTTGGACTACCTCCCGGCGTCATTCCAATGGGAATTTGAACCCATTTGTGCCCCCTCACCCAGAGCACAAACCCCCATCCAAAGATCGAACGCTTCCACCTTATTGGCAATGCTTTAAGGCAGATGCGTCGCTCAAGCCGACTTTTGTGCCCTCAGTTCCGCCCACCTACCCCTCCCCAGGCACAATCGCATCGACTGTCGATTAATTCGACGATAAATCATGAAATATCGACAACTTGCAAAAGCCACCCGCCGCCATCTCAGGTGGAGGTCGTCGGTCGAACGGAGCCAGAACGGCTGGGGGAGTGCCAGAAAAATTTGCCAGACCCATCACTTCGTGCGTCGTGCAACAGCCGATGCGAATGCTTTCCAAATATGGAAATTGCCGTCGGGTTCTTCCAGCATCCGCTCGGGGTGAAACTGGAGCCCCACCACGAAAGCGCACTTCGGGTCGTAGTAGGCCTCGATCAACCCGTCGGCGGCGAGCGCCATCGGGGCGAAGCGCGGGGCGAGCTTCATCACCCCCTGGTGGTGGTAGCTGCTTACAAACAGTTCCTCCCGACCGTACCACTCATGCAATGGGGTGCCGGGAATCAGCGCCACCGGATGGCGGTAGGTGTCGTAGCGATCGTAATCGATATGTTGGAGCCAGGATTTCTTCTCTTTTTGCACGTCACCGTACAGTGTGCCTCCGGATACGGCGTTCAACAATTGCGAGCCGCGGCAGATTCCGAAGATCGGCAACTTTCTGCGGAGCGCAGTGCGAATGAGCCGGATTTCGATTTCGTCTTTCAGCGGATGGACTTGCTCCACGTACCGATGGTTGGCGGGAGTCGCTTCGTAGTGTTTCGGCTCGATATCCTCGCCTTCGACGATCAACAATCCGCTCATGTCGGCCATGTAATTGGGCAGGCACGATAGCGTGCCCTCGACGACGGGAACCATCATCGGAAGCATCTTCAAACGAATCAGAAGCTCGAGGTGCGCTTCGGACACATAATCGATGTACTTTTCTTTGCGCGGAGTTCTGCGAGTCACCACGACGACGGAAGGGCGTTTCATCGGAAGATCATCCTGAGTGCATCGATCAGACGGTCATCCTTTTCGCGGCCTTGCGAGGCCACGCGGATGTGGTATTTGTCCATGCCGATCTTGTTGGAGCAGTCCCGCACATACATCCGATGCTCTTTCAACAGAATCCCTTGCAGTTCCGCCGCCGTGATGCCGCTCTGGATTTTGAACAGGACGAAATTCGCACCGGTCGGGTAAGGTTCGATACCCGGTATCCCCCGCAGGCTGTCGTAGAGCCATCGCACGTCGCCGATTAGCCGTTTGCGGCTCTCGTGGTAGGCCGCATCTGTACTGGCCAACATGGAGAGAAAGTACTGGGCCACGGAATTGACATTCCACGTCGGTATGAACTGGCGCATGCGATTGAGCACGTAGAGGTTTTCGCTGTAGCAATACCCGAGCCGCAGGCCCGGCACGCCGCAATGTTTGCTCATGCTGCGGACGAGCAGCAGGTTGGAAAATTGACCCGCCACGGGGAGAAGACTCGGCACCGTTTCCGCGGCGAAGTCGATGAACGATTCATCGACGACCACCAGTTCCATATCCTTGGCCCGGTGCAGAAACTCGATCATTTCTTCTTGGGAGAAAAGCTGGCCGGTGGGGTTTCCGGGATTAATAATCAGCAGCGACCGGAGGCCGCGTGCGCGCACCCAAGCGAGGTATTGGTTCAAGTCGAGTTGGTATTTGTCTTCCGCTTTCAACGCGTAGAGTTCGGCGTCGCGCGAGTGCCGGAGCTTTTCGATGTATTCGCCGAAGGTCGGAATCGGCACGCCGATGTGGTCGATGAGCGTGGCGTTCATCGCCACGATGAGTTCCGTGGCTCCGTTTCCCAAGATCAAGTTTTCCGGTTTCAAATTCAGCACGGCCGCCAGGTGTTTCTGGCTCATCATCGGGTTGCTGGAGGGGTAGGATTTCAACAGATGCGGCAAATTCTCTTGGAGATCGCTCAACATCCCCGCCGTCGGGTAGTACGGGTTGGAGATGAAGCAAAAATCGATCGTCTCCTTCGCCAATTCGTAACCGACCAAATCGGTCAACGATGGCGAATGCGATGTTTCATAAAAGAGGTGCTTCCTCAGCTCCGACTCGGAAACATTGGAATCCGCGCGTTCCACAATCTCTTCCTATAGGTAATTGAAAGAATAACTTTCGTGTCAATCGGCGAAACAACCCTTTACCGTCATTTCCGCATAGGCGGGAATCCAGTGTCTGATGCTGGATTCCCGCCTACGCGGGAATGACGGTGTGAAGGCCGCGAAACCACTGGCACGGGATTGAACACCGAGCGATCCAACAGAATTCTAGCGAGCAAAAGTATAAAGCAATGGGCGACAATCGAACGACTGTGCAACCGCACGAGATCACGGATCGCTCTCGCCCTTCGCGTGCCGAACGAGTTCCTCGAACTCCGGGCGCACCGATTTATCCAACCGCGGTGCGAACGAACCGTCCAAGCCGTGAACAGCGATCAGTTCCACGACATCGGCGAAGTCTTTGTACGTGCGACGCAGGTTCCCTTTGCCACAAGCCAGTTTCGATTGAATCAACGCGGCCAGCGTGAGCACCGGCAACTCGTCGATCACCGTGACCACCTTGGGGTCGCCGGGATCGGGAAACGACACCGACTGCCCCGGCCCTTCGCGATTCTCGATCCCCAGCGAGAACGAACTGGATCGCAATCCCGGAAGGTGCATGAAATTCCCTCAATTTCGCGTCGAAGCTCAGGCCGGCCGCCTCGAGCAAGTCTCGAATCGCCGCGAGATCGTCCCGGCGCACCAGCCAATCGACATCGACCGTGTTGCGTCGATACCCGTGCAAACACACGGCAACGCCACCGACGATCGCATGTGGGATTCCCGCCCCGGAGAGGGTTTTGTGAACCTTCACCGCAATTTCCCACAGCGTTTCGTTATCCAACATCTGATATGTCCGTCGGGCGATCGCAACCATGCTTCGATAGTAACGCAAGGAAGCGAATCCCGACACCCCCAAACTGGCGTTGATCCGCATTCGCAGGTTATGGGAGAATCCGCCGCAAGCCATAACCAAGGATTCCCCCATGCGACGGATCGCGATTCTCAATCAAAAAGGCGGCGTGGGCAAAACTACCACGACCGTGAACCTCGCGGCGGCGCTCGCCTCGAACGGTCACCGCGTGCAAATCCTCGATCTCGATCCGCAAGCGCACGCCACGACGCACCTCGGCCTCGAATCCGATGGCACCGTGCCTTCCCTTTACGACGTTCTCGTGAACGGGAAGCCGTTGGACGCGATCCGCCGGGAAGCCGATACGAATCTTTGGCTGTGCCCCTCGGATATCAATCTCGCCGCGGCGGAAGTGGAACTCGCCGGGGTGGTCGGCCGCGAAGTGATCTTGAAGGAAGCGCTCGCCGCGGACACCTTCGATGCCGATTTCATGCTCATGGATTGCGGGCCATCGTTGGGGGTGTTGTCGCTGAACGCCCTCGCCGCGGCGGACGAAGTGTTCATCCCGCTGCAACCGCACTTCCTCGCCTTGCACGGCCTCAGCAAGTTGTTGGAGACCACGGCCCTCGTCGCCCGGCGGATCAATCCGGGCTTGCGCGTGACCGGCATCGTGATTTCCCAATTCGATGGCCAGACCAAACTCGCCCAAGAAGTGGTGGGCGATTTGAAAGCGTTCCTCGAGAAATCCCGCGGCATGCCGGTACCGTGGGGCGAAGCGGTGGTGTTCGATACCAAGATTCGCCGCAACGTGAAGTTGGCCGAGTGCCCGAGCTTCGGGAAATCGATCTTCCGCTACGCCCCGAATTGCCCCGGCGCCATCGACTACGCCGCATTGGCGAACGAAATCGCCGGGCGTTTGCTCGAAAAGGAAACGACGGCCGCCCCGAGTGAATCGAGCATTCCCGAATCGGTTGCGGCCTAGTCGAATTGGCAGGGGAAGGGGGCAGGACTTAGGCATGTAGGAACAAAGGGTGGGGCGCACCCCCACGCACATCCCCCTTGCTCCAAGCGCAAGTTCGGGGTATCCGAGCGTTCCAAAAGGTACCGAAAACATATCTTGCAACGCCGACGCCCATGGAGGGGTTCTGCCGTGATTACGAAACGCACCGAGGAAACCGAACAAAAATACCGCGATTCCACCGAAGATGCCGGTGCGTACCTCACGGCGGCACGCGTGTCTTACGAAGCCGCCGCAGGTGTGAAACCGCAGAAGGAGGAGGAAAAAATTTCGCCGTTCTGGCGCATCTTCGGCGGGACAATTATCAGCATTTCCGCCCTCGTCGCGATCACGATGTACAACGGCATGAACGGTTCCATCGCCGAGCTGCGTTCCGAGATTTCCCGGTTGAACGAAGCCAAAGCCGATTCCGCGAAGAAGGACGATCTCGGTATATTGCGAACCCAAGTTTCCGTGATCGCGGGATACAGAACGGAAATCGACAGCCTCAAAGAGCGGGCCACCAAGTACCGCAGCGATATCGACGAAGGGAAAAGGGACACCCAAACCCGGTTGGATCTGGCCAAGAAAGAACGGGACGACGCCTTGGAGAGCTTCCGCAAAGAATTGGCGACGGTTGAAATGACGAAAGCCCTATCCAACACGACGGCGGCGGAACTCAAACTGGCGATCGAGCAATTGCAGAGGGTTCGCCAAGAGATTGAAAAGAATCAAGCGGCGGACTTGGAACGCCGGGATTCGCGCACCGCCCAAATGAAAGTGATCGACGAAACGCTAAAAGACATTCAAAAGAACCTGCTCGAATCCCGGGAGAAGATCGCCCGGTTGGAAGGCTCGCAATCGCAAACGAAAACGGCACCGGCATCCAAAGTGGCGGAATCGCCCGACCGTTGAATGCCGCGGATCGTATCATTTCCCGATGGAACGCCTCAATAAGTATCTCGCCCACGCCGGCGTCGGCTCGCGCCGCCATTGCGATTCGCTCATCGGTTCCGGCCGCGTGAAGGTGAACGGTCGCCCGGTCACGGAACTCGGAATGAAAGTCGATCCCTCGCTGCACAAGGTCAGCGTGGACGATCAACCGGTGAAATCGGAACGGCCCGTCTACTGGGTGGTTCACAAACCGCCCGGATACTTGTGTACGAATCACGATCCCAGCGGCCGGCCGCTGGCACTCGAATTGATTCCGCACGTCGAACAGCGAGTCTACACCGTCGGCCGTTTGGACGAAGCGAGCGAAGGCTTGCTCTTGATGACCAACGATGGCGATCTCGCCCACAAGCTGATGCACCCGCGCTATGAGATCGAGAAAAGTTACCTCGTGCTGGTAGCGGGGCACCCGAATAAAGACGATATCGATCACTTGCTCAAGGGTGTTTGGCTCAGCGAGGGGAAAGTCGCGGCGACGAGCGTCCGGCGGATGAAGCCGCAAGGCGATAGCACATGGTTGCGGATCGTGCTGAAGGAAGGCAAGAACCGAGAAATTCGCCGAATGCTCGCGAAGCTCGGCCACAAGGTCATGCGGTTGCGCCGCATCGCCATCGGCCCTATTCAACTCGATAAACTGCCTAAAGGGAAATCCCGCAAGCTGGGTTTGAAGGAACTCGATTTGCTCCGTGCGGAAGTGGAATCGGGAATTCAGCGCGTCTCGAAAACCGCCCAGCGCGCCACCGCGGCCAACCCAATTTTGCCGGACGACGAATGAGCATTTGCCAACGCACCGCGATCATTACCGAACACGTTCCGCTGGCGGAACGCACCTTTCGCATGCGATTCCGATGCCCGGAAATCGCCGGGGCCATCCGCCCCGGTCAGTTCGTGATGGTGCGCATTCCGGATCGCAACGATCCGTTGCTCGCACGGCCGTTCGCCCTGTACGACACTTCCGAAGATTTCCGAGAATTCGACATTGTCTATCTCGTCGTCGGCAAAATGACGGCGCAACTGGCCAAGCTCGCGGTCGGCCAAACGGCGGAAGTTTGGGGGCCACTCGGCCAACCGTTCCTCGACGTCGGCAATCCGGAACGAGCCACGTTCGTTGCGGGTGGCATCGGTCAGACGCCGTTTTTGGCGTACGCTCGAGAACTCTTGGGAACTCGCGGGTTCGCCGGCCAAACACCGGAGAAGCGAACGGATCGGGTCGAACTTTTCTACGGGGTACGCAACCGACATCTCGTCGCGGGCATCGAAGATTTCGAGCGTGCCGGGGTGCAAGTTCACCTCGCCAGCGACGACGGTTCCATCGGTACGAAAGGATATGTGACGCAACTCTTGGAAAGCCGCGGAGCGCGCGGCCCGTTGATCGGCTGCGGCCCGGAACCGATGTTGCACAGCCTGCAGAAGCTCGCGGCGAAGTGGGGCGTGGCGTGCCAAGTATCGTTGGAAACGCCGATGGCCTGCGGCGTCGGCGCCTGCTTCAGTTGCGTGGCGAAAGTGAAAACCGAGGGCGGCTGGGATTACAGTCGGGTCTGCGTCGATGGCCCGGCCTTCGACGCCGCCCGGCTGGTTTGGGAATGATCGTCAGTGGCGGTAGGCTTTCAATCCGCCGATCCGCTGGCTCGGTTCGCCCGCATCGCGGCGGACGTGGAGGATTTTCGCTTCGGCCTGCGCATCGTTCGTCGGTTCGGTATGGATGCGAATGAAAGGCACCGTCGCGGGGCGAGCCTCGAGCGGCGGGTTCTTCCGCTCGCGTTCCATCTTCTGGAATTCCAAAGTCGCGTCGAACTTCGCCCGCTCCCAAATGTGTTTGACTTGCCGATTGCCGGGGGCGAGGAACATCGCTTTATTCAAGATGCGCAAGGCGAGTTCGGCTTGCTCCGCTTCCTGCAAGCCTTCTTGAACGATCGCCAACACTTCCGGGTCGGCGGGGGCGGCTTCCGCGGCTCGCCGGAGGACTTTCACCCCCGAACGGACATTGTGAATGCGGACGAGGGCGCGCCCTAAAGCGGCGCGGTATTTCGGTTCACTCGCGTTCAATTTTGTCGCCTTCCGATATTTTCGGGCCGCCCGACGATCGCATCCGTGCGGGTCGTGTTCGTGGCAACGGCCGTATTGGTATTCGAGCTCGGCTTCATCCGGTCGAAGCCGCCGTGCGGATCGCAAGTGGCGTTTCGCTTCCGCGTACCTCTCGGCGGCGAAAGCGACCCTCGCGGAGGCCATCCGTACGCGGAAAGCCTCATCGTTCGACAACCCTTCCCGGAGGGTGAGTTCGAGGAGGATAAAACGGGCTTCCGCAATTCGGCCGCGATCGGCCAAACGCGTAACTCGTTCCAGCTCTTCGGTGGTCGAGGTGAGCATCCTGCTCATCGGCGCCTCCATGCAAGCCTCTCCGGGCTTGTTCGAGTGATCGTGAAGAACAGATATAACGAGTTTGCGGGCGATGCCGCAACCCTAAATCGCATGCCAATCGAAAGTTTTTGTTCAAAAATTGGCCACGAGAGTGCAACAATTCCTTCTGGCAATACCCCATCCCGTCCGAACTTCGTTCGGCCGACCTCCTCCACAAGTGGGGAGGTGGGTGTAGTTGGTCAACGAGGATGCACCAAACACAGCCACACTCTCCACCTCCCCCCTTGTGTGCAAAGGTCGTCGAAATTCGCGGAGAGAATTCGGCGGGTGGGGGGTTGGTGCCACAAAACATTCGCGCACCCGGCGCGATTCTCGCTTGACCGCGCCGCGAACATCCGGCATACGCTTCCCGAGACTCCGCGAACCGAGGTGCCCCGTGAATCGTTTTGCTTTACCGATCATTCTCATGTTTGTTTCCACCGCGTTGCTCTCCGCCCAAGAAGCGAAGCCCGCCGTGCCTGCGGCGTTACTCCCGTGGAACGGCGTGTGGGCTTTGCAAACTTGCGAATTCGACGGCAAACAACAAATGGACGAACCTTCCAAGGGCGCCATTCGCCTCTCCGTGGTCGGATCCGAACACCGCATGTACATCATCACCGACGCCAAAGCGATGATGGGCCGACGCCTTTCCACCTCCGCACTGCAAGCCGACGATAAAGCCGGCACCTTCGAACTCACAATTCAAGACGGTTACAAGAAGGGCGAACGCGTCCACGGGATTTACAACATCGAAAAAGACTCGCTGAAGATGTGCTACTGCCCGGCGGATAAGCCCCGGCCCAAGGATTTCGCGGCGGCCAAAGGCAGCGGTGTCTTCAATGAAGTCTGGACGCGCGCGAACACCGGGAAGTAACTCGCTATCCTGATCCCATGGATTCGCACACGCTCGACCTTTTGGAATTCGGCAAGATCCGAAACATTCTCGCGGGGTACGCGGCTTCGTCGCTCGGGGCCGAGCTCGCGCGGAACGCCGAGCCGATCCCGGATTTTTCCGATCTTCAACTCGAACTCGATCTCGTATCCGAGATGGTGCTCGCCCTCGATGCGGGGAGCATTCCCCCGCTGACCGGTTTGATCGACGTGCGTTTGACCGTACGCCGTGCGAGCATCGGCACCATGCTCTCCGCCGAGCAGTTGCTCGAAGTCGCCGCGTGCCTCAACTGCACCGGCGCCGTGTATCGCTACCGTTCCCGTTTGAACGAACACCACCCGCACCTCATCGAATTGCTCTCGGGCATCGAAGATCTCGGAGCCGTGGCCAAGAGCATCGGCGGTTGCATCGATGGCCGCGGGTACGTGCTCGACGTCGCGAGCCGGGAACTTTCCGCCGTTCGGCAAAAACTCTTCGAAGTGGAAGAGAAGGTGAAGGCCGAGGTGCGGCGGTTGCTCCGCGATCCGGAATTGCGGCGTTGCCTGAGTTACCCCAACGCCACCGTCAACGGCGATCATTACGTTCTGCCCGTGGCCATCAACCACCGGCACAAGATCGAAGGGGTCGTTCACCGCGTGAGCAGTACCGGCGAAACCGCGTTCATCGAACCGGCGTCGATCGCCCACCTCAGTTCGGATCGCATCACATTGAAAGCCGAGGAAGACCGCGAGATCAAACGCATCCTCCGCCGGTTGAGTGCCGAAGTCGGCCGCGTCGCCAATCCGCTTACGTACTCGATCAACGTAATCTCGAAGCTCGATCTCGTCACGGCGAAGGCCCATTACAGCCGCGATTACAACATGACTCGGCCCGAGGTGAACGACGCCAACCGCCTCTGGCTCCGTTCGGCCCGGCACCCGATTCTCGAACACCTCTTCCGGGGCGAAGCGAAAACCGTCGCAACGCCGCGCACGGTGGTGCCGATGGAAATCCGCCTCGGCCTCGGCTTCAACATCCTCGTGATTACCGGGCCGAACACCGGCGGCAAAACCGTGGCGTTGAAGACCACCGGCTTGCTTTCCCTCATGGCGATCTGCGGAATGCACATCCCCGCCGGGGCCGGAAGCGCCGTGCCGATGTTCGAACACATCCTCGCCGACATCGGCGACGAACAAAGCCTCGAACAATCGTTGAGCACGTTCAGTTCCCACATCACGCGCATGGCCGGGATCTTTGGCGTAGCGAATTCCAAAAGCCTCGTGTTGCTGGATGAACTCGGCGCGGGAACCGATCCCACGGAAGGGGCTGCGTTGGGCCGCGCGATCCTCGATCACTTGGATGCTGCTGGAACCTTGGCAATCGTGACGACGCACTTGGGCGACTTGAAAACGTACGCTTGGAACAACGGTCGGGCCGAGAACGGGGCGGTGGAATTCGACATCGAGACACTGCGACCGACGTACAAACTCCAGATCGGTCAGTTCGGGATGAGTAACGCGGTGCGGATCGCACGTCGTTTGAAACTGCCGGAGAGCGTGTTGGCGAAAGCCGAGGAATACTTGGCCACGACCGGCGGGCACCTGCCGGAGATGGCGAAGCTCCAACAGTTGCGCGAGGAAGCGGAGAAGGCCCGCGAAGTGGCAATGGCCGCCCAACACGCGGCGAATCGTGAGAAGGAAGAGTACCGCCTGAAGACTGCCGAACTCGAACGGGACGCGCGGCAGACCGAAGAGTTGCGCCTTCAACGCCGGGCCTTGGTTCCCAACATGATGGTGTGGGTGGAACGCTTCGATAAATCCGGCAAAGTTATCCGCGTCGATACGAAGAAAGAAACGGTGCTCGTGAGCATCGGCTTGGGTCAGTGGGAAGTGCCGTTTTCCGAGGTGTTCCCCGAAACCGCTTGATCGGGTAGGCCGAGCCAATCGGGCCGAGCCTTCACCAATACCCGGAGGGTACTCGCCGCGATCACGCCTTCCAGCACGATGATGGGAATGTGCAACACCACGCTCGTTCGCGCGATCACGGCCCAATCGCCTTTGGCGCCGAACGATAGCACCAGGGTATTTAACAGCACGGTGAACACGGCGGTGAACGCACCGAGGAAGAACCCGGGCACCATCCGGAAACGCATCGGCAATTTTTGGAATATCCAACCGCACGCGAGCGCGGGGATCGCCATGACCGCGAAGTTCACGCCGAGGCTGGTGTAACCGCCGTGGCCCACCAAAAACGCCTGCAAAGCCAAGCCTACTGCAATCGCCAACACGCAGCGTCCCCCCAATAGGATTCCGAGTAGCCCGTTCAAAATGAGGTGAACGCTCATCGGCCCCAAAGGCAAGTGGATCTGCGAGGCCACGAAGAATACCGCCGTGAGTACGCCGAGTTTGGGGATCATTTCTTGCGGGATTCTCACCATGGCCACGAGCACGGCAATCGCCATGAACGCGAACCCGGCCCACAACCACGCGGGATCGAGGATGCCATCGGAAATGTGTACGGCGAACAGGGGTAGGAGCATGGGAATTGTCCGGTGAATTTTTTGGCTTCGATGAATGCGCCACACGGCGGAAATTCGGATTGATTGCGGCCCCGCCGGGGCCCTCCGCACGTCGAGCTATACGATTTAGCCAGTCACACACCGCGGGAATTCTGGAACAAGTGCTGGACTCACGAACGTGCAGCCATTATTTATAGTGTGCGGCTTACGATTGCCCGCTTCCAAAACCCGTTTCCATCCCGGAGTACCGACCCATGCGTAAAATGATTTGAAGTGCGCTCATGGCCAGCGCGATGTTCGGCGGCACGATCCTCGTCGGCCAAGCCCCGAATCCCGGAGCACCTGCCAAGCAGAAAGACGCGAAGGCGGAACCCAAGGCCAAAGGCTATCTGCCGATGAACTGGAAACAACTCGGCCTGACGGACAAACAAGTCCAAGACGTTTACAAGATTCAAACCAAACACGGCGAAGAAATCGATAAACTCGAAGCGAAGATCGCGGAACTCAAAGCGCAAATCTTCAAGGAACGCTTGGAAGTTCTCACTCCCGAACAAAAGAAGCGTTTGGAAGAAATCCTCAAAGGCAAAGCCGGAACGGAAAAGTAATTGCCATGGGACAGCAAATCGCGGTGCAGATTCACCGTGAACCAGAATGGGCAGAAATCTGCGATTGTTTAACGGCACTCGGAGAACACGCCATCGTTCGCATGATCGATGGCCTCCCTGCGTTCCCGGAGGAGATCCCCGAACCGGGCTGGCGGGAGCTGCGGCTCGGCTTGAATGGCGGCATGGTTTCTCTCCGCCGTGAAGCGGATCAAATCCTTTGTGTGGCGTGGGGCAACGCCGATGCGGCACTCCTCCAAAGCTGGCGTGCTTGCGCCGACGCTGTAGCGAAAGCAGCGGGGTAAATGGCTTGCTCTTGCCGCACCACCCCGGTTCGCTTAACCTCGCAGTAGGAAATGCCCTTCAGCGAGGATCGCACGTGCCTTGGAGCATCCAACAAATCGCCGAGTGGATCGGCGGCGAAATCGTCGGCGACCCGAACTTGGCGATCCGAAGCGCGAAGTCTTTGGGCGAAGCCGGAGCGAACGACATCACCTTCGTCGATTCCGAAAAGAACGTTAAAGCGTGGGCCGAATCGGGTGCTGCCGCCGCCGTGGTCGGCGAGAAGATCCCCGACCACGCTCGAACCGTTATTCGAGTGAAAGACCCGCTCGGTTCGTTTCTCCAAATCGTTCTCAAGTTCCGCGGCAACCGGGAACAAGCCCGGCAAATCGATCCCTCGGCGTCAATCCATCCTTCGGCTACCATCGGGGCGAATGCGCTCGTCGGGCCGTTCGTCGTTGTCGGTGAGGGAACCGAGATCGGGGCGAATGCGACGCTATGCGCCGGGGCGACCATCGGCCGCTTCTGCACCCTCGGCGACGATGTGACGCTCCACCCGCGAGCCGTGTTGTACGATGATTGCACCCTCGGCCATCGCACCATCATCCACGCGAACGCCGTGATCGGAGCCGACGGCTTCGGCTACCGCCAAGTGAATGGCACCCACGAAAAGATACCCCAACTCGGCAGCGTCGAACTCGGCAACGATGTGGAAATCGGGGCCTGTTCCACCGTCGATCGCGGCACCTTCGGCCCCACCCGCATCGGCGACGGCACCAAGATCGATAACCTCGTGATGATCTCGCACAACTGCCAAATCGGGAAGCACAACATCCTCGTCAGCCAGGCCGGGATCGCCGGGTCGTCGTCCACGGGGGATTACGTCATCCTCGCCGGGCAAGTCGGCGTGGCGAACGGACTGCACATCGGCGAACAATCGATCGTCGGTGCCCAATGCGGCATCATCCAAGACGTACCCGCGAAATCCCGCCTCCTCGGTTCTCCCGCGATGCCCGGTAACGAATACTTGCGTTGCGTGGCCAACTGGGGCAAGATCCCCGAACTCCGCAAGGATGTGAAAAAGATCAAGAAGCACCTCGGCATCGGGGAGAGCGAATGACCGCCGCGCCCGTGGGATTGATCGCCGGGGCGGGGCGGTTTCCGATCGTGTTCGCCGAGAAAGCCCGGCAACTGGGCATCCCGGTGATCTGCATCGGCATCGCCGATATGGCCGATCCCGCATTGAAAGACATTTGTACGGAGTTCCGTTACTTGAAGCGGCTTTCGCTCGGGTTCGCACTCCGGTTGTTCCGCCGCTACGGCGTGAAACAGTGGACGATGGCGGGGAAGTACCACAAACACATCCTCTTTCAACCGTGGAAGTGGTTGCGCTTCCTCCCCGATTGGCGGGCCGCGAAGCTCTGGCTTTCCCACCGCCGCCGGGATAACAAAGACGATTCGCTGTTGCTTTCGTTGATCGACGCCTTCCGGCGCGAAGGGTTCGATTGCCTTTCCGCCTTGGAAATCTGCCCGGAGTTGCTCGTGGTTCCCGGAGTTCTCACGCGGCGCGGCCCGACCGAAAAGGAATTGGCCGACATCCGTTTCGGCTGGGCCTTGGCCAAGGAAATGGGTCGCTTGGATATCGGCCAGAGTGTGATGATCCGCGAGAAGGCGTGCATCGCGGTGGAAGCCATCGAAGGCACGGATCGCTGCATCGAACGCGCCGGGGAGTTGTGTCGCAAGAACGGATTCGCCGTGGTGAAAGTGGCCAAGCCGCAACAAGACATGCGATTCGACGTTCCCACCATCGGGCCGAAAACCATCGAGACGATGCGTAACGCCGGGGCATCGGTTCTCGCCATCGAAGCGGGAAGAACCATCGTACTCGACGAAGCGGAAACGATCGCCACCGCGAACCGCGCCCGCATCGCCATCGTGGCTTACGCGGATAGCGATATGGCCAACGGCGGTTGAATCTCGGATACAATTACCCATTCGATCGTCGGTCGCCGAGTGAATCATGGGCACGTTCGCCTTTCGGAATCCCAGTGAATTGCCCGCCGGCTGGGCGGAGGCATTGGCCGGCGCGTGGCTGACCAACGGCTACGACCACTGGCCGGTTCCCACCGAACGCACCACGAACGAAGATTTCTTCCAACTCGAGCGAAAAACCAAAGAGAGCGCGATGCTCTCCTTATTGGTTCCCGATAAGTTCGGGAAGCGAACGATCACCACTTCCACCTTGCGACCGAACGCCGAGCCGTACCAAGTTCCAATCGAACTCGCCCGCGGCGTATTGAACCGATTGCGGAACCTCGCCCAAGCGGTCGGCTCCGCAGGGGTTACTTTTCCGGCCGAACTCGGAGAGCAAATACGGAAATGCACGCGCGAGTTCGGGAACGCAATCTCCGCGTCGGGCCCGGAGCAAGAACTGGGTTGCATCGCAACGATCGGCGAAGCGCTCGCGGCCTCGGATGCCGCGATGAATTTCCTCGCAGAACAGCGATTGCAAATCCGGTTGGAGACCCCGCCCGGTATTTCCACGAAGTTCGGCTGCGCGTTGAAGGAACCCCTCGCCCCGGAAGAATCCGTCGCGTTTTGCGAACTGTTCAACGCGGTGAAGATCGTTCCCAATTGGCGCTCCATCGAACCGGTGGAAGCCCAGTTCGATTGGTCGGCGTTGGATCGACTCGTGGAATGGGCGGTATCGCAACGGCTCGCGATCACCCTCGGCCCGATCATCGATTTCCACGCGCGATGCCTCCCCGCTTGGCTACGCGGTCAACACGATTTGCCATTGCTCGCCGCGTTCATGGACGACTTCATCGGCACCATCGTCACGCGGTACCGCCGATCCGTTTCTTCGTTCCAACTCTTCGCGGAAATGAACTCGCGGGAAGAATTCGATTTGATCGAAGACGACCGATTGCGGCTCGCGGCCCGACTTTTGGAATCCGCCGCCCAAATCGATTCCAACATCCGTTGGAGTTACGCACTGCACGAACCTTTCGGCGATTACCTCTGCCAAGAGCACAACAATTACTCCCCGCTCGTGTTCGCCGATACCCTTTTACGCAGCGGGCACGAAGTCGCGGCGGTCGCACTCGACTTCGGCACCGGCCACCCGCACGATGCCTTGGATATGCTCCCGCTGATGGATAACTTCGCCTCGATCGTAACCAAGTTGGAAATCGAACTGGGAAGGAACACCGCTGCCGGATCGCACGGGATGGACTTGACCGCGTTGCGCACCGCGCTCAGTTGCAACTACGTCGAAGCGATCACCTGGCAATGCTGGTCCCGGAATCCACTCGGCGGAACCGCGGTGCTCTTCGATCCGGAGAGCAACTCCACGACCGCACTTTGGGCCGAACTCCGAACGCTCCGATCCCGCTGGTATCCATAACCCATGAGTGAAGCCGGCACCCCGGATGGAGGCCGAACCTCGGCACGGCTGACGCTCGTGCTCGCGGCGTTACTGTGGAGTAGCGGTAGCTTGTTCATGCGCTTGTTCACGGTGCCGACCGGTTTGGGCTTGGAATCGCCGGAGCTGCCGCCGATTCAAATCGCCTTCTGGCGTGGGCTCTTCGCCGCGTGTGCGCTATTGCCGTGGATTCGCCCCGCATCCGTGCGAATCCGCCCCATCATGTTCGCCATGGTGGTTTGCTTCGCAGTCATGTGCGGGGTGTACATCACGGCGCTGGGGCATGGGAACGCCGCGAATGCGATCCTGCTTCAGAACACGGCACCCATCTGGGTCTACATCATCGGCGTGCTGTTCCTCGGCCACGCGGCGGAAAGGGGGAACCTCTCGGCGACACTCTTGGCGATGCTGGGAGCGGGTGTACTCGTACTCGGCAATTGGCCGTGGAATCGTTCCGCGGCAGAACAAGCGAACGACATCCCCCTGTTGCTCATGGGCCTCGCCAGTGGCTTCACGTACGCCGGGGTCGTGCTCTTCTTGGGCGCATTGAAAGGCGAGAACCCCGCGTGGTTGATGGTGCTGAACCTCTTCGGTTCCGCACTGTTCCTCGGCATCTACGTTTCTTGCATTCAAACGTGGATCGAACCGACGCCCGTACAGTTCATCGCGCTCTTCCTCTACGGTACGATCCAAATGGCGTTACCGTACTGGCTCTTCGCGCGCGGGTTGAAGTACGTTTCGGCGCAGGAAGCCGGGATCATCACGCTCCTCGAACCGGTGTTGAATCCGATCTGGGCGTACTTGATCGATCCGGTGCGGGATACACCGACGATATGGACGTGGCTCGGCGGCGGGATCTTGCTGGCGGCACTCGCTTGGCGGTACGTCCCCCGCCGGCGGATCAGTATTGCGGGGCGGTCGCGGTGATGCCGCCGTTATCTTTCACCCGGAGCACCGTCACGTATTGGCCCGTGGTATCTTTCACGAACTGCAACGTACCCGTCACTTCGACCCAAGAGTGATCCTTGAACTTACTGGCGATGGCATCGGCCAAACTGGCCGAACTCACCACGACCCTCGCCCGCAGCGGCACCATGTCTGTCGCACAGCAAGTGATCTTCAGAAAGAAGAGGCCGAATTCATTGCTGCTGCCGGGGATGCGGCGGAGTTGGCCTTTGATGGTCGCCTTGGTGCCCGTGAGGGCTTCTCGCTTCTCCGCAGAGTTGGCGGCCATGCTCAAACCGGGGAAATCATACACGTTCTCCCCGCCCTTCTCGGCAACATCGCCGAAGGCACCGAGGGATTCTTCCGCGCCGAGTCGCTTGTTGATCCAATCTTCGCTGAACGTCCCGTTGGGTACACCCATCACGAATAGGAGTACCGGGAACATGAGCACCACGATTCGCCAATAGGCACCGCCGTGAGCGTGTTCTTCGTGCTCTTCTTCCTGCGGGTGATCGCACTCTTCGCCGGGGGCGTGGTTGTGCCCGGCGTGGTGATCGTGGAAGTGATCGCCGCCCACGGCGAACCAAAGTGCCACACCTCGAAAGAGGGCCAACCCGATCAAGCCGAAGCCGCCGATGAGTACCGGCATTCGGAACGGCTCGGCGAGGATGAACTTCAACATATCGAACTGGTACATCAGCACGCCCGTCACGCCGAAGGCGGCACTGATGAACACGCTGAGCAACTGCTCGATGTAGTAATCGCGGGCTTCGGAAGCGTGATCGTGCCCGGCGTGCGTTTCGGTTGCGGTTTCCACGGGAAGTTCTCCAAGGCGTCGTGTACCGTAGTTATCTTAGCACGACCGGACGGCTTTCGCCGAGTTTCAAGCTCTGTTCCCGATGCGTTGCGTTCGAGTTTTTCGTCGGCGGATGCCGGCACCCCCGAGGGCGATCGCGCCGATGGTGATTACCGAGGTTGGCTCCGGCACGGGGGTGAAACGCACGACGACATCGCCACTGACATTC
>JBBQWA010000014.1:0-26678 GCA_038211045.1 Gemmatales bacterium
ACCAAGATGAACATCGACCTGATGATCGGAGCGTTCGCCGCCGATTTCGCCCGGATCGCCACGTTCCAAATCACGAATTCGGTGGGCGGCGCTAAGATGAAATGGCTTGGCATCGACCAAGGGCACCACGAGATTTCCCACGAGCCGGACACGAACAAAGAAGCGGTGGAGAAGCTGACGAAGATCAACAAGTGGTACGCCGAGCAAGTCGCCTACATGGCGAAGAAGCTCGCCGCTACGCCGGAACCGGGCGGAAAGGGGAGCATGCTCGACAACACCACCATCGTATGGACGAACGAACTCGGCAAGGGGAACTCGCACACGTTGGATAACATCCCGTTCGTACTCCTCGGCGGCGGGCTCGACGGCATCAAGATGGGCCGTTCGGTGAAGTTCCCCAAGGGGGGTGTGAACCACAATCGCCTGCTGATGAGCATCGCCCACGGCTTCGGCCACAACATCAAGAAGTTCGGCAACCCCGATTTCTGCGGTGCTGGCCCGCTGGTGTTAAGCTAAGTCGTGATGAGCATTAACATTGCGGCGTTGTCCGGAATGCTAAGTGTTTCTGTAGTTATTACTTGACGAAGACGAAAGCGGCGATATACTTTTAATGTGCTCAATGATTCGTTTAGTAGGGGTTTCCCCGAATGCAAACGATTCGCAGCACAACTCCGCGAGGTGCCTTTTGGCACCTCGCACTCATTTCTAAAACACTTTACTGACACTACTTAACTTCATCGAAAAGCCGTGAGAATCGGTCGTATGTTGTGTTTGATAATCTAATTTTTTCAATTCGTTCACGAAGTCTGTTAGGTGTATTTGACCTTCCTCTTCTCGCCGGAACGCCGAGGCAATGATGTCCGCGGTTTGGAGATTCACAAGGGAATGAGAAGAACCATAGGTAACACCGCCCACGATGCGTTGTAATTGCTTGGCGATGGTCATGGATATGATGCAATTGGAAATGTGCTGGTCAAGGCCATGTGTGGTCCAGTCGCAAACTACGACTCCGAACTGGCCGGAGTCTGTCAACTCGTCGTGGAATACCTTGACCAGCCTTTGAATCATCAATGTGGTAAACCGTTCGGCAGAAGCGTCCCCTTGGATTTTCGACTTCTCAACAGATGCGGCATACACGCGACAATGTGTACGTTTCAATATTTCGACGAGTTCGAAACACAACTTCCGGTTTTTGGCCCTCAACCAAGGGTTTGTTTTGAGAAAGTCGCCGTTCTTGATTTCCCAAGAGTTGGGGTTGCCTCGCTCGGGTCGGATTTTAGCTTTGGCTCCTACAACTTGTCGTTGAAAGCGATGCCATTCCGTGACTGCAATCGAAAATCCGGCGATAACAGCAATGGTTGAATCGTGTGAGACATCAACTTTCCCCGAATCGTCCAAATACAATATCCGCATGGCTGCATATCTCGGATTTCAAAACGTGCCCGTCCGCACGCTCAACATAGCGTAAACAAATATATTCGCAATGCTCGACCCTAATTCACTCCCGCCGGCCAGCCTCGATCGCATGGTGCGTGCAGTGGGAAAAGTGCGCGAACGATTATTGCGGACGGCGGCGTTGCTCGAAGCCGCGAATATTCCGTACGCGTTGATCGGCGGCAATGCCGTCGCTGCATGGGTGAGTCGCGTCGATGAAGGTGCTGTACGATTTAACAAGGATGTGGATATCCTCGTGCATCGCAAGGACTTTCCATCTGTGAAGGAAGCCATGGCTTCGGCCGGGTTTTTCGAGCGTGAGGGCCGCTTTCTCGATTCGCCCGACGACAAGATTCGCACCGCAGTTCGTGTCTCAGTTACCACCGATGATTCCATTAGCAACGCTGTCGTTTCGCCGGATGGACGCTTCAAACATCTCGATCTGCCCGATTTGGTGCGGCGGGAACTCGATGGAAATCGCCCCGTGAACGGGATGAATCTCCGCGATTTGGCTGACGTGGAATTGATCGATTCAACGTGGCCCGCGCGATTCCCCGGCGAATTGGGCCTGCGATTGCAAGCGATCCTCGATAATCCTGAAGGTTAATCCGCTTTCGCAATCAGATGCTTCTCGAAGTCGGCCACGTTCTCGCAGCAAACTTGTTCCATCACCTGTTTGAGTTGAACCTTTAACATGGCAATGGCGTGTTGGCCCCCTTTGGCCCCGAGTGCCGCGACGGAATACATGAAGGTGCGGCCGAGGAAGGTGAAATCGGCACCGCTGGCGAGCGCCCGGGCGATGTCCGGCCCGGAACGCAGGCCGCTATCGATCATGATTTTCAACTTGCTGCGGTACTTCTTGGCGATGGGGCCGAGCGCGCGGATCGTCGATTCCCCGGCGTCGATCTGACGGCCGCCGTGGTTCGAGACGATGATGCCATCGAGGCCGAGTTTCATCGCGGTTTCGGTGTCTTCTTCGGTGGCCACGCCCTTCAGAACGAGGTTGCCTTTCCAACGGTCGCGGATCGGTTTGATCTTTTCTTCATTCAAGCGGCCAGAGAACGTCGTGTTCATGTAGGCCCCGAGTTTCTTCATGTTCAAACCTTTGGGCATGTACTTCACCATCGTGGCGAAGTTCGGTTGCCCGTGCAACAGCGTTCGCAAAGCCCATTCCGGTTTGCCGAGGATTTGCAGGATGTTCTTCAATGTCATGCGCGGCGGCATGGCCAAGCCGTTGCGGATGTCGCGGGGGCGGTAGCCGAAGGTGGGAACGTCGCACAGGAGCACGAGCGTTTTGCAACCGGCGGCGTCGAGGCGGTCGAAAAGATCGTCCCGCAACGCGTTGTCGGCGGGGTGGTAAAGTTGGAACCAGAATTTGCCCCCGGTGATCTCGCCGATCGTTTCGATGCTGGCCGTGGTGACGGTGCTGAGAATGAAGGGTACGTTGTGTTCCGCGGCGGCGCGGGCGAGGATTTCCGGTGCGCCGGGCCACATGAGCCCTTGCAAACCGATGGGGGAGATGCCGAAGGGGGCGTCGTATTCGTGGCCGAAGAGCGTGGCCTTGGTGCTCGAAGCGGTATGCGGCGTGAGGTAACGGGGCTTCAACTCCACCTCGCGGAGTTCCGCCGTGTTCTTGTGAAGGTTCACATCTTCGTTGCAACCACCATCGAGGTATTCGAAGGCGAATCGGGGGATTCGCCGCATCGCGCCGTTGCGCAGGTCGTCGATGCCGGGGTGGGTCGGGTCGTAGGATAGGTTCATTTTTGTATCGTATGGTACCGAAGGATTTCGCACACAGTTTCACCCGCTGCCGGGTTCTACGCACGGCAGAACGTACGGCCCCTTCGGAATCACGGCGAGCGTGGCGTTCGGCCCGTATTCCAACAAGCTTTCGCGGATCGCTTCCTCGACACTCGCGGCGGGTTCGACGTTGCAACTCCGCAGCACTGCGGGGGAAAGCCCGTCCGTCACGACCTTCACTTTGCAATGCCCAACGACCTTTTGAAACATGACGAGCTGCCATTCGTCCATCTCACTCCAATGCGAGTGTTTCGATTGGTTCGGCTTGCGGGCGGGGGGCGTGGAGAGATCGCGGTAGCGGCCGTTCGACAAATACTCGGCCATGTGTTCGACGAACTCCGGGCTGCCCAACCCTTGGGACATGCTCCCGGCGAGGATGATCGTGCCCCCCTTCTTAACAATGGGCAACGCCCCGGTCAGGCCTTTCACGCATTGGTACCACGTCGTATCCAGAGGGTAACCCGCCGCACTCGTCACCACAACATCGACCGCTTCCGGCACTGTCGCCATAACATGCTCCCGGCAGAAATTGACACCTCGCTGCCAGGCTTCCACCATATGCCCGGCCCCGAGCCAAGTGATCCGCCGCCCACCATCGATGCAGACGTTCACGATGAAATCGCAACCGGCCATGAGCGCGATCTTGGTATTCTCGGCGTGAACGGGGTTACCTTCCACGCTCCCGGCATCCGCCAACGGATGTTCGAGGAACTGCGGCCCGTGCCAAACTTTCACGGTTTCGAGCGCGGCGATGCCGGGGCAGATCAACTTGCGGCCGCCGCTGTAACCGGCCATGAGGTGCGGTTCGATCAAGCCCGTGGCGATTTTCAGTTCGGCGCGCGCGTAGCGGTAATCGATCCACACGGGCACCCCGGCTTCGGTGGTGCCGAGGTAATCGTGTTCTTCGAGCGCTTTGCCGTTGTGGTTTTCGCAGTGGTAATTCTGGGCGACGAACGCGCCGAGAAGTTCGATCAATTCGTCGCCTTCGTTCGGCCGGTGCAATCCGGTGGCGACGAGGATCGTGAGCCCTTCACGGGGGATGCCGGCCGCTTCGAGGATTTTCAATATCGGTGGCAAAAGAAACGCATTGGGCACGGGTCGGGTGATGTCGCACACGAGAATGCAGGCCGATTTTTTCCCGCGTGCCAACTGGGCGAGGGAAGGCGTACCTATGGGGGAGTTCAAGGCTTCCTTCAAAGCCGCATCCGGGTGGGCCAAGGGTTCGGCATCCCGGATTTTCAGCGGGGGAACGAGCAAGCGATCTTCGGGAATTTGAACGGGAAGCCCGGTTTTGCCGTAATCGAGGGTGATCTGCATGGCGGATGCCGGGGTGCGGGGGAGCGATCGCGGATTGCCGATCCGGGATTCGGAAATAGTATAGTAGAACGTCTCTGTGGGAACCGATTACGCCCACAGCATCCGGCCCCGTCACACTAGAATTGTTGGCGATCATGAGCATCGATAAAAGCTTGAAGCGTAAAACCGGCGGCAATCGCAACCGCTGCGTACTCACCCGCGTCGAACGGGTGATGAAAATGAAAGAAGACGGCAAGTGGAACGACAGCATCAGCCCGTTCGGGTTGGCGAAAACTCGCGTTCAAAAGGTCGTTCTCAAGAAGAAGGTGAAGAAGGAAGAAGGCGAAGAAGCGGTCGATCCCAAGAAGAAGAAGTAAACTTCACGGCCAAAGCCTCTCCGCGAACGTAGGATTTCAACGTCCTGCGTTTCAATCTCGGATCGGGGCGCGAAATGGCAACGGTTCACATTGCCCTCGGTAGCAATCTTGGCGACCGCCGGGCCAATCTCGATGCGGCGGTGAAGCGTTTGCGTGCGGAACCCGGCATCCGCGTTCGGTTAGTCTCGTCGTATTATGAAGCCGTTCCGCAAGGCGAGGGATACCTCGGCCAACCGAAGTTTCTGAACGCTGCGGCGGTTCTGGAAACCGATCTCTCTCCACTCCCATTTTTACGATTGCTGCTGACGATTGAACACGATCTCGGCCGGCGTCGTACGTTACCGAACGCACCGCGAACGGTCGACATCGATCTGCTCTTTTACGAATCCTTGGTGAGCGACGACCCGGATTTGACGCTCCCGCATCCGCGGATGCACGAGCGTGCCTTCGTGCTGGTTCCGCTCGCGGAAATCGCCGACGATGCTATTCACCCCGGGTTCGATCGCAGCGTTGCCGAGCTATTGGCCGCGATTTCCCGGGAAGGCGTTACCCTCTTCGCCGCGCATTCGAGCCAAAGCCACAGGGAACTACTCGGTCAGCGGGTGCTGATTACGGGTAGCACTTCGGGTATAGGCAAAGCGATGGCGGAATCGTTCGCTATGGCGGGGGCCAACATTCTCGTACACGGGCGAAAGAAGGAATCGGCGGAGGTGTTGGTTCGGGAATTGTTGAAGCACCAATCGCGGGCCGAGGCGCACCTCGCCGATTTGAAGATTCCTTCGGAAGTGGATCGGCTCGCTTCCGCGGCGTGGGGCGATGGCTTGGATGTGCTGGTGTGCAACGCCGGGGCGGACACACTTACTGGCGATGCCGGGAAGATGAGTTTCGACCAGAAGCTCGAAGAGTTGATCGCGGTCGATTTGAAATCCACGATCCGGTTGTGCCGGAACATCGGCGAGCGGATGAAAGCCAGAGGCCGCGGCGTGATTATTACCATCGGTTGGGACCAAGCCGAGATCGGCATGGAAGGGGACAGCGGGCAACTCTTCGCCGCGATTAAAGGGGCGGTGACATGCTTCACCCGCAGCCTCGCGGTGGCATTGGCTCCGGAAGTTCGCGTAAACTGCATTGCGCCCGGTTGGATCCGCACGGCGTGGGGTGAAACGGCATCGAAGATTTGGCAGGATCGCGTTAGGGGCGAGACGCCACTGCGGGTATGGGGCCTACCGGAGGACGTTGCCGCCGCGGCAATTTGGCTCGCGTCGCCGGGTTCCCAATTCATCACTGGCCAAACAATCCGCGTGAACGGCGGAGCCATCCGGGCATAGTCCGGTACGCACTGTGATCCTTCAATGAATCGCAATCACAATTGATCACGCCGATTAAACTAATCTCCGTCATTCCCGCGTAGGATCGTTAGAAACGCTTCAATTCGCTCATGTCTACCGGGGGAGGCGTGCGGATCATCTGCAACGCGCGATCCGCTTTGGCTTGGATTTCCGCAACCTCATCGGTGAGCACTTCCCCGAGGATTTCCGCTACGGCTTCATCGTCCGGGGCGATTTTCGCCAAGAGCATGGCACACTTGCCCCGGCGTTCCGGGTCGGGCGAACAGACGCCATCCAATAATCCGGGGATGGCCGCGCGGCCGAACCGTTTGATGGCCACGGCGGCGATGGCGCGGGTGCGATATTCCGGTTCCGTGAGCAGCGGTACCAAGCTGTGGGTGGCGGGGTGCCCGGCAGGCCCGATGCGGCCGACGGCGCCGGCGCAATCCCGGCGAACGCTCGCATCGGTATCTTTCAAACCGATAATCAATTGCGGCAGAGCGGGGAGAGCTGCTACCGCTTGATCGCCGAGGGCCCGCGCCGCTCGGCGTCGTACTTTGCTGGATTCGTCCCGCATGGCAAACGCGAGCGGAGGAACCCGTTTACTAACATGCACGGGGAGATCGGCCAGTGCCACGATAGCCAATTCGCGTATCTGCGTGTTCGGGTGCCGCAGGGCATCGGTCAGTACGTTCAAAGCCATGGCCGATTGGGCTTCGTTCAATCCGTGCATGATGACGGCGAATACCAGCCGGTTCATCAATTGTGGGGAAAGTTGTTCCATGGCGAATTTGTGGGTTCGACGTGATCGGCCCGAGGGAAATCCGGAAGCGGGCCGCGTTCATTCCGGTTCGTAAACTTAGATCACGACGCATTCGGAACGGTCGGCCGATTCGGAGATTCCGGCTACGGAACGCCCAAAATCCCCCGGTTTGTGTGCGGGGGCCGAATTGTATGCAATCCGCAAAGTTGGCGCGCGTTTCGCATTGGCAACACCGAAAGGCGACAGCATAAATATCATGGTGGGCGACGGGAGTATCCGCTCGGGAGGTGATTCTTGGATTCGATCACGTGTGCGAAGTGCGATGTGGTGCTGCGGGTGCCGCCGGGGGCGGAAGCGGTGCGATGCCCCCAATGCAAAACGATCTTGCGGGCCGAACCCCCGGCTGCGCCGAAGCCCGTGGCCAAACCGGTAGCGAAACCCGCACCGGTTGTTGCCAAGCCCAATAAGCCGAAGATCGAAGTTGTGGACGAGGTCGCCGAGGCGGAACGGGAAGCCGGTCGTGCCAAGCTCGAAAAGAAAAAACAACTCCGCGAGGCGATGGATCAACTCGAAGAAGAAAAGGAAGACGAACGGCAAGAACGCATCGAATTCAAAGAGTACAGCCGCCTCGGGCGGAAATCGTTGAGTTCGCTTTATTGGGGCGTTCGGTTGTACGCGCTGATGTTCTTGCTCAGCGTCGTGATCACCGGCGTGATGGTGATGGCCCCGTACTTGTCCATTTACATCGGATCGCTGGCCTTCGCGGGCAGTGTAGCGATGTTGTGTTGCATCGGTGCGGGGTTCGGCTTCGCCATCGTGGGGCCGCCCGCCGCGAGGCATTACGGCTGGATCGGCCTCGCAGTCACCGTATTGCACGCGCTCGCCGTCTTCGGCCAGTTCCTCACCACCGCCTTGAACACCATGCTCGCGCTGATTCGGGCCGGGCCGGAAGCCATCGGGGTGACGGGCTTCGTCGATCCCGGCATCATCGGCGCCTACGGCGTACTCGGCCTGAGCACGAATTTTTACTCCCTCACCGATACCCCCGCGTTACTGGCCGGCGGTGCGGGGGCACCGTGGATCGGTTTCATCGCCGGGGTGTTAGAGTTCACCCGCATGGTGGTGCTCGGGTTGTTGGTTCAGCATTACGCGGAGTTGGGGAAGGCCCCCGAAACGGGATTCAAAGCGTTCAAAGTCGTTTCCGTTTATTTCTGGATCATGCTGCTGACGATGCTGTTCCGCGTCGCCCTGATACTTTTCCTCAAAGGTGCCCAACCGCAAAAGGACGATTTCATCTGGTGGGTGATCTTCGTGTGTTACTTCGCCATCAACGCGATCGTATTCCTCACCGTGATTCTACAATTGGTGAAGTTGAGCGATATTATTGAAGCGACCCGAGAAACGATGGTGGCGGATCGGCTGTTGGCGAAGTCCGCACCCATGGAATTCTGACAGCCCCTCGGAGTTGCTGGCCGCTCCCGTTTTCCTAAACTAATGGTGAAACGGGAACTCTGTGGGATTCCATTCCCATCGGTACTGTCCAATCGAACAGGATGAACGCGAGCATGAAAATCGCCGTTGGCAACGATCACCGGGGAACTTCCGTCAAGGAACGCTTGGCCACATTACTGCGCGAACTCGGCAACGATGTTCTCGACGTTGGTAGCAACGGCACTACGGGCACGGATTACCCGGACTACGCGTTGCAAGTCGCCGAAGCGGTGGGTAACGGTACCATCGAACGTGGCATTTTGATCTGCGCCACAGGCCACGGGATGTGCATCGCGGCGAATAAAGTCTGCGGCGTACGCGCGGTGAACTGCCGGGATGTGGTCGATGCCGAGATGAGCCGATCTCACAACGATGCGAATGTGCTCTGCCTTTCCGCCGATTTGCTCAGCGAGGAAACCATCGGGCGAATGGTGAAAGCGTGGATCGAAACCCCGTTCGAGGGCGGTCGGCACGATCGGCGACTGGAAAAGATTCGCAATTACGAACAACTCCACGATCGCAAGCCGAACTGATTCGTAACAGGTCGTAGGGTGGGCAGTGCCCACCTCTTCAAAAGTGGGCACTGCCCACCCCTACTATCAAAACAGCCGAAGTTCCTTACGCCCCTCCACGATCCGGCGGAACAACTTCCTTTGCGGGGTACTGGCTGGATACCCGGCGAGTTCGCCGGGATGGCACAATTTCTCAACTGCGTATTCCGAGGATGCGGGAACCGGATCGGGTGAATTCAATTCAAACACCGTTAAAGTTACGGTGAAGCGAGTGACGGTGTAGCGGATCGAAAGCTGCGGCGAGCCGACATCAGTTGCGATCCCGAACTTTTCCGCGATCCGTTCTGCGGCAGAGGCCAACTCCTCGTCATCGGCGACACTCGCCGTGGGAACTTCCCACATCAAAGGCCAACGCCCCGCGGTCGCGGGCCGCTGACACACCAGCACCTTCCCCTCACTCCAGACGATCAGCGAGACTTCGCGGAGTTGCTGAGAAGGAACACGTTTGACCTTCGGCGGAATCGAATCCTGCAAGCCGCTTCGAAACGCCATGCATTCTTTGTTCAGCGGGCATTCGCCGCAGGCGGGAGAATCGGGAGTACACACGAGTGCTCCCAACTCCATCATGGCTTGATTGAACTCGCCCACGTGTTTACTTGGCAGCAACGCTTCCGCCGCGGCCCAGATCCATTTGTTGCCTTCGCCGGAACGCGGATCGAGTTCCGAGCCACACAACCGGCTGAACACGCGCAGCGTGTTCGCTTCCACAATGGGCCAGCGAAAGTCGAACGCCTGCGAGAGTACCGCCCCCAAGATGTAGCGGCCCACGCCCGGAAGCTCGGCCCAGATTTTCGGATCATCCGGAAGTTTCCCCGCGAAATCTCGAACGAGAACTTTCGCGGCGGCGTGTAAATGTCGAGCGCGGCGGTAGTAGCCCAAGCCCTGCCAATGGTGCAGCACGGTTTGTTCGTCCGCCGCCGCCAAGTGTTGAACCGTGGGGAACGCCGCGAGGAATTGCTCGAACTTTGGAACCACGGCCGCGACCGTGGTTTGCTGGAGCATCACTTCGGACACCCAAATCGCGTATGGATCCCGGGACTTCCGCCACGGGAGATCCCGTTGGTGTTCATCGAACCATGCGAGCACTTTGCGGCGGATCGCCGCGAGGGTGCGCGGCGACCAACCCTCGGGCAGCGGCGATTCCGGAGTCATTTGGATTTGCAGGCGGTCACTTCGATTTCGATCTTCATGCGGGGGTCGGAGAGTTCGGCCGCATACATCATGATGGCGGGGCGAACCTCGGCGAAGTATTTCTTCAACACTCCGAAGCACTTCTCGAAATCGCCCGCCCTCGGGAAAATGTAATGCACCCGCACGACATCCTCGAAACTGGCCCCGGCCTGCTCCAATGCGGCGCCGATGTTCTTCAAGCACTGCTCGGCCTGTTCGACGACATCGTCCGAGATCGTCATCGTGGCGTAGTCGAAGCCGGTGGTGCCGGACATGAACACCCAATCGCCTTGCACGACGGCACGGGAATAGCCGATCTCGGCTTCGAACTTTGAACCGGAACTGATCAATTGGCGGGCCATGCGAAACTCTCCGAGGTTGGTGGAATCTTTGTAGCGGATGGTATTTCATTCTGGCACCCCCCCGTTCAATGTCTCGCTTGGCCGGCATGCAGCCCGAAGGGCTGGGATTCCTCAGCCCCGGGCAACGCCCGGGGAATGGATCGGAAGAAAATAGCAGCCCGAAGGGCTGCGATATCATGAATTTATCTCAGCCCGTTGGGCTGAAGAATTTCCAGAATACTACCCGGGGCGTTGCCCCGGGCTGAGTAATCCCAGCCCTTCGGGCTGAAGAAAGCATTCGCCCGGCATTTGTTTGACACCGCCGCGTCGAACCGTTAAGTTCAAATTCCTTCCTCTCCCATTTCAAAGTTGGAACCGCCATGACGATCACACGCCGAGATATGCTGGCCGCAACCGGTGCGATGCTATTGCCCCGCTGTGAATGCATCGCTGCCGAAGAACCCGCGAAGAAACCACAGGATGCTCGCTTGGGGAAGCCGAAGACGCTCAACGATTACTTCCCGTTCACACCGCCGAAGACGTTGAAGGAATGGGAACCGCGGCGGCAGCGCCTCCGCGAACAGGTGATGGTGGCCAACGGCCTCTGGCCGATGCCCGAGCGAGTGCCATTGAACGCCGTGGTTCATGGAAAGATCGAGAAGGACGGTTACACCATCGAGAAAGTGTTCTTCGTCTGCACGCCGGGCCACTATGTGACCGGGAACTTGTACCGTCCCATCGTCGATGCGTCCAAGTTGGTCGATCCGGCCAAAGTCCGACACCCCGCGGTGTTGTATGCCCACGGACACTGGCAGAACGGCCGCTTCCACGAAGTCGGCGAGAAGGCGGCCGAGGCGGGCGTCAAATCGGGGGCGGAACCCGATGTGCCGCGCGCGAAGTTGTTCATGCAGGCGCTCCCGGCGAACCTCGCCAAGCTGGGCTTCGTCGTGTTCCAGTACGACATGATCGGCTATGCCGACAGCACCGCGATCAAACACATCTTGAAATCGGGAGTGCCGCATCCGGAAGGCTTCGCCGACGCCGAGGGTGAACTTCGGCTGCAATCGCTCATGGGGCTGCAAACGTGGAACAGCGTTCGCGGCCTCGATTTCTTGGAAAGTCTGCCAGATGTCGATCCGAAACGCCTGGCCATCACCGGGGCCAGTGGCGGTGGCACGCAATCGTTCCTACTCGCAGCCATCGATGATCGCGTGGCCGCCTGCTTCCCCGCCGTGATGGTGAGCACCGCCATGCAAGGCGGGTGCGTGTGCGAGAATTGCAGCCTCCTCCGCGTGGGCACCGGTAATATCGAGTTGGCTGGGCTGTTCGCCCCCAAGCCGATGGCCATGAGCGCCGCCAAGGATTGGACGCAGGAACTAATGACCAAGGGCTACCCCGAGTTACAGCAACTCTACCGCCTCTACGGTGAGGACGCCGAGAAGAAGGTGAAGGCGAAGGCGTGGCTCGAATACCCGCACAACTACAACCAGCACGCCCGCATGATGATGTACGAGTGGTTCAACGAGCATTTGCAAGGCAAGCCCGGCCCGGTGAAGGAAACTGCGTTCCAGCCGGTGCCCCCGGCCGAACTGAGCGTGTTCGACGAGAAACATCCCCGGCCCAAGGATGAACTCGGAGCGAAGGATTTGCGGGCCGCGATGACCGCCGCTTCGGATGCGCAGATGGCGAAGCTGGCCCCGAAAGAGGCGAAGGGTTTGGCCGAATTTCACCGGGTGATGCGCGGCGCTTTGCGGGCGATGATCGTGGATGAGTTGCCGAAGGAAATCGTGGTGCGGAAAGATCTGGGGAAAGTCGATTTGGTGGACGATGTGATGACGCATAACGCAGTCATTGGCCGCAAAGACGAAGCCGGCGATGTTACAACGAACGTCATGTTCATCAAGAAGTTGAACAGCCGAGACAAGGTCACGATCTGGTTGCAGTCACAAGGAAAAGCCAGTTTGTCGAAGGATGGCAAGCCGACTCCCGAAGTGCAAACGCTCCTCGATGCCGGTCACACGGTTGTCGCCCCCGATCTGATCGGTACGGGCGAACTCGCCTTAGAGAAGCCGTGGTTCGTCAGTGAAGTGTACGCGGGATTCACCTACGGCTATAACCGTAGCCTGTTGGCCCAGCGGGTTCACGATGTTCTCACTCTGATCGCCTTCGCACAAACGACGCTGAAAGCGAAATCGATACGGCTGGTCGGCTGGGAAGAATTCGGCCCGATTGCGGTGTTGGCGAAGGCCGCCGCCGGGGATGCCGTGGCGAAGCTCGCCGCCGACTTGAACCAGTTCCGGTTCGAGAACATCACCAAGACCAACGATCCGATGATGTTGCCGGGGGCCGTGAAGTACGGCGGTCTGCCCGCGTTCTTGGCAATGTGCGCCCCGGGCGAAGTGTTGGTTCACAATCACAAGGGCACCGCCTCCGGCATGTTGCTGAAGGCCGCATACGAAGCCGCGGGGGCCGCAGCGAAGCTCGTCCGCAAGGAAGAAAAGCTGAAACCGAGCGAGGTGATCGAGTGGCTGGTAAAATAGAAACAACAACAGAGGAATTTCGATGCGAACATGGTGCCTGCGGTTATGCGTTGCGATGGGTGCCATGATCGCCGTGCCGGATCGCGTGTGGGCGTGGGGCAAGGATGGGCACGAAGTCGTGGGCAAGATCGCGGACAAATTCCTTTCCCCTGAAGCGAAGAAGGCCATCGATGAAATCTTGAAAGACGATCAATTCCAAACCATCGGCGACACGCGCTTGACGAGTTGGGCCGATTTCATCCGTGGCAGCGCCGTACTCAAGCGCAAGTATCCCAACAACGACAAGTTCCACTACCTCGATATCGATGTGGAATGCGACCTCGCCACCTACGATCTGGAGAAGGCTGCGGCCGAGGGGGAGAACGCCTTGAAAGCCCTGCGGCGCTTCCGCAAGACGCTCATCGACCGCGAAGCGCCGCTGCAGGATCGCCGCGAAGCCCTCTTTTTCATCTGCCATATCGTGGGCGACCTGCACCAACCGCTGCATTGCTCCGAACGCACCGCCGACAAGGGGGGCAACCTCGTTCAAACGCTCGTGCCCGGCCAACCCGGCAAGGTGAACCTGCACAAGGTGTGGGACACCGTGATGGTACTCCGAGACATCGGCCCGCTGACCGTGCCCGATTACACGACGAAGCTGTTGGAAGAAATGACCCCTGAATCGAAGACCGCCGATCAGAAGGGCAAGATCGAGGATTGGATGCTCGATTCGCACCGCGTCTGTCGGGAGAGCGTGTACAAAGGCGTGGCGAAAGCCGCCCAAACGGGTGAGCCGCACCAATATAAGGAAGAGGATTTGAAAGCTGGGGCGACCGTGGCACGGAGGCAACTCGTCAAGGGCGGGTTGAGGCTCTCGGCGTACCTGAACGAGGCGTTCAAGGAGTGATCGAAAAGACCTCGTTCCCACGCTCCGGGTGGGAATGTCGCTTCAGACGCTCCGCGTCATTATTCCAATCGATCGAATGACCGCGGAGCGGTCGAAGATCATTCCCACGCCGAGCATGGGAACGAGAAAATGAAGCATTCAAGGAGTGAACGCGCTCCGTACACTATCCCGCATGGCGAAGCTCTACTTCTACTACTCCACGATGAACGCCGGGAAATCAACCTCGCTACTGCAAGCCGCTCACAACTACGCCGAGCGCGGCATGCACGTGAAGCTCTTCACCTTCAAGCTGGACAACCGCGCCGGCCTCGGACGGATCGCTTCCCGCATCGGCTTCGGGCGCGATGCCACGCAGTTCGATGAAGCGACCGATTTCTGGATGGAATGCGTGCCCAGCCGCCCGGCTTGTGTACTCATCGACGAAGCCCAGTTCCTCTCCAAGAATCAGGTGCGTCAGTTGGCGCGCGTGGTCGATGAAGCCAACATCCCTGTGATGTGCTATGGCCTCCGTACCGACTTCCGCGGCGAGCTTTTTCCCGGCAGTTCGGAACTGCTGGCTTGGGCCGATAATCTCGCCGAGTTGAAAACGATTTGTTTCTGCGGCAAAAAAGCCACAATGGTCGTGCGTGTGGGCGAGTATAGCATTGTGGAACGGGCGGGTCAGCAAGTGGAGATCGGTGGAAACGAACGCTATGTGTCTTTGTGCCGCAAGCATTTTTCGGAAGCCATGGCCACGGGGATCTGTCCGGGATTAAAGGAAGCGGAACTGTGAGATTACTTTTCCTCGGTGATGTCGTCGGCGCACCCGGTGTGCGGGCCATGGGCTCGCTCCTGCCGGGGTTGCGCAAGCGCGAACAGATCGATGCGGTTGTTGTTAACGCCGAGAACGCCACCAATGGGTCGGGCCTTTCTCCCAAGGATTACCGCTTGCTGCGGAGCGCGGGGGTCGATGCGATCACGCTGGGAGATCATGCGTACAAGAAACAGGAGATCGCGGGGGTGATGCAATCGCCGGGCGAGCCGATCTGCAAGCCGGCAAATTTTCCACTCGAAGCTCCCGGCAGAGATGTGGTTCGTTTCAAAGTCGCCGGGGTGGAAGTCGCGGTGATTTCGTTGCTGGGTCGCACGTTCATGCGGCCGGTCGATTGCCCATTCGCGGCAGTTGATCGCGTGTTGAAGGGGCTGGATCCTTCGGTGAAAGTGATCCTCGTGGATGCTCATGCCGAAGCGACTGCCGAGAAATACCTGCTGCTCCATCATTTGAAGGGGCGCGTGAGTGCCGTGCTGGGCACACATACACACATCGCCACGGCGGACGAACAAATCTTCTCCGGCGGCACCGCCTTCCAATGCGACGTCGGCATGTGCGGGCCGTACGACAGCATCCTCGGCCGGCGCGTGGATCGGGTGCTTTCCACAGTGATTACGTTCATGCCGAGTTCGTTCGACGTGGCATCCGGGGACGTACGTTTGAGCGGGGCAATCGTCGATGTAGATGCGGACACGGGCCGGGCCATCGCAATCCGGCGTATTCAAGTGAAAGAAGGGGGGTTTTAGCGCGTCCAGTCTTCGATCCGCAGATCCGGCACTTTCTCGAAGTCGGAACGGTTACGGGTGACCAGGGTGAGATCGTTGGCCAATGCGATGGCCGCAATGCGGAGATCGAGTGTGCCCACTCCGAGCTTCAACGCCTTCAGTTGATCGAACTTGGCCCAGGCTGCGAATTCGAACTCTACCAGCGGATGGTTACGAAAGAAGTCGATTACGTTGAAGATCAGTTGATATGCAACAAGCGTCTGAGCCGCCGTCCGCGCTTGGTTCAACAGATTCAAGAACCCCCGAGCTTGTTCCTGCACACTCACGACCGACGCGCCGACATCCGCGCGCGAGTGATTCGCCAGATACCTGCGGATAATGGAGTATTCCGCCCCGCGGCGTTCCAGAATACTCACGTGGTCGGTGTCGAGCAGGTGGGTCATCGCGGGCACCAGTCGTCATTGGGTTCGGGGATGGGGTCGCCGGGTTTCCAGTCCGGCGGCGGGTCTTGGCCGGTAACGCGGTAGTACCGCCCGTAACTTTCCATCGCCCTATGCGCCTCGACCAACTCCGGCGGGAGTGGTGTTGGTTCCCACCAGTCGGGTTCGGGGATGGGATCGCCCGGCTTCCAGAACGGTGGCGGTGTATCCCCCGTCTGCCGGATGTATTCTTGGTACGGCTGCATCGAGCGAATTTCTTCGTCCGTCATGGAGGTGGCAACGGACGGTAGCCACGACTTAGTTTGCCGGGCCAACAGCCCGGCCACTTGCGCCTTCAATTCGGACACTTCGCGTTCCAGTTGTTCCAAGCTCATTACATACTCCCTTGGAATATTCTACACCTTCGCCAGCTCTTCCTCGATCAGCTTGCGAACCACGTCGTTCGGGGCGCCTTTGTTCGCTTTCATCACCGCGCCGACCAAACTTTGGGCCGCTTGCTTCTTGCCGCCCTTGTAATCCGCCACGATCTTCGGGCTGTCGGCAATCGCCTTCACCACCGCGGCCCGCAGCGTCGCCTCGTCGAAGGTCACCGGCTTGATACCGGTCTTCTCCATCGCGGTTTCGAGCGTGGATTCGTGCTCCAAGATGTATTTGAACAGATCGACGCGATCCTGCTTGTTCAACGTCGCGGTTTTCTTGATGAACTCCGCGTACTGCGCGGCCACGATGGGGAATTGCCCGATCTCTTCGTTACGTTCGGTGAGTGCCGGATAGACCAAGTCGCTGATGCGGTTCGCCGCGGCCTTGCCGTCGCCGACGATCGCGGCCACATCCTCGAAGTAGGCCACCATCTTCCGCCCCTTGGCGGTGAGCACTTCCGCAGCGTCCATGCCGAGGCCATACTGCGTTTCCAGCCGTTTACGCTGGGCCTGCGGTAGTTCGCCCATACTGTCTCGGATGGATTGAATCTGTTCCTGCGAGACGATCACCGGCACGAGATCGGGTTCGGGGAAGTAGCGGTAATCGGCGGCCTCTTCCTTGTGGCGTTGCACTTCGGTTTTGCCACGGGCATCGTCCCAACCGGCGGTCGTCTTTAGGAACTTGTCGATGCGGAAACCCTTCGGATCCTTCTGATACGCTTCGTACTGACGCTCGGCTTCGTACGCGATCGACTTGCCGACGCCGCGGAAACTGTTGAGGTTCTTGATCTCGACCAGCGGGGTCGCGGCGTAGCCCTTCTTCTCTTCGGCGTTAGGCACGTGGATGTTTACGTTGGCGTCGCAGCGCAGGCTCCCTTCCTGCATTTCGCAATCGGATATGCCGAGTTCCTTGAGCAGCAACCGCAGCTCGTCGAGGTAGGCCATCGCCTCCTCGGGCGAGTTCATGTCCGGGTGGCTCACGATCTCCAACAGTGGCGTGCCGGTTCGGTTCAAGTCCACGCGGGTGTCGCCACCGCGGCCCGATTCGTCGTGGATGTTCTTCCCCGCGTCCTCTTCCAAGTGTGCCCGGATGATGCCGATGCGTTTGGCGGTGTACGCCTTCTTCGGCTCTGGGTTCACGTTGATATCGAGGTGGCCGTCGTGGCTGAACGGCAGATCGTATTGGCTCGTTTGGAAGTTCTTGGGAAGGTCGGGGTAGTAGTAGTTCTTGCGATCCCACTTGGTGAAGCCCGGTTCCAATCCGGGATGCGATGCGATTTGGCAATTCAACGCCAGCGCCGCCTTCAATGAGAGATCGAAGGCCTTGCGATTCATCACGGGCAGCGCCCCGGGCAAACCGAGGCACACGGGGCAGGTCGCGGTGTTCGGCGCCTGGCCGAACTTGTTCAGGCACCCGCAAAAGAGCTTGGTTTTGGTCAGCAATTGCACGTGAACTTCCAAGCCCACCACGATCTTGTACGGCATCTCGGCCATGAATCGGCTCCCGAAGATAAAGACGTTATTGTAGGGAACGAGAATTCGATCGAGCGGGATGGAAGAGTAGGAACGCCCGCGAATACTCATTACAATATCCAGAAATCCACTCCGTTTCGGTGTTCGGCTTACCAATGAAACTCAAACTCCCGTGGTCGTGGCAATTCCTCTTGGATCATATTCCTTATGTGGGCCTCGCCTCCGCCCTTCGCCTCCGCGCGGCGGTCGCACGCAACGGGAACGGCAACCCGCGGCCGGAACTCGTTTGCATTCGGATGAAGAAACCGATTCGCTCCGATGTCTGGCTGCGCGAGCGCGGCAGCGATTTCGGAACCCTCCAAGAAGTGCTGATGAGGGGCATCTACGCGACGATCCTCCAGCGCGTAGGGCAATGCGAATACGCCTTCGATTTGGGGGCCAATATTGGGATCACAAGCCTTCTTTTCTTGCAACATTACCCCACATGCAAAGTGTTGGCGGTGGAACCTTCTTCGGAGAATAGTGTTGTTCTTGCAAAAAACCTATCCGCTCTGGTGGTGGGTGGCCGATGCCAAATCCTCGAAGCGGCGGTGTGGAACGAAGATACGACCGTCGATCTCAGCCCGCCTCCCGAGGGAACCGAGTTCAACGCGATCCGCATACAAGCCGGTGAAACCGGGGCGTTAAGGCAACCGGTAGCAGCCTACACGATCGACACGCTACTAAAGATGGCCGCATTCCCCCGGATCGACCTTTTGAAGATCGACATCGAGGGTGCCGAATCTTCGATCTTCCGCGGATCGACTTCTTGGCTCGCCAAAGTGAACGCGATCTCGATTGAATTCCACGGCGAGAGCCGTGTGGATTCGGGATTCGATGCGGTGGTCAAAGCGGCGGGTTTTGTGATCGAAGACGATGAGGTACCGCATTGCGCCGTGGCTTACCGGCGGGCGGGCGAATGGGTAATATGAAGTTTCATTGAACCTCCCCGCGTTTGGCGGACACTGAGTTTTGGCTGTACCCTTGGATCGCTAGCGGATGTGCGTGCAGCACACTAGAATACCTATCTCCCGATTCTTCCGAGGAACCGATGACCATCAGACCGACGCGGGTGCATTGCCGATGAACGAAATTCCGCCTTCCGATGGTCGCGTTTCCAACGCGACTTCCCAACGGATGAGCCAATATCTCCGTTGCATCGGCGCGGCGGTTCGCGCCGGGGGCACGGTATCGAGTTCCGAACTCGCGGAATTGGTGGGAGTGAGCGCCGCTCAAGTCCGCCGCGATTTGGCGGCGCTGGGACACTTGGGCCAACGCGGTGTCGGTTACGATGCCGCAGCTTTAACCGCCGCGATCCGCAAGACCCTCGGCATCGATCGCATGTGGAAAGTTGTGGTGGCCGGGGCCGGGAACTTGGCCCGCGCGTTGTTGCGTTACCGCGGTTTCGCCGATCAGGGCTTCGAGATCGTCGGCTTGTTCGATGCCGATCCCGGCAAAGTCGGAACGATCATCGAAGGATTGAAGGTTCAAAACATCGCGCAGTTGCGGGAATCGGTGGCGAACCTCGGTGCGGAGTTGGGTGTCGTAAGTGTGCCTTCAGATGCGGCGCAGGCCGTGGCCGATCAGATGGTGGCCGCCGGATTGAAGGGGGTGATGAACTTCGCCCCGGTGCTGTTGCGGTTGCCTTCTCACGTGCGGAGCGTGACGGTGGATTTGGCGAGCCAACTCGAACAATTGGCGTTCGCAGTGCATTTCGCGGCGCTCGCCGAGCGCTCTTGAAATCATTCGATTGTGCGCACGGTATACGCAATCCAGAAATCTTCGTCACCGACATACTCGCATTCATCGCATGAAACCGAATTCTGAATGCCCTTAGCATCCAAATAGTGAAGGCTTCCGGATTTGACATGTTGGGTATGCGCCACGGTGCAAAGTGCAGCTTTCACCATGCACTTCATCGCGGGAATCAATCCCTGCCCCATCCCCACGTGACCGAGATCCACGACGAGATCGACATTCGATTCCCCCATGGCTCGGCGGGCGTGCGGGCTGTACAACTCGCCACAGATTAGTGTCGCCACGTTTTTTTCGGCGATTGAAACGACACGTTGGTTCGAAGGAATCATTTCCTCGGGGACATCGTGCGAGTTAGACCCGTTGTCACTGGTCTGCTGCCAGAGCTTCAATGCTTGGCCAAGAGCCGCAGCGAAACCGAAATACGGGAACGCCGGATGTGGGCCAACCTTGGATTTCTTGGCCCGGCCCGGTTCTTCCTCTTCCACATCAATTCCGGCGATGAGCGCGATACCGCGGGAGCGGGCCATTTCTGCCATTTCCATCGCCGTTGCGCGAACCTCGACCTCATTTCTCACTGTCCAATATCCGCCGGGGAGCAGGATCGCATCCACTCGCAATTCCTCGGCACGTTTCATGAGAAGTTGGTAATGGGCCGTTCGACGTGGATTTTCTATGGAGATTCGAAAACCGTCCGAAGCGACAGTGTTTGCAGGAGTTTCATGAGAGCCTCGAAGAAGCGATTGCCATCGAAAGGGTTGTTCCGAAAAAGTGGGGGGGGGCAGCTTCGATCGCACTTGCTCCCCGAAAAGCAGATTGCTAGAATAGCTAAATGATACCCGGTAGTGTAACGGTAGCACAAGAGTTTTTGGTACTCTTTGTCAAGGTTCGAATCCTTGCCGGGTAATTGAATGCAAATCGATGCGGGCCGGTGCTGAGAAGCGCCGGCCCCTTTCATTTCAGGCACTTCCGAAGATTGATCCAACATTCCGCCAACAATGCCAAAAGTGTACATCGGTGCAGATCGATGCCGTTCCGCGCCCCCTGTTGGTACACCCGGCGGTACACCCATATTGCCATCCGTCCCCGTCATTCGCAGGGGGATCGGCATCGTTTCCGGCACCTCGTTCGGCAACACAAGGTTCGGCATTTTGGCCACGGCCCCGGCGAGATCGAATAACCGGCGGTGGGAATAACGGGCTGTAAGTTCCGGCTTTGAGTGCCCGGCGAGTTCTTGAAGCGTCCGCAGATCAATTCCCGAGCGTCCACCCAGCGTCAAATAGGAATGCCGAAGGGCATGGAAGTCGGCGTACTCCGGCCCACGGCGTAGGCGATGCCGGCGGTTTCAAGGTCGATGCGGATCATTTCCGCGCCCTTGTGGTCGCTCGCCCACGTCCCGCCCCAAATCGGGGCATTCGCGGGCTTTCCTTCCAAGTAGTCCCGGAGGGCGTCGGCCAGTTCCTCGGACATCGGTTGTACTTTGGTTCGGCGATTCTTTGCAAAGCGGGCGGCGACCGTCACGGTCGCTTCTGCCAAATTGAAATCGTCCGGGGTCAAGTTCGCCAGTGCGTTCGCCCGGAACCCGGTGCCCGTGGCCAAGAGGTAGAGAAAGTATCGATCCGTGCCGGACAATCCCCGAAATGAACGGGTGCTGGAACGTGCTACGGTGAACAATTGGCGGAGTTCATCGGCGTCCAGTTCGCGCCGCGCCCGTCTTACGTCGGTCGTCGTGTTCAACAATGTGAGGTATTCGAGTGGGTTCGAACCGATGCGCTTCGCTTTGACGAGCCAACGGAAGAATCCCCGCACAGCCCGAACGTAGTGGTTCACGGTTTCCGGACCGCACCCCTTCGCTCTGTTCAGCACGAGGGCTTCCAAGGTCGCAAGGGGGAAAGTCCGGGCCTTACCGTTGCCGGTCGCGGGCAAGTTCAACCGTTTGACGGCGGCGCGGACTGCGGTTCCCGAGATTCCGAGCAGTTTGGCACAATCGGCTGGAGAGAATGAATCGACGGGGGGAATCGAAAGGGGAACGGAATCGCGCCGGATAGAATTCAACCACTCCGAAGCTTTCGCGGTTTCGGCATCACGCGGGAATACGAATCCGCACCCGGTCAATAATGCCGTGATGCGACCGGCGGTTTGCCGAACGTGTTCGAGCGTGCCCCCCTTCGCTTCGAGGGCGGTGGAATAGTCTTGCAAATGTTCGGCGAGCGGACGGCGGGCGTGTTCTTCGGCTGGGTCGATGATGCCGACGCGAACCCGAGATGCGGTGCGCTCCGTTTCGGCGGCGAGTTGTTCCGTCGCCTTCAAGTCGGCGAATCCCTTCACCCGGCGCACGGTGCCGGTGGCGTCGCGGCATTTGAAGTACCAACACTTCGAGGGGCGGAGGTAGTTCAGCCCGTCTTTGGTCAACGGGAAGAGCGTCGTGCGGCCGCGCCATTTCAGGCTGCGTGCGGCTTGCCCTCGTGGTCGACGAATTCGGCGTCGGGCGGAAGTGGTCGCGGGCTTGTGAGCTTGAACGGCTTCGGCATGGTCGGTGAACCTTTCTGAGAACGGCCGGGCCGACGGGTGCGGTTCTCCGCGCTCCACGTCGGCGAACCACGAGCCGAGCAACTCCGCCCCGGTGGTGAACGTCGGCGTCATGCCGGGCCCCCTTCGCGGTGGTCTGGGCAATCGGTTCGTTCGCAGACGGCGGCCACATCGGCCGGACAATCGGCGTTCACCTCCGCCCGGCAAGTGCGGCACCGTTCAAACGGATCGCGGCGGACTTGGTCGATGCCGCACTGAATTTGCCGTTCGGCGTCCTTCGGCGATAACCCCACGTCGCGGCCCGGTTCGGTGAGCAACGCGAAGACAAGCGAAGAGGGAGCGCCCTGTTCCGTCAGCCACGCCGAACAGCGGAACACGGTTTGATGCCGTTCGCCTTCGTCCGCGCCGAAGCGGAGCAAGTCGAGCAAGTAGCGCGGTGCCCGTGGTTCCGCGGTGCCGAAGTCGCGGCGAACCACGGCCCGCGCTTCGAGCGTGCGAACCGATGCCCGTTCGGCCTCGTGCCAGTCGGTTTCGAGTTGAGGCACCGCCCCACGAACCGACGACGGCATCCCGTCGCCCGACGGTTGCTTGGCCAAGTCGAGAATGCCGGGCATCCCCAGCGCGAACAGCGCGTCGGCGTCGATGCGGCGTTTGAACAGCCCGGTTTTCGGGTGCCGGGTGTTCGGGAGTCGGATGATATGGTTCGCGTCGTAAATCGCGGTGTCGATCTTCGCCCCGGCGCGGGCGGCGAGCGCCTCGGCGAGCACGCGGGCGACGCGGTGGAACCCGACGGCGGGCGGCGGATTGTGGGAGAGTTCCAAGAGAACGTGGAACCCTGTGCCCCCGGAGAAGAATATCGGCACGGCCCCTTCCAACTCCGGGTAGCGGTCGTGAATCGCGCTCACGAGCCGACGGGCGTCGGCCAGCGCTTCCACGAGGTTCGCCCGGTCGATATCGAGCACGAGCCAACGGCACCAGCACGGCCCCGCGAAACCGGCGACGGATCGCCGGTTCGCGGAGTACTGGGTTCGCATCTCCGGCCCGAAGGCGAAATGCGAGAGGTAGGCTTCGCGGTCGTCGCCTTTGTCCGCCTGCGCGCCGTCGGCGTAGGCGTTCAATAATTCCGTGTGCTGCACCAGCAACCGGCCCGAAGTCGGCGCGCCCGGAACGAACGCGCCGACGTTGAACGGGGACGCGTTCACTTCGGCCCCCCTTCGGTTTGTTCGGGGAGCAGGAACGCGGCGGCGGGGAATTCATCGACGTGAACGAGGTCGATGCGCTTGAGGTCGTTGCGTTCAATCCCGTCGTCGCCCCGCTGAAGCGCGACCACGAGCCGGACGAAATAGTCGCGGCCGGCTTCGGGGAACGGGGAGAGTAGTTTCGCGGTGGCGGTGAACCCGAAGGGGGCCAAGTCGCGTTTGGTGTACGCCACGGCCTTCTCCGACATCGTCCACGTCCGCACGACGGTCTTCCCTTTGTGCTCGCCTTCGGTCACTTCGAAGCGAAGCCGGTAGGCGTCGGCCCCGGCCCTCGTGCTGCAGTATTCGCCCCGGAGCACGCGGGCGGAGTAGATGCCCGGCGGGATCGGTGAGAACTCCGGCGCGGCATCGGCCGAGTCGAATGCGTCGAGGCCCGACGGGGTGCCGTTGCCGTTTGGAAGGGCGTTTCGGAAATCCAACATGGTCAAAACTCCCATGAAAAACGTGCGGCCCCGGCCCCGGCGACGTTGCCGGGGTTGAGTGGGTCGCGGTGGTTCAGGCGGTGCGGAGAATCGTGAGGCGGGCGGTGGCTATGACGGCGTCGGCGAGACGCCAGCGGGAGATCGGCCGGGGGTGCGCAATCGCCCGTTTCGAGTTTTGGTATCCGTCGCGGCGGAGAATCCCGGCGGCGGCCAAGTCCTTGAACACGCACCCGACAAAGTGCGCTTTCAGGCCGGCCGGGATCGATACGAGGTCGCGCACGTCGTCGTCGCAGACTTCGCCGAGGGCGACGCGGAGCGTCATGGCGGTGAATTGCCGGATGAGTTCCGGGCGATGATCGCGGAGAAGATTCAACGCGTCGTCGCGGAGCGCTTCGCCCTCGGCCCCGTTGTTGTCCGGGGCGTGCTCGAATAAACTGTACATGGAGAGTCCGTTCTTCGGGCCGGGTGTGTGCTTTGCGGGCGGCACCCGGTCCCGAACTTGTGAATGCGGTGTCAGCGGGCTGCAGTGCGGTGCCAGCGGGTTGTCACTTCAGGCGCCGGGTGTGGCCACACCCGCTTGTCACTTCAAGCGGGATGCGGTGCGTGCTTCCCACTGGTCACGGTTGGGGGCGCCGGCGGCCAGCCAGGCACGTATCTCTGCGACCACCCAAACGACTCGACCTCCTATTCTCAGCGGGGTCGGGAGCTTACCGGCCGCATCCCACGTCCGCACTGTGCGGGCGCCGGCACAGAGCAACTTCGAGAGCCTCTTGGCATCGACGACCAGCGGTTGGGCGGAAGTTTCGGTCGGGACGGAAGCGTCAGGTACGAGGTGGCACGGGGGCATCATGTCATTCAAGGGACACCCCCCCTCGTTGCTGGTGAGGCGGAATTCAGCGGAAGGAGCAGGCGCTAGGCCGCTTGCAGGGGACCTTAGTAGCACGGGTAGTCTCCATCGGAGTTGATGAAGGCATTTCAGCAGAAGTGCAAGGTGATTTCGGGAGCGAAAAGGGTGCTATTTAGCTCCTCTTTGACGCTAGGGGTATGGGGATGAGGATGGCCGCGTTGTTTCGTCGCCGGATCCTGAAGAGTCGTTTCTTCAGTTTGGGATTCAGGCGGCGTTGTGCAGCCTTGAACCCCTGTTGTGGGTCATCCCAATTGACGCCCGCAACGATGGCCAGTTCGGCAATCGGCAGTTCTCCGCCTGCCTCGCAGACCGCATCGATGACAGCACGTTCTTGCCCCTTGAGGTCGTCCCGTGCAAAGCGCCGGAGTTCAGCGAAGGGATCGGCTTTCGGTGTCCCAAGACCATTGGCGGTAAGACCAGACTTCGCAACACTCGGATCTACGCCCATTCGGAAGTACTCGAAAACGTCGTCGAGCCTTCTTTGTAACCGGCCGCTGCATTTGGCTTCTTCGATCCAAATGTTGCCGAGGTGGTAGGGGCCGACTTTTCGCACGTCCTCGAATTTCTCAGTCGAGACATCCGGCTCATGAATCGTAATCGTTTGAACCCGATCGTACTGGGCACCGATTTCACCGAGAATGGCCTCGCATTCCGCGAATGGGACCCCTGCCCCTCTCATCGATTTCTTGGCCTGTTTCATAGCGGCGTCGCAAGAGAAAAGCGACTCACGTCCGGGAAGAGTCGTCTTGAAGACCACATGGTGAATTTTCTCGATGGGTCGCTCGTTGCAGCCACGCGATGGATAAAATCGTATCTCAGGCCGACTCCCTGGCAAAGAACGCCGCCGCTTTTTTTAGGAGGTCGCGCTCCTGCAGCAGCCGCTTGTTCTCGGCCCGCAGGCGGTGCACTTCCTCTTCGATCGCGCTGCGGTTGCCCCCTGCCGGGGAATGCCTTCGCGCCCTCGGCGTCGAACTGCTTTTTCCAGGTGCGGATCTGGGTGTCGCGCAGTCCGAGTTGGCGGGCGGCTTCGGCGTACGAGAAGCCCTTCTCGGTGACGAGCTGCACCGCTTGGAGCTTGTACTCGCTTACCTGTCGATCAAGCTCCTGGTCGACGCCCGATGATCATGTTGCCGCGGACTTCGATCAGTTTGATGGTACAGGATCCCGTCGGCCCGCTGAACGACAGATAGGATGTCGAAACTTCCGCCGGGACGTGCAGATCGATGTGATCCCCCCGGATCACGGTGGGCAGCGACATCTGCGCCTTCATCCCTTTTCTATCCAGACGGGCGCTGATATCCCCGGCGATCACATTCACCACCTCCCCGAAGACATCCCCCATGTCGGTGCTGTCGAACGGGATGTCGTATCCGGCGAATGCCTTCGCGATCGTCACGGCGAAGGCATTGGGCACGACCAGCGCGAAGGCCCAAGATGGGTTCCCCAAGAACGAGATGTTGCTCATGATTCCCGAGGTGACCAAGTGGTCGGCCGCCGCGGGTTTATCGACGAAGTTCAGGTTGCAGGACGATTTGAAAAACTGCGACGTCGCCTCGCGTACCGCGGTGCTGATGATTTTGGGGAACGCGTCGGTAGGCTCGGCGGGCATGGCGAATTCTCTCAGGTTGGTTGGTGTGAGAACTGGGGGATGATCAGCTGAACATGGACGAGAAAAACCCGCCCTTCTTTTCGACCGGATTCTTGGCGAGGAGAACCTTGGCGATGATCTTCTCGAGTTTCGCCTTCATCGCTTCGGGAGTGAACGGCTTACAAATGAACGCGTCAGCGCCCGCCTGAGTGAGGGCTTCGTCGATTTTCGAGACCGTTTGCTCGCTGGTGACCATCACCATCGGGATGTTGAAGGTGCCCCCGCCGGCGCGGGCTTTCCGGACGAACTCGAT
>JBBQWA010000015.1:0-25598 GCA_038211045.1 Gemmatales bacterium
CCTGAAACGAGGTACGGAGAAGGATTCTTTAGCGCGGTTTTGATGGATGTAGTCGATAAAGGTCCTTTCGCGATAATTGATGCGGTACGAGCGGTGAGGCCGTACATATTCACAAACAAGCCGTACTCGGGGGGACATTCCGCAGAAGACTGCGGCGTCAGGATTCAGACAGCACTACAAGATCGTTGGATCGAATTGCGCAAAAAACTCGGCTACGATCAACCGGATGCTGAGCGCATTCTAGGAGGTGCTCTAGCTTCATTCCTCGACGAGCGATTTAGCATCACGGACGGTCGAAAACTCGGCTGGCTTAAAGCTACATGACCGTTGAGGAAACCGTACACAATCGTTATAACACTATAGTGAAGTTAACGCGCGGGTTCGCTCACCAAGCAACCGGTATGATTGTCAAGGGATCGAAAGAGCGTAGGATACAGTGTATGTTCATCCATTTCTATCGTGCCTTGAAAGCAACTTCGATGTACGCCAGCCTTTGGTCTAGGTCGACCATAATGTCTTCAGAACAATCTACTTTTGGAAAACGCGGAAAGGCAAACATTCATGGGAAGAATTTTCGAGAAGCGGAAGTACTCCATCTTCAAGACCGCGGCAACGAACTCCAAGATCTACTCCAAGTACAGCAAAATGCTGTACATGGCGGCCAAGAACGGCGTGCCCGACCCGAACGCCAATCCGGTTCTGCGCACCTTCATCGAACGGGCAAAAAAAGAAAACGTGCCGAGCCACGTGATTGAAAAGGCGATTCAGAAAGCCGCGGGTGCGGGAGTCGAGAGTTACCAACCGGCGCGGTACGAAGGGTTCGGCCCCGGCGGCTCGCTCGTCATTGTCGATTGCTTGACGGACAACCCTACGCGCACGATCTCCGATGTTCGCAACTGTTTCACCAAGACCGGGGCTAAAATGTCGGCCAACGGGTCGGTGGTGATGCTATTCGAACATTTGGCGGTGATTTCGTTCAGCGGAGTCAGTGAGGAGAAAGTGATGGAGGCCGTGTTCGCGGCGGATGTCGCGGTGGAAGATGTCGAAAGCAAGGACGGCACGATCACGGTCTTCGCGCCCCCCGCCGAGTTCTTCAAAGCCAAAACCGCATTGCACGAAGCCTTCCCCGCCTTGGAATTCGATGTCCAGGAAATTACATTCTTGCCGAAGGAAACAAAGGTCCTCAGCGGGGATGAGTTGTCGTCGTTCGAGAAATTCCTAGGCATGCTGAACGATTGTGACGACGTGCAGGAAATCTACCACAACGTCATCCTTCCGTAAGGTGTGCGGTGAATTCCGTGGAGGATGAGTCAGGACAATCGCTCATCAAGGCCGGCGTCAGGATATCACAGCACCGCTAATCCCTGCCGTGGGCGAGGAAGCGGGCGAACGCCCCGTTCCGCCCCAGGTGAAATCGCAGGGGTATCGGCCCAAGCGTGCCACGCGACAACGCCGTTTCAAGCCGGGGCGCAAGTGATCGAATCGAGGGAGATTGTGCGTGGTGGTACGCGGTCGTCGTCTTTTTCAGAAAATCGGCGGGAAAGGGAAGGCCACGCGTCCTATCATTACGCATTCGTGCACCTGCGAGTGCGAGGAGCGCCCTTCAACGCAGAAAGTTCTCTTTGACGAATATTTCCCCCGGCCTCGATTCCACCGCTTCCGTCGATTCCCAACCCCTCGTTGCGAACACCGAAGAGGTTCCTTTCCTTGCCAAGTTGGCCACGATCATTGCGATCGTTTTGCCGATGGCAGGGGTCATCGCCGCGCCATTTTTCGTGTGGGGCTGGGGCTTCGGCTGGGTCGATCTCGGCTTGCTGTTGGGTTTCTATATCATCTCGGCCTTGGGTATCACCGTCGGGTTCCACCGATTGTTTGTTCACCGCTCCTTCGAAACGTACATGTGGGTGAAGTTCATTTTCACCATCTTCGGATCGATGGCTGTGCAAGGCTCCTTGTTGAACTGGGCTGCCCAACACCGCCGCCATCACCAGCACAGCGATACTCCAAACGATCCGCATTCGCCGCAACACCACGGTTCCGGAGTATGGGGCACACTCAAAGGCTTCTGGCACGCGCACATCGGTTGGTTCTTCAAACCCGATCCCGCCGGCATGAAGAAATATGTGAAGGACTTGGCTTCGAGCAAAACCTTGAAGATCGCCAGCAACCTCTTCCCGCTTTGGATCTTAGTAGGGTTGGTGTTGCCCGCTGCACTCGGCGGATTGCTCACGCAGAGTTGGATCGGTTGCCTCACCGGGTTAATCTGGGGCGGTCTGGTGCGAGTATTCCTCGTTCACCACGTGACTTGGAGCGTGAACTCGGCATGCCATTTGTGGGGCCGCAAGCCGTTCAAGAGTACAGACGATAGCCGCAACAATGCGATCTTCGGCATCTTGGCGATGGGCGAAGGCTGGCACAATACGCACCACGCTTTCCCGACTTCCGCCCGCCACGGGTTGCGTTGGTGGGAAATCGATTTGAGCTATTACGTGATCCGCACAATGAATTACCTCGGCTTGGCGTGGGGTTTGAAAGTTCCCAGCAAACAAGCCCAGCTTACGATGATGGAACGCCGCATATCGAACTGAAAGCCAGCCCATCCGTTGCAAAACGGGTGGGCTTGAGAAATCACCCTTTCAATCCCAAATCCTTCAACTGCCTCGCTTCGACCATGGCCGGGGCGCCGCTCATCAGGTCGCGAGCTTGTTTGTTCTTGGGGAATGCAATCACATCGCGGATGTTCGTGGTGCCCGCGAGGATCATGCACCAGCGGTCGATGCCTAGGGCGATACCGCCGTGGGGCGGTGCCCCGGATTGGAGTGCATCGAGGAGGAATCCGAAGCGGGCCTTGGCTTCCTCCGGTTCCATGCCGAGCATCTTGAAAACGCGCGATTGCACTTCGTTGCGGTGAATCCGAATGCTGCCGCCGCCGACTTCGTAGCCGTTCAGCACCATATCGTACGCTTTCGCCCGCACTTTGCCGGGGTCGCTTTCGAGGTTCGGCAGGTCGTCGTCCATCGGCGCGGTGAACGGGTGGTGCATCGCGGCGTAGCGTTTCTCTTCCTCGTCGTAGCCGAACATGGGGAAATCGAGCACCCAGAGGAAATTGAAGTGCTCGGCCTTCAACTCGAACGGCTTCGCGGGGCGCTTCTCCTTCTTCGCCGTGGCTTCCTCGGCTTTGTCGTGCTCGGCTTTTGCATCCCACCAATTCCGATAGAGTTTCATCGATTGTGCGATGTGAACCCGCAAAGCCCCGAGGGCATCGCAGACGATGCTTTCCTTATCCGCGATGAAGAGCAGCAAGTCGCCTGGCTGAACGCCCATTCGTTCCTTCAACTTCGCCTTCAATTCGTCCGGGAAGAACTTCTCGATGGCACCGGTGAACTTCTCTCCCTCGGCCTTCATCCACGCCAAGCCTTTGGCTTTGTAAGTCTCGGCCACTTTGACGAGTTCCCCGCCCGGCTTCACCTGGCTGTTGCTGAACTTTTCCGCGCCGCCTATGACGTTGATCGCCCGCACGATCGCACCGGATGCGATGGCGTTCTTGAACACGGCGAATTCCGATTCCCGAGCGAGATCGGTCACGTCTACGATTTCGAGGCCGAAGCGCAGATCGGGCTTGTCCGATCCGTACTTCGCCATGCACTCGGCGTATTTCAAGCGCGGGAATGGCACCGGGATCGCAAGGTTCAACACTTCCTTGAATATGCTCGCCGCGAGGTTCTCCATCAACGAAAGAATGTCTTCCCGTTCGACGAACGACATCTCCACGTCGAGTTGCGTGAACTCCGGTTGTCGGTCGGCGCGGAGATCTTCGTCGCGCAGGCAGCGGGCGATCTGGAAGTATTTGTCGTAGCCGCTCACCATGAGCAACTGCTTGTAAATCTGGGGCGATTGTGGCAGAGCGAAGAATTCGCCGTGGTAGATCCGCGAAGGCACGAGGTAATCGCGCGCGCCTTCCGGTGTGCTCTTGCCCAAGAGCGGCGTTTCCACTTCGAGGAAGCCCCGGCTATCGAGGAAGTCGCGGATTACCTTGCACACGCGGTGTCGCAGAATCAGCACCTTCTGCAAACTGCGGCGGCGCAGGTCGAGGTAACGGTACTGCAATCGTAGGTCTTCGTTGGCCAAGTCTTCATCGGGGAACTCGGTGACGCTGAAGGGCATCGACGGGCAATCGTTTAAAATTCGCAAGGCCTTCGCTTGAACTTCGACCGCCCCGGTAGCGATGTCCGCCCGTTCCTTCCCTGCGATGCGGTTGCGTACGAGGCCGCTCACGGAGATGCAGTACTCGCGGCCGAGTTTGTTGGCGGAGGCGTAGAGTTCGGCATCGTCGGCTTCGAACACCAATTGCGTGAGGCCGTAGCGATCTCGGAGGTCGATGAACACTTGGTTCCCGAAGTTGCGGGTGGTGAGCACCCACCCGTTCAAGGTTACCGTTTCCCCGGCGTGGGTCGCGCGGAGGTCGTTGCAAGTGTGGGTCCGTTGCCACTCGGCCATGGGAAATCGCTCCGAATCTTTAACTCCCCTCTCTCCTTGCGGGAGAGGGGCTGGGGGTGAGGGGTATTCCAATCAACCCCTACGAATCCACTATGTGGAATTGAAGATTGTACGGACTGGCTCAGGGTTCACGAATGGAACAAAAATGGGGCCAGGGAATCCAAAGACCCCCTCGCCCCCAACCCTTCTCCCGCAGGGGGAGAGGGGAGTCAATACGGTTCACACGGTGGCGACGACGATATTCTCCGCGTTCAATTCATCGAACCGTTCTTGGATCGCCAATCGTTCGTCGTCGTTACGGGGGGTGACACCGATGACCACGCCCCCGGATTTCAGAACTTCCTCGTAAGCCTCGGCGTTCGATTCGGGAATCCCGGCTCCGATCAAGCCGCCGAGGATTCCCCCGGCCACAGCTCCGGCCCCGCCCCCGGCAAACGCCGCGAGGAGCGGTCCGGCCACGATCAACCCCAAACCGGGGAAGACCACGCTGGTACCGATGGCCGCAATCGCGCCCAGCCCCGCACCGATACCGGTACCGATGGCTCCTCCGGTTGCCACGCCTTCCGTGGCCAGCGATCCCACATTGTGGCGGGGATCGTCTTGGAGGAGTTGCCGGGTGGTGTTGGACATCAAAACGTTGATGTCACTGGCCGTGAACCCGCGTTGGATCAGGAACAAGTGAGCGTGGGAAGCATTGTGCCTATCGCGGAACACGGCGGTGAGCATCGGCTGTTGGTCGGCCACGATATTCTCCAAGAATGGGGATGATTCGAGTTCCAAATTGCAATCGGAGAACAAGGGAGCAGCTTCAATGCCGGACGCTTCACGGTTTCCGGAACGATTGCGCCTGTATAAACTGCAGAAACCTACCCACGAGCCACTCCCCATGCGACTCTGCCTACCATTCGTGTTCTTCGCCTCCGCACTCGCATACTCGCAAGACAATTGGCCGCAGTTCCGCGGCCCCACCGGAGATGGCCACGCGACCGGAAAGAACTTCGCCACCAGTTTCAGCGAAACCGAGAACATCCGTTGGAAGACACCGATCCACGACAAGGGTTGGTCGTCGCCGGTGGTGTGGGGCGATCAAGTCTGGCTGACCACGGCGAGGGCCGACGGCAAGGAACTCTTCGCTATCGCCTTGGATAAGAACACCGGCAAAATTCTCCACGATCTCAAACTGTTCACGCCGGTGAAACCGCCCGATCTCACCAAGTTCAACAGTCACGCTTCGCCGACCCCGGCGATCGAAGAGGGGCGGGTGTACTTGCATTACGGTTCCTACGGCACCGCTTGCCTCGATACGAAAACCGGCGAAACGATCTGGAAACGCGAAGATTTGAAGTGCGATCATTTCCGCGGCCCCGCGTCGTCTCCGATCCTGTGGGGGGATTTGCTGTTCCTCACCTTCGACGGCTTCGACCTGCAATATTCCGTGGCGCTCAACAAACTCACGGGCGAAACCGTGTGGAAGAAAGATCACGCCATCAAATACAAGATCGAGAACGGCGACTACAAGAAAGCCTTCGGAACCCCTTCGGTTCTCACGGTGAACGGGCAACCGCAACTCGTGACGCCCGCCGCGGAGCAAAGCATCGCCTACGATCCGAAAACCGGCGACGAACTCTGGCGCATCACCCACGGGGGTATGAACGAAGCCTGCAAGCCGGTGATGGCACACGGCCTCATTTTTTTGAGTACCGGTCACACTTCCAATCTCATCGCGGTGAAAGCGGGTTTGAAAGGCGACCTCGATAAATCCGCGATTGCGTGGGAATTCCCCAAACAAGCGCCGACTCGGCCTTCGGTGATCGTGATCGGGAACGAACTCTACTTGGTGAACGATACCGGCATCCCGGCCTGCTTGGATGCCAAGACTGGGAAGAAAATTTGGACGGCGCGATTCGACGGGCAATTCTCCGGCTCACCGGTGTACGCCGGGGGGCACATCTATTTCCCCGGCGAGAACGGGAAAACGTACGTGATCAAACCGGGCAAGGAATACGAGGAAGTGTCGGTGAACAAGTTGGCCGATGGGAGCCGATCTTCGATGGCTGCGGTGGGGGATGCGATCTACCACCGCACCCTTACGCACCTCTATTGCATCGGGGTGAAGTGAGATTGTCGGTGAGTTCAAGCCGATGTTCTTTCGAACGCGAAGATGGCGGCATCCGGATTCGAGCGGCCCATACAGCGATCCGTGAGAATTTTCGCGGCGATCATACTCATCGTAATGCCATTGCCCCCGAAACCCATCGCAAAACAGATCCCGGGCGTTTCGGGGGGTTCGCCGATGAACGCCAAACCGTCTTCGCTTTCACCGAATGTTCCGGCCCACGAATACGCGAGTTCGAACGGATGATCCGGGAACATCTTTGCGAACCGGCGCACGAGCTTTTGCGTTTTTCGTGACAACAACTGCTCGGAAGAATGATCGTTCGAGTAGTTGGTATCTTCCCCGCCGATGATGATGCGCTTGTCCGCCGTGGTTCGCAGGTAAAAATAGGGGTTTTCGCTGTCCCACAGCGAACAATGCCCCGGCCACAGCGGTAACGATTCGAACGGTTCGCTAATGGCGACGTACGTCGAGTACAAGCTACCCCGGGGGTGTTTGAGGTATTTTTGAGATTCGTACCCCGTGGCGAAAATCAATTTGTCGCATCGGATACTCGGACCGCGATCGGTGTGCAATCGAAACCCGCCATCCTCGCGGCTGAAGTTTGCCACGGTGGTTCGATCGAAAATCTTCGCACCGTTGTTTTGTGAAGCTTCGAGAAGTGCATGTGTGAACTGGAAGGCGTCGATCAGGGCGTCGCCGGCGCTCATGATCCCGCACGGTGCGGTAAAGGGGAAATGTGCGGCGATGCGATCCGTTTCGTAATACTCGACGTCGAAGCCGTGGTGCCTACGACATTCGTATTCCGCGAAAACGCGTTGGCGGTGCGATCGCCTACCGGCGAAATAAAAGCTGTTCCGGCGTTCAAAATCGCAGGAATTGTCCGCTGTCTTATGCGCGAGCTCTTCGATGCGATCGATCGCATCGAGACCCAATCGATAAGCGCGAACGGCAGCCTCGGCACCGATCAATGCCATGAGTTCGTGGAGTTCGACGTCGATTTCGTATTGCAATAACGAGGTGCTGGCGACGGTACTCCCCTGCCCCACGTCGCGCGTATCGAGTACCACGCAACCCATGCCCGCTTCGCTCAATTCATTCGCCAATAACGCCCCCGTGATCCCCGCACCGACGATCGCGACGTCGCACGTTTCATCGTTTCGAATCGCGGGGTAGCTCCGCAAAATTCCATTTTTTGCGAGCCAAAATGGCTGGCCCGATCGGAGATCCATAAAAAGCTCGAACTCGTGTGAATGCGATTGCCGGGCCTATTCCTTGGGGATTGCCAATTCGATCGGCGCTTCGAGTTCCGATCTCTTCGTGGCTTTCTTCGCGTCGTCTTGGGTTTTCTGCCGTTCCATGATTTGCAATATCGAAGGAATCTTATTGGGGTCTGCGGGCGTTTTCGCGGAAGCTTGTACGACGGTGCCCGGCGGCGGCATGTTTTCCAGTTTCCCGAGGGCGACGCGAGCCATCTGCAACGCGGGGTCGATGTCGATCGCTTGGCGATACTGGGATTTCGCGTCGTCGTACAAGCCTTGCGAGGCCATGCAGAACGCGACGTTGCAGTGGGCTTCGCCGGGGGCCACGGCCATCAAGAACGTGTCGTAACTTTCCTGCCAACTTCCTTTCGCCGCGAGCACCATGCCCAAGTTCATCCATGCCCTTTTGTGCGTGGAATCCGCTTTGGTGGCCATTCGCAGGTACTTCTCGGCCGAGGCCCAATCCGCCCGGCAGTAGTAGCTGTAGCCGAGGTCGCTGAGCAGATCGGCGTCGTTGGGCGTCGCTTTCAATGCGATTTCGTACTCGTTGGTGGCTTTGGTGAAGTCCCCGGCTTTATCGTGGAGGATGGCGAGTCGGCGACCGATGGTCGCGGAGAGTTTCGGGAAATCGCCGCGGGCTTTTTCGTACAAGCGGATCGCTTCTTCGGTCTGCCCGGCTTTTTCCATCTCGCCCGCCGCGGCGAGGCAAGCTTGCGAAGCCGCCTTCGGCTCCAGTTCCTGTGGGGCTTTTGAACTCGACTTGGAGTCCGGCCCGACGAGCATGCCGCCTTGGCCCATGATCGAAAGCGGCTGCTTCTCCGTTTCCTTTTTGTAATTTTGCAGCCATTGGCAGCCGGTGCACGCGAGGGCGGCGGTAAGAATGCCGGCATTCAAACGGTGGAACAACCGCATCGCACATCCCCCAGGAACGAAAGACCCGCCTCGAAGGCCCGACGGATACCGGGTTCCCCGGGTAGCCGTCAAGAAAATTCGGGCGGGAAGTGGAAAGTCGCAGGATTAGAAACCGCCGCCGAAGAAGCCTCCTCCTCCTCCTCCGCCGCCGCCGCCGAATCCACCACCGCCACCGCCGAATCCACCGCCGCCGCCACCGCCGCCGCCACCGCCAAAGCCACCTCCGCCGCCACCAAAGCCACCTCCGCCGCCGCCACTGCGGGAACCGCCGCCGTTGATCATGCTCGGATAGATGCGTTCCGCTTCGTCGCCGAACAACCCTTCGGCCGTGCTGTGGGCGATCACCACGCGTTCGTTCGCATCCGGGTAGTTCGCTTGCATCAAGATATCGACCACCGCCTGGCGGCGCATCTTGTTGATGACGGGATCCTTCACGGGTTGCAGCACCACGGGGAAGCTCACCTTGGCGAGCCGTTGGGCGATCTGCTCCATGTGGGTGGCGCCGAAGGGGCCGAATTGGGCGGTGCCTTCTTGCCATTCGTGGTAGTAGATGATGAAGTCGTCGGCTTCGGCCTTATCGGCCTGCCGGTTGAGGTATGCTCCGGTGAGCGTACCGGTGGGCTGCGGGATGGCCCCCTTGGCCACATCCGCATGCGGATCGTGGAGGCGTTTGCCCAAGTGGTGGCCGCAATGGCCGCAGGTATCGCAACTGTTCTTCTCGGCGTGATGGCAGCCGAAGCCGAAGAGTGCCAGGCCGAGGCCCGCGATCGTCCGGCCCGATAGCCGCCGTGGTTTTTTCGGGTATTCCATGGTTCCATCCTCGAAGTAGCCGTGGTCGGTTTATGGTGTTGCTGCCCTTCTCCCGCCGAGGGAGAGGGGGGATGATGCGAGTTTATCGGCCCACCGTGGTCGCGCTGAGCGGCCGGCTGAGCAGGTGTTCCGAGTGGCCGGTTGGCCCGATGATGTAGGTGTTTTCCATGCGGCGGTACTTGGACATCTTTTGGAGGTCGGTCATCACCGGAGAGCGGTAGTCGTAAGAACGCCGGCTTTCCAAGCGGCCTAGCAAGTAGAACTCGATATCGTTCGGCTCGAAGAGGTCGGAACCGGGCAGCGGGCTGAGTTCGTCTTGGTTCAATGGGTGAACCAACTCGGGCGTAATCAGTATTACCAGTTCTTGTTCCCCGGCTTGCACTCGGTCGAATGCTGCCAAACGGCCGATGATCGGAAGATCCCCGAAGAAAGGCACCCGTTGAGCGTCTGCGGAGAGGTTGGTTTGAATCAACCCGGCCACCGCGAGGGTTTGGCCTTCCCGCATTTCCACGGTCGAGGAGAACGTCCGCGAGTTCAACCCCGGCACCGAGGTGTTCCCAATCTGCCCCCCGCTGGAAAGATCGCGGGTGCTCACCGTGGCGTTCAAGCTCAAGCGGATGCGGTCGCGGTCGGTTATAAAAGGGGTGAAGGCGAGTTGTACGCCGTAGGGCACGAAGGCCACGCCTTGCAGCCCGTTGTTGTTTCCGCCACCGCCCAATCCGCCTCCGCCGCCCGTGGTTCCGATCCCACCGAGCACGGGCACGGGGAATTGGCCACCGGCCAAGAAGGTCGCAGTTCGGCCGTTCATCGTGGTGAGGTTCGGCTCGGCGAGCGAACGAGCGTAGTTCAGGGTTCGCAGGGCGTTGATCGCCACGGGAATCCGACCGTTATCGAGGTTCACCGGCAAGTTGGCACTGGCTCCTGCACCGCCCAAGGCGGCTCCCGCCGTGGAAATCCCCCCAGTAAGGAGTCCACCAGTCAGTTGGCCCAATACGCGGATGTTGTTGTTCGGATTGAAGAGCGAGAAGTTCACCCCGATACTGCGGGCCGCAGCGCGGTTCACTTCGGCCACCATCACGCGGAGCATGACTTGCTGTTCGCCGGGCACCCGCAGGTGGTTGATGACGTTATCGCCCCCGGAAACAATGTAACTTTCTTGGCCGGGCGTACCCGTCGGGTTGAGCGGATCGTTGGGGTCGCCCGGGGCGTTGTCGACCGAGTTGATCGGCAAGGCCTTGTTGTTGTTGAAGTTGGACGCCCCGCCACGGCCCGTGCCGAAGACGTTGCCCGGCGAATTGTAGCGGGCGATCCGCAGGATCTGATTCGCGTCGAAGGTGTCGTGGGCTTGGCCTTCGACTACCAGCTTGTCGCCGATCAGCGAGAAATGCACCCGGCTGTTCGGATACGCTTTGTTGATTTCGTCTTCGAGCGCCTTGTAAGCTTTTTCCAACCGTTCCTTCACTTGCGGATCGGGGATCACGCGGATGAGGTAGCTGATGATGATTTCCTTGGTTTTATCCTTCGGATCGGTGAACCACATGTTGAACACCGTGGTGCCGGTCTTGCGGCCCACGATCGAAAGCTGCCGGGGGTTCAGTTGGCTGAATGATGCGATGCCTTCATCCGCGAGTTGAATCTGCGTCGGGATTCCTTTGAGATTGATGATGCGAGCGCGGCCTTCGACCAAGTCCAGCGTGAACATCGGATCGATCACGCCTTCGACCACGGCTTGCTGAAGGGCGAAATCTTCCGGGGTGGGCTTCGGCGTCGTGCCCAAGGTCGAGCCCAAGCGGGTCATCCGCGGGCGATCTTCCGTGAAAGGGCGCGGAACCGACAACGCTTTAGGTTCGGGTTCCACTTTGGGAGGAACCTTTTCTTCCGCCTGAACCGGCGTAAGCGGCGGGAAACTCATTTCCGGCAGCGATTGCGGCGGCTGGAACCGGGTGATGTCCGGGCCGAGTTGCGGCACTTGGGGAACCGAGGGGATCTGGGCCGCCGCGGAGTTGGAAGCTCCAGCAGAGAGGATCACCCCCCACGCGAATCGGGTGAAGGCACGCCCACCAAGGAAGGTTCGAAGGCGTTTCGAGGCCGCCGAGCCGTTGCTTAATTGAAACATGAGTCTCCTCGTTTCGCCTGTCAGAGGACCACGGATCGCCTGTGGGCCGGGTGGCTGAATCGGTTCGGCCCCGGGCGGTTTCGCCCGATGCACGATCAACGATCATGCCTTACTTTCATTATCATCGGCACAGCCGTTAAGGAGCTTTAACTTTGATGGATCATTGCGGGCAAATCGGGAAAACTTCTCAAAAGAATTGGAGTTGGCCAAGGCGGGTACAGGTGAATTACGATCGAACCAAGTGTCCGGCAAGCAACCGTTGCAAAGTGATTTTTCGGTGTTGAAAAGGCGAGGAATGTTAAGCTGCGCAAGATTGCGACAATGTCAGGAAAGCGTTCATTTGAATTTTTATTGCCACAAGTAATTGTCAATGTTGATTTTGTGGCTCGAACGCAACGTCGAAAAACTCGTCGTGAGGGATGTGCATCTGGGGCACACAAATTCTCAGGAAATGCGAACATTTCGATGCTTGCGGTCGCTTTCATAACCGCCTATCCTGCCGTGGAGTAACTATCTTGCTACGCACCCGAAATCGCTTTGCAACATTGATCGCAGGAACGTTTTGCTCCGGCTTCAAATGTTGAATCGATTTAGCGGTTGCGAGGATTGCATAGGCTACAAGAATTTTTTTTGAATGAAAATGGCCTTCACGAAGACGAGTTCAAAGCAAAATCGGGCACAATCGAACTGAGCCAGCCCACCGCATTGATTTGCGGACTGAGAAGTTTGGAATCAACGCACGGGGGTGCCTTTCGCAACCCCGCGTTTTCAGCTCCCTCGGGAGCATTACACGATCGGCTCCGGGATTACCCAAGGTTTGAATCTGTGCGGTACAGTTTCAACCTCCTGCCGATTTTTTATTGGAGATGCTTATGTTTTCGAAGTTGTGGAACGACGAAGCCGGCTTCGTCACACTCGAGTATCTTCTCGGGGCGACCATCTTGGTTCTCGGGATGATCGTTGGATTGTCCTCGTTGCGCTTGGCGATTACGTCCGAACTCAGCGAACTCGCCGGTGCCATCGCGACCTTGAGCCAAAACTACAGCTTCGCTGGGTTGGCCGCTTGTGGTTCCGCCGTGGACGGTTCTTCGGCCACCGGCGATGTGCCGAGCTTGAACACCTTCACCGCTATCGCCCCCGGCTCGGGCGTCTCCTTTATCGACAACAGCGTTTGCCCGTAAGTGCAATCGGCCGAGGAATTTCGGGTTTCGGGTTCATACCCGGAACCCGTTTTCGTTGACACTCCCACGATTTTGAACCGCCGCGAGGCCACTCCGTGACAACCCCTTTTTTCTCCGGCGAAGCTATCGGTTGGGCCTTCTGCGGCCTGCTGTGGATCTTCACAGGCGCCGCCGCGGTCAAAGATACGCTCACGGCCAAGATCCCCAACAAATGGGTCGTGCCAGGAGCGCTGCTCGGATTGATCGCAAACCTCGCTCGTGGGGCATTACTCGCCAAGGCCTCCCTTCCTTTATGGATGCTTCCCACCGGTGAAATCGGTTACGGCATTCTCGATGGTTTGCTATTCTCCCTCATCGGATTCCTCTTCGCCTTCGCCGGCATGTTCCTCTTTTGGATTCTCGGCCTCTGCGGCGGCGGGGATGTAAAACTTTACGCGGCCGTCGGCGCTTGGCTCGGTTGGAAATATGTGGCGTATGTATGGATTATTTCGGTCGTGCTGCTCTGGCTGTGGCTCATTGTTCGCGTTCTCGCCAGAGGGTTGCAACCCGGCAAGGTTCGGGCGTCGATAAGAGCGAGCAAGGGTGAAGCGGCCAAAGGGAAGAACGGCATCCGCCTGACGTATTCCCTACCGATATTTTTGGCGTCGATTGCGGTTTGCCTCACCTACTTCGCGGTAGAATTGGGTTTGAAAGAACCACCCAAGATCGCAGCAACCCCCGGAGTCGGCCATGCGCCGTTGGCAGCAATCCTTTGAAACTCGGCGGATGGCGGCCCGCCGCCGTGGCCACGTCGTCCTCGAGACACTCCTCGTGATGCCGATCCTGATCACCCTGCTGGGTGCGGGCGTCATTCTCGGGTTGCTGCTCTTGGGCGAGCAGAAGGTCGATGAAGCCAGCGGCTTGGCCGCGCGCGTCGGCTCTGTCGGTGGATCCGATGAAGACATTCGCGCCGCGGTTCGCAAGGTACTCGGGGAAACCTGGTCCCTGCAAGCCACCGTCTGCATCAGTCGCACCGAGACGACCGCCGACGGCACGCCGATCATCGTCGTCCAAGTACGATTGAAGGGGGCCGCCGTGGTTCCCAGCATCCGCGTGTTGGGCGTCAACCCCGCTGTGGTCACCCTCGTGGGGCAGACGGTGATGCGAATCGAATGAGGATTTCTTCACCCGAGCGGAAGCTCGAATCGGGTAGAATAATTGGAACGATCCCGTCAACCGGAACCGGATGGCTCGGATGTGTGTGCGATTGAATATTGTGTGTAATGTTTCCCGGCCGAAAATACAGAGTTAAACTGCTATGAGAGCAAGTACACTATTCGCAATTATCGTTGCCCTGTTGATCGGCCTCGGGGCCGCAGCCGCCGCAAAGACTTTCGGGCTGTTCGATCGCAAGGTCGAAGAAGCTCCGGTCGTGATCGAACAGAGACGAGCCGTCACGAATGTGCTCGTGGCGGCGGTCAACTTGTACCCCGATATTTACGTCACGGCGAACCAAGTGGTCGTCCGCGAATTGCGGGCCGACGAAGCGGCCTTCTACGAAGCGAACAAGTCGAAGCTGCTCCCGGCCGTTCCTTCTTCCGCCCACCTGCGGAAGCCCAAGAAGAACATCCTCGCGGATACGATCCTCACGACCGATCTCCTCGAAGACGCCAGTATCCCCGCTCCGTGGTCCAACAGTCTTCCGGCCGATTACCGTGCCGTGAACGTGGCTGTGAGTAAACAAAACTCCGCCGGGGGCGTGCTCCGCGTCGGCGAAATCGTCGATGTGCTCCTCACGTCGCAGGTGAGCGTGGTCGGTAAAGGTACCGAACTCCGTACCGCAACGATCGCCCGCGGTTGCAAGATCATCATGAAACGGGACAACATCTTCACCGTGCTGCGGAGCGACCCTTCCGATAAACCCTTGGAATTTACCCTCCAAGCCAATACCTACCGGGCCTCACTCATCGAATTCAGCAAGTACAAGGGTGTGGTCAGCCTTCAACCGGCTCCCGGCCCCGGCATGATGATGACGACGATGGAAGACCAAATGAAGATCACCGAAATGAACCAAGGCAATTACGCCGTGGGCGACAAGGATTTGATCCCGGTATTCAACGTGACCCCGCAAACGCCGGCGATAGCTCCCGATCAAACCCGCATCCTCCTCGGTAGCTCGCCGGCCCGCACAAACGTTTTCCCGTCCAAAGAACCCCAACCCTTCGGCCAATGGTTCTTCATCGGCCCTTCGGGATCCTACGGCGGGAATCGGTTGTCGCAATCGGCCGTCTCGAGTGCCAACCTCTTGGTCAACCCGGTCAACGGCCAAATCTACGACCCCAACGATAAAAACGACCCGAACAATCCCGGTTGCACGACATGCGGTAAGAAGCAGGGTAAGTAATCACAGGCCAAGGATCGCCCACTGCACCTCTCGGCAATAATCTTTGCCGGGAGGTTGCTGCTTACAGGAATTGGGATCGGAGACATGACGCCGTTCCGCCACCATCGCCGCCGCGGGCTCACCACGATGATGGCGGTGTTCACGCTCACCATCCTGTTCATGGCCGCAGTCTTCTCTTACTCTGTGTTTTCCACCCGCGATTCGTTCATTCAGCTCCGCAATGCTTCCCACGCCGCCAGCTTGGCCGGAGCGGGTTCCCTAGCCCACGACGACCTTCTCACGAACGATACCGCACGCGTCCTCGCCCGCATCGATTCGGCTCGATCCTCCGCGACCCAAGTGGCCGAGGTGAATCAGTTGAAGGGTTTGTTCGTGAGCATGGATCCGCAGAATCCGACCAACGATCCATCGGGGAATATGGTCTTCGGCACCCTCGATAAAGAACTCGGGGGCACCTTCACTCCGCTCTTCCCTCTCCCCGCCGCGGCCGACCCGTTTCCCTACGACTCGGCACGTTTGAACGCCGTGCGCTTGGAAGTGACCCACCCGACGCGCACCGGGTTGAAAGTAAAGATGTATGCCCACCTCGATCACAACATCATCGGTTTCAAGCCGACGAACGCGGTGAACGCCCCGGTGATCCCCATCGCCCTGTTCAGCGACACCTCGGGCGGCCTCGCGATGAACACCTACGAAGCCGCCTTGGCCGTGGCGGCCGACAACGCCAATTTCAATTACACCACGAACGTGTTCAACGCGGCTCCAGGCCCGGATGGCATCCCCGAAGTGAAGTTTGAATACATCCTCCCCGCGGGCGTGCCCAGCGCCGATCCGGCCATTATCAGCATTCGGAACTTGAACATTGGGGCGACCGTGTGGGCCGACGCGCAAGCACAGATCGCTTCCGGCATCACGGTGGCGAACGTCGCGGGTGCCCCATTCAACGGACAGTTCAACTTCGCCGACCCCGGCCCGGTGTTGGCGGTTCCCGAATTCACCCCGGCCCCGACACTCGCCGAGTTCGCGGCGTCGTTCGCACCGGTGTCCGCCCCCAACATGGCGATCCCGCGCGTTTTCCCGCTCTACTCGGGCACCGATGGCATGGGAACCGTGTACATCTCGGGCTTCGTGGCCGCGAGGGTAGTTTCCGTCGATACCACCACCGATCCCACCCGCGTGACGGTGACGATCCAACCGACGCTGATTTCCAGCCCGTTAGCCGTCGCTCCGAATACTTGCCCGGTTCCAGCCGGGGCACCGCCGTTCAACCGAACCATCTGCAAACTGCGATTGGCCGCGACCGTCACGGAAGCCCCGTAAACCAACCCCTCCCGCAGGGTGAGAGCACAATGCTAAGCACGACCGAACCGCTGATTTCCCTCACTCCGGCGCCGCTCCCGTCGCCGTTGCCGCAGCGTTTCCACCGCCTGAAAAGCGACGTTCACAAGAGGATCGTCGAAACCCTCGACCTCTCGAAGCTCAACCGCTGGAAGCCCGAACGGCTCCGCCGCGAAGTGCGTTCGATGGCCGTGCAGTTGGTCGATAGTTCACCGGAGCGCTTCAGCGATTCCGAACACGAACGTTTGATCGACGAAATCATGTCGGACGTGTTCGGCCTCGGGCCGCTCGATCAGCTCATGCACGATCCGCACATCACCGATATTCTGGTGAATGGCCCGCATCAAGTGTATGTCGAACGCGATGGCAAACTGGTCCTTTCTCCGGTGAAGTTCACCGACGAAGGGCACCTCCTCCAGATTATCCAGCGCGTCGCGGCCCGCGTCGGTCGCCGTGCCGACGAACTTTCCCCCACGCTCGATGCCCGCCTCGAAGACGGCTCCCGGGTTCACGCCGTGCTAGCGCCCGTGGCCCTAAAAGGCCCTGTGCTTTCCATCCGCCGCTTCGGCGTTCGGCTAGCCGGCAACGATTTACTCAACAATCACACGATGCCGTTCGAAGTGCTGGAACTGCTGAAAGCGGCCGTGGAAGCCCGCGTAAGCATCCTCGTTTCCGGCGGTACTGGCAGCGGCAAGACCACGCTCTTGAACGCCCTCTCGGCATTCATCCCGGACGATGAACGCCTCATCACCATCGAAGATTCCGCCGAACTCAAACTCCGCCAGAAGCACGTCATCCCCTTGGAAACCCGGCCGCCGAACGTCGAAGGCGCGGGCGAAGTGAAACAGCGCGAGCTCGTTCGCAACGCCCTGCGGATGCGGCCCGATCGGATCATCCTCGGCGAATGCCGCGCCGGCGAAGCCTTGGATATGCTCCAAGCCATGAACACCGGCCACGAAGGTTCCCTCACCACCGTTCACGCCAACGACACCCGCGATGCGCTCACCCGCCTCGAAATGATGGTCCTGATGGCCGGCATCGAATTGCCCGTCTCCGTCATCCGTTATTACGTGGCCACCGCCATCGGTTTGATCGTTCAACTCTCCCGCTTGAAGGGGGGCAAACGGAAAGTCGTACGCGTCTCGGAAATCGCCGGGTTGAAAGATTCCCATTACGAAGTCTACGACGTGTTCGGCTACCGCCAGCAGGGCGTTCGTGACGGTCGCGCCTACGGGGAGTTCTACGCCACGGGTTACAAGCCCAAATGTTTGGAACGCCTGCGCAGTATGGGCATCGAACTGCCCGATAGTCTCTTCACCGAGCGGGTGATTCCGGAATAATCGAATAGTCAATACTTCGCTTACTTTCTCCCCAGCGGGGAGAGGGTGAAGAAATACCTGCCGCTCGTCTTACGGGTCGGCGACGTGAATGATTCACCGAGGCCAGTATGTGGGATCTGTTTGACTTACCGACGATCATTTTCGCCGCCTTGGGCACCGCGACGGTGCTCGTGATCTACATGCTCATCCGCGGTTACACCGACCGCAACCGCCAAGAAATCGCGCTCCGATATTTGGACGATGAATCCCCCGAATCGAGCGGCGTGCTCGTGCGCGGCGGCATTCCCCTCACCCTCATTCCGGTTGCGGAAGAAGCTGGCACGCGCTCGCGTTTCGATCGCTGGTTCTCCCGCGCCGTGATGCGTTCGGGCTTCGGTACTTCCCCCGGTGCGGTCGTAGCCCTGATGGCGCTCCTGGGCATCGCCGTGGCGACCGGATTATTCTACTGGCGCAACCAAACCGGTTTGGCCATCGCCGGGGGGCTGGCGGCGCTCCTGCTCCCCTTGATCGCCGTGGCGTTCCTGCAATCGCGCCACCGGAACAAACTCCAGCAAGAATTGCCCAACGCCTACTACCTCATGGCCGGTTCGCTCCGCGCAGGGCAGACGCTCGAACAGGCGATTGAACTTTACGCGCTCCGCGGAACCAAACCGCTCGCCGATGAATTTCTACACTGCACCGGGTTGCTGAAACTCGGCATGTCGGTTCACTCGGCGTTGCAGGCCACCGCCAACCGCATCGGCTTGCTCGATTTCGATTTGCTCGTTTCCACCGTGGGCGTGTACATGCAAACCGGGGGGAACCTCGCCATGCAGCTCGATCGCCTCGCGGCCAGCGTGCGAGATCGCAATCAGTACCGCGGCCAATTCATGGCCTCCACGTCCCAAAGCCGCGTGGTCGCAATCATGCTCGCCTGCGCCGTGCCGCTGTACTTGATCGCCTACTTGCTCTTCGAACCGGATTACGTGCAGGCCTTCTTCGCCGCCGCGAACGGTCGCATCATCATTATCGCGTGCGTCGCGTTGGAATTGATCGGCATCCTCTGGGTTTGGCGCTTGTTGAAAGTCGATTACTGATACAAACGGTAACCACCTTGGGTTCCGGTTCGGGAGTGAACATGAATTTCGATTTCGAATACTGGTTGCCGTATATACTCGGTGCGATCGTGATCGCGGCCGTGGCCTTTTCGTTGATCGTCGCCTTCACATCCCAAAGCGGCGTGGTGAAATTGCGCCCCGCGCCGAAAGACGATTCCGGCGATTCCCGTTCCGGCCTCGTACTCGGCGACATGACTAAGGCGATGTCCGAACAATTGCCCGGCCGCACGCGGGATCGAGACCAAGTTCTCCCCCAGCTCAAACGCGCCGGTTACTACCGCCCGACCGCGCTGGTGGAATACCAAGCTCTGCGGACGATAATGGTACTCGTGCCATTGGTCGCTGCGATCGGTGTGGTGCTGTTCGTATCGAAAGCGCTGATCCCAGCGGTTCTCGGCGTCGGCTTGGTATTGGCGGTGCTGGGCTTCGCCATCCCCCGAATTTACTTGGCGGTACGGGCAAACCAACGGGCGAGGGAAATCGAACGCGGCCTGCCGCTGTTCGCCGATCTCCTCTCGCTCGCGCTGATGTCGGGCCAGAGCCTGCCCGCCGGGATGCGCCGCGTGACCGATCAGATTCGCGCCGCGTTCCCCGGTTTGGCCGGAGAACTCGATATCGTGCTCCGCCAATCGGAAATGTTGAACCTGAGTACCGCCTTCGAACAGTGGGCCGATCGTTCCCAAGTGCCGGACGTTCGCAACCTCTCGACGATTCTCACGCAGTCGCAGAAACTCGGTAACGAGCCTTCCCAAGTGCTTTTGGAATACGCCACGAACATCCGCACGAACATGCGGCAGCGGGCCGACGGCCACGCCCAGCGCGTCGGCTTCTGGATGCTATTCCCTTCGATATTCTGCATGTGGACGCCCGCCCTCGTTCTCTTGGTCGCACCGGTGTTCTTCGAATTCAACAAGCAGATCGGCCAAAACCGGGACGCGCTGAACGATTACAATACCATCAACTCTCCGCAAACCGGCATTCCGGTGCAGCAGCGGAACGTCGTCATGCCCGTGAATTGATTCCGATACTTTCTGCACGGATCCCGCAGCGCATGAACACCACCACGGAACCGGAAGTGGCCGAGTACGGCCCGCACCGCGGGTGGAACTTCGCCCGCCAAGCGGTGGAAATCGCCGCGCCGTGGTTGGATGCACCCGCTTCGGAATGGGTGGTCCTCGACGTCGGCTGCGGCGACGGCTTCACCTCGACCGGCTTGGCCAAGGTCTGCCGGGAAGTGGTGGGCATCGAACCGGGCGACCGCGTGAACGACGCCATCGAACGGTGCAAGGCCGACCCCCTGCCGAATTTGCAATTCTTCCGCGCGGCCGGCGAAGAAATCGCCGACGTAGAAAAGTTCGATTTGATCCTTCTGGACAACGTTTTCGAGCACATCGAAAAGAAACGCGAAGCCTTGGCGGCGCTCTCGCTGGCGCTCAAGCCCGGCGGCGCGTTACTCCTCGTGGTGCCGAACCTCGCATGGCCGATTGAACATCACTACGGTTTGCCCTTCCTCGGTTGGCTCCCATTGAAGCTCGCCAACTGGTACTTGCACATCACCAAGCGCGGCGACGATTACACTTGGGCCAGCTACGGCGTAACCTACTTCGGATTCAAGCTGCACTTGCGGCGCTGCCGCGAGTTGAAAGCCCACTTCGTGACGCCCCCGCAATTGGACTGGACGACGATGGGCTCGAAGTGGCACTACCGCTGTGGGATCGCATTGCTCAAACGGTTCCCGTTCCTTTGGTGCATCTCGAAATCGTTCCTCGTGGTGGCGAAGAAAACCCCGATACCGCGGGCGATTCCCGCCTTCCCCATCCCCACGCCCGCGGGTGCGGCATGATGGAAGCCCCCGAAAACCCGCCTGAGGAAGCCCGGCGGCAAGATACCACCGTCGGCTCCGGGATCGATTTCAGCGACCCGAATTCCAAGCTCGCGCCGTACTATTTGCGCACTACCAGCGTGATCTTCGCCGGGGCCATCGCTCTGATCCTCGCCTTGTATTCCCAGCAATCGCTCTATTACACCGATGTGTGGGTGCATTTAAAGCACGGATCGTTCATCGCGGAAACCGGCAAGCTCACCGGCCCCGATCCGTTCAGCCCGTTCGCCGATCCGCACGCGAACCGCCCCGCGTTTTATTGGCTCACGCAACTCGGCTACCACGGCCTGTTCCAAGCCGGAGCGAAACTCGCCGGGGGCGACGAATCCCAACGATTGGCGGGCGGTGCCGAGTTGCTCCGCCAAGGGCACACTCTGGCAATCGTTGCGATATTCGCATTGTTCTGGTTCGGCTACCGTCGGGTCACCGCTTCCGGTTCGCTGGCACTCTTGGGCTTGCTACTCCTGTTCGCCGGGGCGGTGGCCACCATCGGCGTCCACCGCCCGCAATTGTTCGCGCTAGTGTGGTTCGCCGCGATCTACGCCATTCTGGCGAAGGAGCGATTGAAAATCGCCTCGCTGATCGCGATTCCATTCCTCATGGTGCTCTGGGTGAATACCCACGGTTCCTACCCCGTCGGCTTGGCTTTGATCGCGGTAACGCTGATCGGCCGAGCCTGGGATTCCGGCTTGAAAAACGCACTTGCGAACCGCGATTGGTGGCGATTGCTCTTCGCGGGTGCGATCGGTGCCGCGGCGCTTTCGCTGCTCAACCCCGATGGCCTCCGCACTTGGCAACTCACCTACGGTTTCTCCCAAAGCCCGAACCTGCGGGTGATGCTCGAATGGCAACCACTCAACTTCTCGGACCCACAAGGCGGCCCGTGGTTCTATTGGGGAAGCCTGCTATTGCTCGCCGTCGCGCAGGCCCTCAGCCCCCGCGGCTTCACCGCCACCGAAGTTCTATTAACTCTGACATTTGGCATCGCACCGCTGTTTCAAGAGCGCTTCATGGCGTGGTGGTTGCCGCTCTGCATCGGCATAATTCTGAACCATTTGAACGCGTGGGCCGCGAAGAACAATTGGGTATGGAAGCCTTCGCTCCCCAGCTTCCGCAAGACGATTCTCGCCGTGGCTCTCCTTTTCTTCGGCGTGATGCTCACGCCCCTCGCCACCTGGGCGCAAGGGGAAGCCCCGCAGAATCCCGCCGCGATTCTTCACCCGGCAACCCCCTTCGGTTTGTCGGAAGCAATGGATGGCCGGCCAGCCGGGGAGCGATTCGCCCCGCTCGTACAGGCTTTGAAACAACTGAACACCGATTCCGCACTCGGGCCGATCTTCACCAGTGAATCCCTCGGCGAGTTCCTGTACTGGCGCGGCTCCCCCGGAACCGTGCCGATGATCTTCTCCCACGCCCACTTGTTCCCCCCGGAATACTGGGATGCCGCCATGCAGGCCAAGAGCGGCCGACCCGGCTGGTGGGAATTCCTCGATCGTTACGGCGTGAACATCGTGGCCGTGGAAGCGTTGCAACCCAACCGGCAACCGTTGCCATTGGTTCTCGAATTGGCCGAAAGCCCCGATTGGAACGTGGTGATCGACGAACGGGGCCGCACCGATATCCGCGATCCGAAAGCCCGAATTTTCGTGGCCGTCCGCAAACACCCTCTCAAACGGTAAGGTTCATGGCCGAGTGCGAACTATTACCCGAACCCGCCCGACCGCAACGTAAGGCGTTCGTCTTACTGTTGTTGGTCGGAATGTTGGTGTACGCCAACGCCTTCAACAAAGGCTTCGTGCTCGACGATAACTTCTGGATCACCGCCCACCCGAACATCGGCAACGCCGGGGATTACATCTGGCGTTCCTCCGGGCGGCCGCTCGTCTCGGCCACCATCGCTTTGAACTATCGGCTAGGCGGCCTGCGCCCGTTGGGGTACCACGCCTTCAATGTCGGGTTGCACCTCGTTTCCGCGTTCGCTATTTTCGCAATCTTGCGACGCACCTTCGCGCTGCCCGGTCTGCCCGAGCGTTTGCAGCAGCGCGGGGATTGGCTCGCCTTGGCCACGGCTCTGATTTGGGTAGTTCATCCGCTGAATACTCAAGCCGTCACTTATGTGATCCAGCGTGCGGAATCGATGATGGCGATGTTCTTTCTCATTTCCGTGTATTGTTGGCTCCGCGGCAGCACCGGTGGGCGGAGCTGGCTCTGGCTTCCGCTCGCGATCGGTTCGTTCTTCCTGAGTTGCCAAACGAAAGAGGTGGCGATCGTTCTGCCGATACTTATCGCATCGTACGACCGCATCTTCCTCGCGGGAAGCTGGAAGGCGCTTTTGAAACGGCGTTGGCTGGCATACCTCGGCCTCTTTACGGTCTGGTTCTGGTTGCTCGTGCCAGTGTTGGCATCCTCGAAGGAAGGCAAGGAATACGGCATCGGTTTCGGTTTGGCGATCACGCCGATGCAGTACGCCTACACGGAAACCGAAGTGATCTGGCTCTACCTTCGCATGGTGGTTTGGCCGACGAATCAAGTCGGCGATTACGCGAGCTGGCCGATTGCGACTTCGGTGTACCAAGTGTTGCCCGCCGCCATCGGGGTTGCGGCGATAGCACTTTCCATGCTCGCGGCTTTGATTTTCAGGCCGAAGCTAGGCTTCCCCGCATTCTGGGCGTTGCTCATTCTGGCACCCACCAGTACGTTCATGCCGATCAACGATGTCGCGTTCGAGCACCGCATGTACCTGCCGCTCATCGGAGTTCTGGTGCTCCTCGTGCTGGGTGCGGATGCGCTGTTGCGAACGTTGAAAGCACCGAAGTGGTTGGGAGTCGTCCTCCTGTTGCTCGCCGTGGCACTCCTCGGCCGCCAAACGATTCGCCGAAACGAGGTGTACCGAAGCAACACGCAATTCTTCGAAGATGCCTTCGCCAAGCGGCCGCACAACCTGCGGGCCATCGGGGCCATCGCGGAGATCCGCACCGTCGAAGGCAAGCTCGACGAGGCCGGGCGGTTGCTCGATTCGATGCGAACTGAACAGTACAACTCGCGGGCTTACAATCTGAACCTCGCCCGCTGGTACGCGGAGATGGGCCAGCCCGAAAAAGCGCGAACTATTCTCGCCGCGATGGTGAACGACCCGTTGAAATTCGCTTGGCGCTTCTGGGCGCAACCCTATCCGCGGTTGCTCATCGGTTTGAACGAACACGCGGAGGCTGCAAAGATTTGCCGGAGGTTGATTCAAGAATCGCCGAAGCGAGCCGAGGCGCATGCGCTCTTGGCCGTGGCGGAACTGGCAGCGGGCCATCGCGAAGCTGCGGCCGAGGCTTGGAACGCCGCGGTGGCACTCGATCCGCAAATCGGGGCCACGCTGCATGCCGAGGCACGGCGATTGTACTTCAACCGCGGCGTTACGATACTGCCCGAGGAATCGAAAGCCGTGAGTGAAGGTAGAGTAAGGGCCAACCAACATCGCCGCGAACTGGCCTACCATCTGGCGAATGCCGTAGTGACATTGAATGGGAAGGTGGAACTGCATTGGTACGACACGCTCGGCATGGTTGCATTTGATACGAACCACTCATTTACTGCGGTCGATGCGTCAAGGGCCGGTTATAAAAGTGCGGAAACACAGGGGGACAAGGTGTGGATCAAGGTATTTGTGCGACGCATCTTCCAATACGAAATTAGGTTTGTTCCATGACCCCACCGAGTGATATTCGCACGACCCCGCAACCGAAGTGCCGCACCTGTGGCAGCACGGGCCATTCTTTCGCAGAAGGATTGCAGGATCGCGTGTACACGGTACCCGGGCGATGGAATTTGAAGGCTTGCGACAACGCCGCGTGCGGTTCGGTGTGGCTCGATCCGTGCCCGATGGCTGCGGATATTCCCAAGCTGTACGAGAACTACTTCACTCACGGCGAACCCGCGGAGAAGAGCAAGATCGCCCGATTCTCGGAATGGTTCTACAAGGTGACGACGCGGGCGCTTCGATCCGAGCCGGAAGCGTTAGCGACGATTAAACCAGCATCCGTCGCTGACGCTTCCGGCTCGGAAAAACTCTTCGCCCGCTTCTTCCTGAGTATCGGCCCGATCCGCGAAAACGTGATCGCCCAATCGCGTTGGCTGCACGAGCTTCCTCCCGGCAAGCTCTTTGATGTCGGCTGCGGTTCCGGCGAGTTCCTGCAAGCGATGCGCGAACTCGGCTGGCAGGTGAGCGGTTTGGAACCGGACGACCGCGCCGCCGAGGAGGCCCGCAAGAAAGGCTTTGCGGTGACAACGGCCGCCATCGAGGAGTTGAATGAAGCGCCGGGGCAATACGACGTGGTGACGATGGTCCATGTGATCGAACACCTGCTCGACGCCAAGGCGGTGCTCGAAAAATGCCGGGGGTTATTGAAACCGGGTGGGTTGTTGATGATGGTGACGCCGAATGTGAAGAGCCTCAGCGCAGAGATATTCGGTTCATCGTGGTTCGGCTGGGAAATTCCCAGGCACATCCACATGTACAGCCCGCAAAGCCTGCTCGCCACGATGATGGCCGCCGGCTTCGCCGGGGCGAGGGTGCACACCACCAGCCATTCCGCCTCGGGCATGTGGCGGCTCAGCCGGCACATCCGCGATCACGGCAGCGTGCCGAACATGCAAGCGGGCTTCGCTCCGTGGCT
>JBBQWA010000016.1:0-24385 GCA_038211045.1 Gemmatales bacterium
AAGGGATCGCGCCCGGCTGCGAGTTCGGCCGGGGAATAGAGTTCGCACTTGCCGCTGGGCGTGGGGAAGTTGCCGAGGGCGAAGGGTGCCCAATCGGTGGGGAGGTTCAGCCGCTGCGGGCCATCGAGGAGTTGATCGAAGGTGATTTGCCCGAACCCGCCCACCGCAGTGGGTGGGCTTTCGTTCTGCGTTCCATCGAACGCCCGCTTCGCTAACTCTTCATCGCTGTCGCTGAACAGCCCGCACTCGAAGTCCATCTCGCTCGCCAGCAAACGGAACACTTCAGTGTTGGGCTTGGCTTCGCCAATTGGGGCAATCGCGGGGTGATTCACTTGAACGTACAAGTGCCCATAGCTGTTATGGATGTCGAAGTGTTCGAACTGCGTGGTCGCGGGGAGCACGATGTCCGCGTAGTCGGCGGTGTCCGTCAGGAACTGATCGTGAACCACGGTGAACAAGTCTTCGCGCTTCAATCCCTTCAACACCTTCGATTGATCGGGGCAGACCGCAGCGGGGTTCGAGTTGTACACGTACAACGCGTGAACCGGCGGGCCGGGGAGTTCCCCGGCGAGTGCTTCCGCCAGTTGCGTCATATTGACGGTGCGCGTGCCGGGGCGAATCAAGTCGGGGCGGGTGAGGAAGGCGTCGTCGAAGGGGTAGAGCTTGCTGGTACTGAGCATCGCCCCGCCCCCGGGGTGCCGCCAATCCCCGGTGAGCGCCGGCAGGCAACAGACCGTTCGCACGGCCATCGCTCCGCCGCCGTGGCGTTGCATCCCATAATTGAAGCGGATGAATGCGGGTTGAGCCGAGCCGTATTCTCGGGCGAATTGCTCGATCGTTTCCACGGGCAAGCCGGTAATGTGCGAAACGATCTCCGGGGTGTATTCGGTGCGTACTCGGGCTTCGAGTTCGGCGGCTCCGAGGCAATAACGTTCCAAATACTCCCGATCCACGAGGCCATCGCGGAAGAGGATATGCATGACGCCGAGGGCGAGTGCGGCATCGGTACCGGGGCGAATGGGAATCCACCAATCGGAGGATTCCGCTGTACGGCTGCGATGTGGATCGATGGTGATGATCCTGGCCCCGGCCTTCTGCGCCCTGCTCATGATCGCCCACAAATGGCTGTTCGTGACCTTGGTATTCGACCCCCAATTGACGATGTACTTGACCTTCGCCACGGCTTCTGGGTCGACGACCGCACGGGTACCTAAGGTGATGTCGCAACCCACGGCCCCGGCCGTGGCACAGATGGTGCGATCCAATAACGAAGCGCCGAGGCGGTGGAAGAATCGCCGGTCGAGGCTGCCGTATTGCAGCTTTCCCATCGTGCCAGCGTAGCTGTAGGGGAGAATCGCTTGCGGACCGTGTTCTCCCGCGGCGATATTGCGAAAGCGTTCGCCGATGGTGGAAATGGCTTCCTTCCACGAGATGCGTTCCCACTGCCCTGCCCCCTTTAAGCCGGTGCGTTTCAACGGGTGTTTCAAACGATCCGGGTGGTAGACGCGATCTTGGTAGTTGGCCACCTTCTGGCAGAGGAAGCCATCGGTGAAGGGTTGATCCGGATCACCGCGGACACTGAGCGCAGAACCGGATTCGGGATCGACACTCACGATCCAACTGCAAGTATCGGGGCAATCGTGCGGGCAGGCCCCGCGAACGGATTTGGTCATCTTCCACCCGGAGTCAGGGTACAATTCGCAGTTTCCATCTTAGCCTACCAACCGATAGTTCGAAGTGGCGCCGGATTCTTCTGCGGGGTGCTGACGCAGGTACGGCATATGGGCAGATCCGCAATGACTCGCGCACAGATGTGCGATTTTCCAATGGAATTTGCGAAGCAAACTCCCTGCGGTTGCCGGGGAACACGACATGCCAAGTGTGGCGAGTTTTACTCCACCATGAGCACAATCTGGGCAAAGATTCAATTTGCCCACTTGCGTCGGTTCTCCCGATGGCACAATATAAGTAAACCGAAGTACGTGCAGACATTTCCTCTCCACTGCACACGATTCACTGTGCTCGAGGACACGGGTATGGGCTCACCCGCCAGCGTCGATGATTTCTTAGATCTGGTTCGCAAAAGCGGATTGGTCACCAACGACCGACTCGACGATGCGCTCGCACAGATGAAATCTTCGGAATCGGGAATCGATCACCTCGCCACCACACTCGTTCAAGCCGGGTTACTCACGAAGTTCCAAGCTAAGCAAGTGAAACAAGGGCGGTACAAGCGTTTTACCCTCGCCGGGAAGTACCGCTTACTAGAACTGCTCGGCGTCGGTGGCATGGGGGCCGTGTACCTCTGCGAACACACGTTCATGCACCGCTTAGTGGCGGTGAAAGTATTGCCCGTCGATAAACTGGCTTCGGATCCCACGGCATTGCAGCGATTTTACCGGGAAGCCCAAGCGGTCGCCTCGCTCGATCATCCGAACATCGTGCGTGCATTCGACATCGATAAGTACGAAACGCTCCACTTCTTGGTGATGGAATACGTGGATGGTTCCAGCCTCCAGGAAATCATCGCCCGCTATTCCGCAAAGAAACGCTTCTTCGATCCGGTGCGTGCGGCCCACTACATTGCACAAGGGGCATCCGGCCTCCAACACGCCGGGGAACTCGGCTTGATCCACCGCGACATCAAGCCCGGAAATCTCCTCCTCGACCGCAGCGGCACCATCAAACTCCTCGATATGGGGTTGGCCCGTTTCTTCGATCACCGCCACGATGGCCTCACCGAGAAGTTCGACGATAAGTGCATCCTCGGCACCGCCGATTACCTCGCCCCCGAACAGGCCACGAACGCTCCCATCGACATCCGAGCGGACATCTACGGCCTCGGCGGAACTTTCTATTACATGCTCACCGGCTTCTCGCCGTTCCCCGATGGCAGCATCGCCCAGAAATTGCTCGCCCACCAGCGGCAGGAACCCAAGCCGATCGGATCGTTCCGGGCCGATGTGCCCGAAGAAATGATCGCCGTGGTTTCCAAAATGATGGCGAAGAAGCCGGACGAACGCTACCAAACGCCGAACGAAGTGATCGAAGCACTCGCCCCGTGGCTCGAAACGCCCATCACCCCGCCTTTGGAAAACGAGATGCCCACGCTCTGCCCGGCGGTGGCGAATCTCTCGGGTTACAATCCCTCGGTCAACCGGGCTTCGCATTCCGCGAAATCGAGCATGATGCTATTACGCGGCCCGGCTTCCGGTGCGAATTCGCGGGTGCTGCCGGGGCAAGATCTTTCTAGCGCGATGGCAGCGACCGCCAAAGCCTCGGCGACCTTGCCCTACCGCAATGTCGAACCCCTACTTCCACTTGATAAACCGACTCGCCCGTTGCCCCGAGCGGCGGAAATTCCGAACGGCACGCGTTGGCCGTTGTTCGTGGGGATTGCCATCGGATCGTTCTTGGCCGCCTTGGGTATTTTCCTCGCTTTGTTCTATTTGATCTCGAAGTAGCGGAACCCGAAAAATCGGCACATCGTGTCCACCTGCGTATCCTGTGGGGCTTTCCCGCGTTCCCCAGCACATCCGCTATGCTTTTTACTAACGCAACGGCCAAACATAGCATATATTTATGTCGGAACGGGATGCGATCCGATCGCCGGAGTTTTCCGAATGCCGGCCCCTGCGACGAACTCAGAACTCACCGACGTCATCCTCAAAAGCGGCGTAATTGAAGACGCGCGCTTGAAGAACTACCTGAAAAAGCTGGGCGATAGCGCGGAAGGCGCTCCCACGGAGCCGAGCAAACTCGCCGGGTTGATGGTTCGCGATGGCATCCTCACCTATTTTCAGGCCGAGCAATTGCTCCAAGGGAAGTGGAAGCGTTTCTTCATCGGCAAATACAAAGTGTTGGAACGGCTGGGCGCAGGCGGGATGGGTCAGGTGTTCCTCTGCGAACACAAGTTGATGAAACGCCGCGTCGCGGTGAAGGTGTTGCCCGTCGCCAAATCGCAGGATGAAGCCGCACTTTCCCGCTTCATCCGCGAAGCGAAGGCGGCCGCTTCGGTCGACCACCCTAACGTCGTCCGCGCCTACGACATCGACCAAGACGAGAACCTGCATTTCATCGTGATGGAATTCGTGGACGGTGCGAACTTCCACGAACTCGTGAAGAAGCACGGCCCGATGGATATCCTCCGCGCCTGCCATTACATTTACGGGGCGACCGTCGGCCTGCACCACTCCCACGAAATGGGCCTGATTCACCGCGACATCAAGCCCGCCAATATCCTCGTTGATCGATCCGGGGTGGTGAAGCTCTTGGATATGGGCCTCGCGCGGTTCTCCCAACCGGACGATAACGATAACCTAACCCAGAGGTTCGATGAGAACGTCTTGGGCACGGCCGATTACCTCGCCCCCGAACAAGCGATCGACAGCTCCTCCGTGGATATCCGAGCCGACATCTACGGCCTCGGCGGCACCTTCTACTACATCCTCACCGGATTGCCGCCGTTTCCGGAAGGCACCGTTGCGCAGAAGCTGCTTTGGCACCAAACCAAAACCCCGAAATCGATCCGCGCGATCCGACCGGAGATACCGGAGGGGTTGGAAACGATTGTCAATCGCATGTTGGCGAAGTCGGTGGAAGAACGGTTCCAATCTCCGGCCGAGTTGATGGCCGCGTTGGCCCCTTGGGTTCAAACTCCGATTCCTCCGCCGCCGGATCACGAGATGCCGCAGCTTTCCGCCGCCGCCAGCAGCGGTTTCGCAACCAAAGCTGGCCCCGGTTCCGGTGCCCCGCTTGCGACCGGTTCGTCGGTGTACATTACACCCGCTCCGATCACCAGCACTTCGACGTTCACGCAACCGTCTCTGAAATCGACCGGCATGCCCGCGATCCCCGTCTCGGCTTCGTACGGCCCCTCGGCACGCCCCGCTATGGCCACTCTGGCACCGGCCAAAGCCACTGTGGTCGAAACTCCCGCAGTGTGGGAATCGATCACTTCCGAAACCCTCGGCAATGCTCCGGCCGATACCGCGGATACCAAGAAAAAGCCCAAGCCCGCGAAGGGCGTACCTGAAGCGCCCGCACCGGCGAAAGCCCCGGAGAAGAAGAAAACGTCGTTGCTGCCGTGGATCATCGCAGCGGCGGTCGGCTTCGTGGGCGTCGCCGCCTTGGCGGGTGCGACGATCTATTTCATGACGAAGAAGGATGCGGAAGATGATGTTCCCCCGCCGACTCCGCCGCGGGTTCCCCACAAGTGGTACGTTTCCGGCACCGGGTACGGCCCGGAACTATCCTACACCCGCAAGACGATTCAAGATGCGATCAAAGATGCCCGCAACGGGGATACGATTTCTATCCTCGACGACCGCATCGAAGTTCCGTATCTCCAGTTCGGATACTCCAATCCGAAACAGAAGATGACGTTGCACGTGGAAGCCGGAAACGAGTCGAAGAACGTCCTGTTGGTGTTCAAACCCGCCGTGGGCGGAAGGGTACAGGTGGCGCTCGATTTCGTGAACCTCGAAGATAGCACGATCGACGGAATCACCCTCGAGCCGGGCTTGGCCGAGATCGGCATCCGAATTCAAGGGCACTGCTCCGGTACTCAGTTTCAAAACATCGCGGTCAAGGGCGTTAAAAAAACGGGCATCCAATTGAACGGACTCGAAGCCGCCGATGGCAAACCCCTGAGTTTGAGCAAGTTCCGGATCACACCCGTCGGCACGGAAAAGATGTACGATTGTGCAATCGACGTTGTCGGTGCCAGAAGCGATAACATCCGCATGACCGATGGTCGGCTGGAAGGGTCGGGCAAAGGCTCGGCACTCCGCATCGATGGTACCGCGACCAATATCGAATTCCGAAACAACCGCGTCTTCAATTGGGAGCAAGGGATTTTCGTGACAGGAAAGGACGACAAAGCCAAACCCCTCGGCTTGATGCTGATCCGCAATACGTTCCACAGCTTGAAAGCGGCCGGCTTGTACGCCGAGGCTCCGATCGAATTGCCGGGGCGAAAGGTATCGATCGAAGGCAATCTCTTCGTGAAGACGGGTGAGCTCGTGAAGGTTCAATTGCCTTCCACCGGGGTGAAAGCCGAAGCGAACGGAATGGCGGACAACAGCAAGGAAGGCATCGTGAACATCAAAGCGGAACCCGCCATCGGATTCGGTAACGCCCCTGTGAAAACCGAGAGTGGCGACGCATTCCTTCGGGGAGTGAACGGTGTTCGACCCACCATTGGCAAGGATAAGATTCCCGTCGGCATCGAGTGAACGATAGCAAAGGCCCCTTCACACTCGCCGCTCTCCCGCATCGGAGGACGGAATAAACCAGATAACTTTGAGCGGATGTCCCGATATCGTAGCGTCGTGACAATGATCTGTGGACATCGGGCGTCCGCCCTCGACGATCCCGGAGGGATCGCAATAATTAGTCGGTGGTCGGAGCGAAGCGTAGACCACCGGATGCGTGACCGAAGAATCCCGACCCCGGAGGGGTCGCATCCCCTGAATTACCATCTTGATGCGATCCCTCCGGGATCGTTTGGCCATTTACGCAATTAGCCGGCGGTCTCCGACCGCCGGCTAATTGCTCCTATCACTCCGGGATCGAAAACATCGACAGCGATACGATCGTATGCGATTCGATCCGCTGCGATGATCCCGAGTCCAGCCTAGAACGCCCAGTTGAGCGAGAACGTCAAACCTTGGATCGCAATATCGGTGGTGCGGAACGGCTGAGCGGAGGGGCGATTCGTGGTCAGCGGGGCCGGGGCCGGGTTCAATGGGAAGTTCGGGATCTTCGTCGCATCGAGGTTGGTATCGATGAGGTTGGCCGGGCGGATCACGTTGTTCAAGTACAGCAAGTTGTAACCGATGCCGAAGCGGAGGTTCTGCGTGATGTAGAACCCGAGCGTTAGGCCGACTTCCGGCATCACGCCGAAGTGGGTTTCGCTGTAGCTGCCGATATTCGCGTTGGACAAGGCCAACAATCCCCCGGCGGTTTGCGATGTCGTGCCATTCGCATTGTTAATCGTCTGACCGCCGTTGATCTGAGCGTATTGATACACTTGGCCCAAACCGACGGTCGCCCGACCGTTGGCGAACCAGCGCCCGCGGCGGACTTCGCCCACCAAGCCGAGGTTCACCCCGTAGAAGTAGTTCTGCGTGGCGAACGCATCTTGAACCGTACCGGACAAGGCACCGGGCGCGCCGATCCCGGAGAGAGTGCCGGGAACCCGCTGGAACTGTTCGGTGATCGTCAGATTCTCCGAGAGGTTCATGTTCTTGAACCCGATCAAACCGTCGAGCCGCGACGAAGTATTCCCCGAGATCATTCGGCGGGCGCTCACTTCGGAACCCCACACGTTGGTGGTGTTGTTGATGTTGATCGAACCGGTCGCCAACCCGGGGAAGGCCGTCAGTTCAGAGAAATTCTGCCCCGTATCCGCTCTCACGAACGGTCGGGCGATGAGGGGATTCGCACTGGAATCGGTGGTGAAATTCGTACTGGTCGTACCGAGGAACCAGATTCCACCATCGATTCCCCATCGGGAACAGGGCATCCAGTAGTTGCCCCAGAAGCGACCGCCACTCTGCAACGCGGTGGCGAGTTCCCCGTTGCCGTACAGCACTCGGGTATTGCCTTGGCCGATGATGCCGTTGAACTGCGGGCTGCTGGTCGTCACTAGCGGCGGGGCCGATTGGCCGGGAACGTACCAGAGCAGATACTCGGCGGTCACATTGAATCGTCCGGCGATCGGCGTGGCGAGTGCTGCACGCATCCGGGGAAATAATGGCCCAACTCCGCCGAGGTAAGGATCGGCCACCAAGGAAGGCTGCGGCCCGCAGCTATCGCACGCCCCATCGTATACGGGAGAAGCACCGTACACCGGCGGCGGTACCATCATCATTCCTTGGGCGGGCACCGGTTGCCCTTGGCCCATATGAATGGGGTTGCCGTACTGGTCGCGGAGTTCGGTTACCATCGGCGTGGGTGTGGGCTTCGGCGTTCCCAGCGGATCGGCCGGGGCAGCGCTCTGCATCGGCATGGCACCGCCGATAGTGCTTGGGGCAGTGGCTGCGGGAACCCGGTAGGGCATCCTCTGGATCGGTTGGGCGAAGCGGGGATCGGGCTGTTGGCCGCGCACAGTAGTAATGGGCGCTTCCGAATCCAACACGCGGATTGGGCCGAGTGTCACTGCGGCGGCCGGGGCTTGAGCCCACGCGGCCGCCGAGGAAAAGGCGAGTGAAAGACCAAGGCCGGCGTTGCGAATCCCGCGCATCGGAGAATCCTCCTGACACTAAATTGGGGCGAGCGCCCCGCGACGATAACTTCCGTGTCGTCCAGAGTATCATCGGAAAGAGTCGCGGTGGGAACCGAACGGAAGCGGCAACAAGTGGAGAGAAAAACTGATCGGCAGTTCAACTATTTTCATTGGGGCGAAGAGGCCCGATGTGCCGATTATGCCTGTGGGGGAAACCCTGACGGTTCTCCGATCGCACACTGGGGCGATTGGCGAACCCGCGCCGCCAATATCGTTCAAGCCGCGCGCCTCTCTTGCCGATAAAACCGTCGAACCACTCGATCCGCTCTTTCTGCGGAGTCTGTGGGGGGAGACGCCATGGTATTACGCTTCACCAAACTCGTTCCGGCCGCCGCCGTTGGCGCAGCCGCTTTCACAGTATTCTCGACGGGTGCGATCGCCTTCTTTCCGCCGGTGCCGGTCGGGCAGAACCAAGTGAAAACGGTTCCACCCGTCCCGGTGACTCCGGTGGTTCCGGTGGTTCCACTATCGCCACCGCCGACCACGCCCAAATCCACCCATTGCAATCCGACCACACCCCCGGTGCCGGTCGATCCCCGGGCGGTTCCCGAACCGGCGACGATGCTGACCGGGTTGGTCGGCCTCTCGATGATCGGCGTCGCGGCAATGCGGCGGAAAATGAAAGGTTCGCCAACCGGCGAACCCAAAGCCGAGTAATCGGAATTAACCGGGGGACGCAGTCCCCCGGTTTTCTCCATCCAGCCGAAACCTCGGTAGCATCTCCAATCGCATTTCCAATTCTTCGACCACGTCGATGGCCCGGCGAAATCGCCCCGAGTAACGTTCGAACAATCGCCCCAAGCGAGCCGTGCTTCTCCCGATGCCGACATACGTTCGGAAACGCGAGAGCCGGTTCAAGGGCAATTTCGGCTGCCCCGGGTCGAACTCCCACGGGTGGAAGTAAAGCATCGACACGCTCGGCGGCGCCGCCCGTTCCGATAATTGGGCGATTCCGGCCCGCATGAAACCCAACGGGAACAGCCGGAAGTAACCGCCCCCCGCCACCGGCATGTTCTGACCGAATCGGCGGTACGTGGCCGGGGGGAGTTCGAGGATCTGACGCTGATTGCCGAGGAGAACGAAAGGCGTTCGCGGGGCGGAAGGTACGCCGTAACGATCGTGCCTTACCGGGAAGATCGATGAATCGTAACGCAATCCCGATTCGGCGAGCGCGTCGACCACCCAAGCGGTTTCCTTCATCACGCTGAAGGTCGGAGCGCGGAAACCTTTCACCGCCGCGCCCGAAGCCTGTTCCAACGCCCCGATGCTTCGCTTCAAATCTTCGCGGAACGATGCCGGATTCAATCGGTGAACGCGCAAATGTTCCCAACTGTGCGAGCCGATTTCGTGCCCGGCCCCGGCGATATCCTTCACGAGTTTCGGATGCGTTACGGCGATTTGCCCCACGATGTAGAACGTGGCGAGTGTTTGGGCTTCGCCTAATTGATCCAATAATCTCCGCGTGCTGGCATCCATTCGATCCGAGTAGACTTGCCGGAGATCCGTGGAGCAGGTCACGTTCGCCGCCGCCTCGATGCGAAAATGCTCTTCGACATCGAAGCTGATCACAATCGGCGGCTCGGATAATGAACTCGGCAAGGAACGCTCCACTCGGAAGGCCGATTCGCGGGGATTCCACCACAGGCCAATTTTCAAGCTACAATTCCGATAACAGCTTTCCAGCGGAGTTCCTTATGGGTAAGCGTCGGAGTTCCAGCCGTTCGAGCCGGCGGGTGCTGAAAACCAAACGGTTATTCTCGGTGCTGGGCGCGTTCCTGCTCCTCGGCGGCTCCGTCTACGGCCTGCACACCGTGCAAACGCAACGGCAAGCCGCGAATCTATTGGAAGTCGCCCGGGCCGCACGCGATGGACAGGATTGGGAAAAGGCGGCCGACTTCTACAAGCAATACTCCAACTATCGCAAGAATGACGCCGAAGGCTTCTCCGAATACGCCGGGGTGTTGGAACAGATTGCGATGCAAAATTGGAAATGGTGGGCGTGGGCGGCGACGGCGTACGAGAAAGTGATGAACATCGCACCGAATCGCCACGAAGATCGCAAGAAGGCCGCGGCGCTTTACCTCCGCTACGGTCGCTACGGGGCCGCACGGCCGCACTTGGAAACCCTCGTTCAATCGGGCGTTCCCGAGTACTCGAACGACCCCGCCCTTTACGAAATGCTATCCCAATGCGACGCCGCCGAACGCAACGCTGCGGGGTTGCAGATGCATTTGCAGAAAGCCGTGGCCACCGGGAAAGCCAAATCGGCCACATATTACGAACTCGCCAACTTGATCCGCTTGAATCCGAATGCGGCGTTGGAAGCGGATCACCTGATGAACGAGTTCATCGCCGCGCGGCCCATGGATTTATCGGCGCGGTTGGCGCGGGCGCGTTACCGGGTGCGATACGGCGATCGAACCGGGGCGGTCGAAGATATCCGCGTGGCCTACGCCGAGATTCCCGGGGGGAACATCGATGTGGATATTATCCTGCAACACGCCGAGTTGCTGGCGGAAACCGATCGCGAGGCCGCCCGCAAGGTTATCGAAGACGGTTTGAAGATCCATCCGGAGAACACTTGGTTGAAACTCGGCCTCGCCGAGGTGATGAACCGCAGCGGCGCCGGTTCCGCCAGTGCCAAGATTCTCCTCGACGCTGCCGCGAAACTGCCCGATGGCGATCCGCAACTCGCCACGATCGGGGATCGTTTGATCGAATTGAACGAACTGGAAAGCGCATTGGCAATCGCCCAGCGGTTGGAGAAATCGCCGGTTCAACAACAGTTGGCTCGCTATCTCGTCGGCCGCGTGGCGGCCCGGCGCGGGAATTGGCCCGAAGCCATCCTGGCGTTGGAAACGAGCCTTCCCGCGCTCGGTTCCCGATGGGATTTGATGATGAAAGCGCGGATGGCGCTCGGGGCGTCGTACGCTCTCGCCAACGATGACCAACGCGAAGAAGCGAACTTCGCCGCGGCGAGCGCCATCGATCGGCGAAGCATTTCGGCCAAAATGGGTTGGGCGAACGCACTGGCGAAGCTCGGGCGGGACAAAGACGCGACGGAACTCTACCGCGAGATGGCGAAGGCGGTTCCCGCCGCTCGATTCGCCTTGGCGATGTTGAAATTTCGGGAGATCCTTGCGCTACCCGAAGCCGAACGCAACTGGGCCGAGTTCGAAGCGCTCCTCGGCCCGACGGATCAACTCGAACCCCAATTGGAAGTCGCGTATGCCCAATGCTTGGCACTGCAAAATTTATTGGCCGACGCGGAAAACATACTCCGTGCGAGTATCGAACGCGAACCGAAGAATTCCGCGGCGTGGATCGCCCTCACCGGGTTGATCGCCCCCACCGATCTGGATGGGGCGTGGGCGACCGTAGATGAAGCCGCGAAGCAACTCGGGGATCGGATCGAATTCCGTTTAGCGAAAGCTCAACTGTTGATCGCCAGCGGGCGCACCTTCCCCGCCGAAGCCATACTCGGGCTTGCGGGGGAAGCCGGGCCATTTTCTCCGGGCGAACGTTCGCAATTGTGGAAGTCGCTCGGGCTGCTGTTGGCTTCGCATGGTCGCCCCAAGGAAGCCGTGGAACTGCTCCGCAAAGCTGCCGATGAGCAACCGTACGATCTCGATGTACGTTTCGCCCTGTTCGATCTCGCCACGCGAATCGGGATGATCGCCGAAGCGGATCGAGCGTTCGAGGAAATTCGCAAACTCGATGGTGAAAGCGGCCCCGTGGCGAGCGCCGCCGAGTTCGGCCGCGAAATTGCCCGCAGCGGTTGGCTCACGCCGGAACGGCTCACATACTGGAAACCCCGGATCGAGGCCGCGATACTCCGACGTTCCAACTGGGGGCGTCTACATGTGATCGCGGGGGACATCGCCTCCTTGGAAAATCGGCAAGCCGATTCGCTCAAGCACTACCTCCACGCGATCCAACTCCGCGATTCCAACCCGGCAATTCTCCGACGGGTGACCGAACTTCTCATGGAACAGCAGCGTTACGGCGAAGCGGCTCAAATCCTCGGCAAGCCGGAAACTCGCTCCGGGCTTTCCCTCGAACTTCTTCGGCAGTACGAATTGGCGAGGGCGGCCGCAGGCTTGGAATTGCAAACCTTGGCGTTGGCTAGGGTTCGCAATCCGATGATCGCCCAATCACCCCGATTCCGCGAGCAACTCGCTCGGGCCAGCGTGTTCCTGAGATACGGGCAGACCGAAGAAGCGCTCGAAGCTTTACAATTCGCCAAATCTTTGAACGATGCTTCCCCGCAGATCCGCGTGGCTATCGTGCGATTGCTGGTAATCGCGGGGCAAACCGACGCCGCGAAACGGGAGGTCGCTGGGGCGGAACGGCGGTTGCGCGATCCGCGTTTGAAATTCGATAATCCCGCCGAGGTGCCCGCAGCATTGGGGTTGTGCAAGGAACTCGTCGGCGATCTTCCCGGTGCGATCCGCGAATACGCGGAGGCGGCCCGCGCGAAACCCGCCGATCCGCAGGGGTGGAACTCGCTCTACAGCGCATACCGCCAATCGGGCAACGCCGGCGAAGCCGCGGCGCTCCTCGATCGAGTCGCGGCGAGTGCAACCCCGGAAATCGTGAAATGGGCACGCAAACTACAAGCCGCGATCGTCGTCGAATCGCTGTTCGAGGCCACCCGCGGCACACCCGGGATATTCAAGAAGTGGTGGTGAGCGACTTGTACCACTCGATCGTTTTGCGAAGCCCAGCTTCGAAGGAAATCTTCGGCTCGTAACCCAACTCGGTGCGGATGCGATCGATCTTCGCCAAGGAAAACCGAACGTCGCCGGTGCGGGATGGGCCGAGTACCGGCTCGGCATTCGTTCCCAACTCGCGGTTGAGGGCCGCCAACAGTTCGAGCAAGTCGATGCTGCGAGCCGTGCCGACGTTGTACACGCGGCCCGAAACCCCCGGCGTGTTCGCCGCCAGAACGAGAGCATCCACGGCATTTCCCACCGCCACGAAATCGCGGGCTTGTAAACCGTCCCCGTGGATCGTCGGCGGCTTCCCGGATGCCAACGCGGCGGTGAAGATCGCAATCACACCGGAGTACGGCGAATCGGCCCGTTGGCGGGGGCCGAAGATGTTGAAGAAGCGCAATCGCACGGTTTCCAGCCCGAAGCTGGCGGAGTACGCTTCGAGGTAATGTTCGCCGTTGAGCTTGGCGGAGGCGTAGGGGGAAAGCGGCCGCAAGGGCGTTTCTTCATCCTGCCCCGCGGGATCGGATGCGGCACCGTACGCGCTCGAACTCGCCGAGTAAACTACGCGGCGCACCCCCGCTTTGCGGGCCGCTTCGAGAACGTTCAACGTGCCGGTGCCGCAAATCGCGTGGCACAATACCGGATTCTCCAAACTCTTCGCCACCGAAGCCATCGCCGCCAAGTGGTACACCACTTCGCAACCCCGCACCGCCTTCTCCACGGCAGAAACGTTCGTCACGCATCCGGAAAACAATTCCACTTCCGTCGGAACGTTCGTAGTCGCTCCCGTACTGAGATCGTCGAACACGCGAACGGGATGGCCTGCGGCCAAAAGTTGATCCACCAAGTGGGAGCCGATGAAGCCCGCTCCGCCCGTGACCAAGCAACGTTCCTTCATTTCGACCCCTTCAATGGGAAAGCCGTTGGAATCACCGGAAGGGGCGATCCAACGGCCGAGGGATAATTTATGGATTCGTTCGATCAATTCGCGGTGATCTCTTCCACGGCGGGCGGTGGAAGCAGGCTCGGCACCGCGAGGGCATCCTTCAGAATCCGGCCTTGTTCGACGCGGAGACTAGCCGGGCGAGTGGAAATCGGCGCGGGGAGTTCCATCGGTGTCGCTTGAACCACGATTAATTGGTTAGGGGCCACGGGGATGAGCGAAAGGCCCTTCGGTGCCATCGGTATCGGCGCGGGAACCGGAGTCGGCGCGGGAACCGGAATCGGTGCGGGAACCGGAGTCGGCGTCGGTATAGTCATCGGCACTGGAACGGGAGTCGGAGTGGGAATCGGTGCCGGAATCGGTGCGGGAGTCGGTGTAGGAACTGGAGTAGGAATTGGAACTGGAGCAAGATAGCTGTTCCCCGGTAACTGGCAGCCCACGGCTCCGCCGATGCAACCGCGATTGGTGCAATCGACGTTGTTGTTCGGCTGCCATCCCGGCGATACGTCTTCCCAACGGCGCCATGTAGTGGGGAAGTGGCCGTAGGCATTGCTGCAACCATCGGGAATCAGTGATGGCCCGCAGTAGTGCTTGATGTAATGCGAATCCGAGTGCGGGTACGTTTTCGTCGCGCAATATGGCTGGCAGCCGTTTTTGTGGAATGGCTTGTTAGGGGCGAAATTCGCCGGGTTACCGTTTCCGGTATTGCATTGGCCGGTGGCACAACTTTGCCCGGCGGGGCAACCTACGACCGTCGGAGCGGGATCGCTATAGACCAGTGCCGGGGCAGAGTATACCGGTTCGGGTGCCGAGACCGGCAACACGCCGGGGGTTCGGTAGTATTGGCCGTACGCGGGGGCGTTCGCCGCCGCGAGTGCGACCCCGGTCACGAATACCATTCGTGCCGATGTGCGTAGCAATCCCATGATCGAATCCTTTCGAGGGTGTGGTTCCGGCAGTGAAAACCGGAATGTTCGCAAACGTTCAGATGGAAGTTACCGCATTCCGTTGGGTGCTGTGGTCCGCGGAGCGGCGAAGCTGGGTTGTATTCCCCCGCTGGTAACGCCGCGTTGGAATCCGGCGGCCCCGGCACCACCGGCACCACCCGCAGGGGTTGCACCGAATGCTCCCCCCATGCGGTTAAAGGAACCGCCGCCCACCGAAACTCCGCCGCCGGCTCCGTTCAAGCGATTGAAGTATCCGAAGGTGTTGTCGAAGACCGGAACCGTGCCGGTGCTGGGGAGCAAATTCAATGGATCTTGGGCATTCTCCCCGGCACGGCCGGTCTGGAGTTGTTGCTGCTGTTGCAATTGCGTGAGTTGCTGTTGCATTTGCATCTGCGGCACGACGATCCCGAAGTAGTTTAACGCCGGGTTTCCGCCACCGTTGAGGAGGTTCAGGTACGGGCTGACCACCGGCGGGCCAGCCGGCCCGCTGGGAACCCGGGGCTGGGCGGAAGCGATTTGAGAATCTACGGCCGCGATCGCGAGAACTGCGGCGAGAGCAATTGGTTGGAAGCGTTTCATAATCGATCCTTTCGAGTTTCCCGAGATCCGGCGAAGCAGAACCCCTACCCATGAGGCTAACTCACGGGCGGAGCTTGTCAACCGGTCGAACGATCCTCGTTCTCACTAGGGAACAAAAAAAACATCGGCGGCCACCCGGGTTCTTGTGAACCGGGGTGGCCGTCGATGTTCGATGTTCTTCCAACTCGGCGCCGGAACCCCGGCATGATCGTCTTCGAGCACTTTCGCGGAAACTCTTCCTTTTCCGAACCGATCCGCGAAACCTCTTTTATCGGTTGAACCCGTTGTTGAACCCGTTGCCATTGCCGTTGAATCCGAACAGCAGTTGGTTGTAGGTCGAAGCACCGAGGAGGGCTGTACCGAGTACGCGGCTCACGGGGGTGAGGATGCGGCCGAGTTCGGTATCGAGCGAGTTCAGCGGGTTGCCCATGATGAACACGCGGTCGCCGGGGAGAATCTGGTAGTTCGTGCGGGTGTGCCCGCGGCGGGAAATCCCTCGCCAATCGACGGGGAGAATCTGATCTTGGCAGTATTCCGCCGGGGCCGGGCGGGCAATCCAGATTTGCTTCGAAGAAACCGCCGAGAGTCCACCGACCTGCGAAATCGCATCGAGCACGGTCTCGTTCCCGGTGACGGGCAAGCGGAGAACCTGTTCGCCGTTCCCTGCGAAATCGGTGATGACGTAGTAATACTTGCTGTTGTAGGCCCCCACATCCACGTTCACCTCGGGTTTGTAGAGGTAATTGGAAAGGTGGGCTTCGATATCGCACTTGATCTGCGGCAGGGTTTTGCCGGTCACGTAGACGCTGCCGTACATACCGAGGCGGACGGTGCCATCGGGGTTCACCAAGTGTTCACCCCGGATTTGTTGCACGCCCTTCGATTGGGCCAGCGACACCGAAACCGAAGCTTCCCGCAGGAACTTCTGCAACTGCCGCGCGATCAGCTTCTCGGCTTCGAGGGCGGTCATATCGGCCACTTTGATCTGGCCGCCGTAGTCCGGACCCAAGTTGATCGTGCCATCCGGATCGACCGGGTAAAGGCCGTTCACCGGAGCCTTGTCCGGAGCGCCCGGGGCGTACAGGTACAAGGTATCCATCGGTTCGATGCGGTACGGCGGCAGCGGAATCGTCCGCAGGGCGTCGATGCGGAGGATATCCGGAGCTTCCACCATGTACGGGGGCATAGAAACTTTATCGAGTTCCTTGGGAACGCGAAAATCGGGTACTAAGGCGTGGTGATCCTTGCCACCGTGGCCGGATTGCCCGATACCGCACGATTGCCCCGTGCCGCATTCGTCGTCGGTTTTGCAGGTGCTCTTCAAGCAACCGCTACCCGTGAAGGATGATACGGCCCCCACCGCCACTGCCATTAGCAGCCGCATCCCCAACTTGAAACGGGACATGGCACTCTCCATGAAGAATCGAAAATCGAGGGGCCAAGTACCCGACCTGCGGCATACCTGCTGAGGCATTTCGCATGACCGGATTCGACCATACGAGCTTCATCGACATTTCCCGCTCTGCGATTTATCGAAAAAGGCGCATCTTTCCTCACAGCCCTCACCTTTTCCCCAATTCCCCCTCGCCTCATAACCGTTCCCGCCGGTAAATCGCAAAAAATGTCGTCCGGAATCCCCGGCGTGAGGTAGATTCTGTTACGGTGCGGCAGCGGTGTTAACTTGCGGAATCAACGTTAAAGTTTTGGTGAAATTCACCAACGGGAACTTTGGAAGGATTGCGGGCGATAAGATGACTCTGCCCAGCCAGAAGAATGGTTCATCGGATGAACGGGCCGTGTGGAAAATCCGGGGGTGTTCCCCGCGAGGAGCGTATCAGCAATGTCTCTGAAATCGACCAGCGATGTCGCGGCGGGCAGTATTAGCCCCAGCCAACAAACGCCGCCCGGTTACGGGCAGCCCAACCCCGCCGCCGGGGGCATGTTCACGTCCAACCCGTTCTTCGGCCCTAGCCCCGCCTCCTCGGCCGCCGCCCGGGCCATGCCCAAGGCCCCGGAACTCCTGCACGCTTTGAAACGCCGTTGGTTCATTGCACTCCTCGTGGGCGGATTGGTATCGTGCCTCTGCGCCAGTGTCGTGTGGATGCTCATGCCTTCCGGGAAGCACCAAGCCAGCGCGATAATCCAAATGAAATCGACGCCCGCCGGCATGGCGGTGAAGTTCAGCCCCGGCGACAACGAACTCTTCGAGAAGTTCAAAGATGAGCAAGTCGCATTGATGAAGAACAAAACGTTTCACGCCCGCGTTTCAAACAACAAGGAATTGGCCAAGGTGCCCGCCGTCACCACGATCTCGCACGAAGATCGGGTGGCGTTCTACGGCGATCTGCTCTCGTTCAAATGGGAATCGCCCGAGTTCCTCAACGTGAAGATGAACGGCGACAATCCGGAAATGTTGCAAGCGATGCTGAAAGCGTTCATCAGCACATACATCGAAGAAGGGCAATCGACCGAGAAAACACGGATGGCTTCCGAAGAAACGGCGGTACGAATCAGCCTCGAACGCATCCAACAACAGATCGACGCCATCGAGAGAAAGATCGAAGAAGAAGCCAAGAAAAGCGGCGTCGGCCGAGACAACGCCACCGACATCGTTCTGTTCCGCACTGATTTGCAAGGCACCCAAGTGAGCTTGCAAAAGAACGAGGAGGAAGAGAACCAACTCAAATCCAAATTGAGCCAAATCGATAGCGAATTGAAAGGGGAATTGCGGATCGATTCCGATGCCTTGTCGAAACGCCTGCAAGCCGATCCCCGGTATCTCGAAGCCCTTAGCAACCTCAACTTGAAACGTTTCGAACGGGATAAACTCAAGGCTTCCTTGCTGCCCGGAGCCGCGAGATTGGTCGCGGCGGAAGAAGAACTCACCAAAGCGGAAAAGGAATTGGAATCGGCGCGCTCGATTGTTCTCCCGCAAATCCAAGAAGAGGTGGCCAGGGCCCGCCGCAACGAGTTGCAAATCCGCCGCACCGAAATCGTCGCGATGCTCGAAGCGATTCAAAGTTTGATCAAATCCAACAAACTCAAGATCGCACGCCTCCAAGAAGATCTCCGCGGGATGAACCAAGGCAACTTCCAACAAACCAGCAAGTACACCGAACTCGTACCGCTGAAGGAAACCAAAACCAAATTGAGCCTGCAGAAGTGGGCGATCGAATCGCAGATCCAATCGGCGGAATCCCGCCTCCGCGTCTTCGAAGATGCCACCGTGAACATGAACCTGAACTTGAAGCAGAAGATCTTCGCCGCGATCGCCGTGGGCGTGGTTAGCCTCGCGGGAATACTGTTGCTGATCGCGTACCTCGAATGGCGAAACCGCCGCATCGATGGCGTCGATCAAGTCGTGTCGGACCTCGGCATGCGGGTGATCGGCACGATCCCGGCGTTCCCCAGCCGGGCCAGCCTGAAATCGGGTGCGGCCAACGAAAACCAAAACTGGCGATTCATCCTCAACGAATCGGTGAACAGCACCCGCACCATGCTCCTGCACGCTGCGAAGAGCCAGCAAATGCAGGTCATCATGGTGACCAGTGCCATGCAAGGCGAAGGCAAGACCTCGCTTTCGAGCCAACTCGCCACGAGCATGGCCACCGCCGGATTGCGTACGCTGATTCTCGATTGCGATCTCCGCAATCCGAGCATGCAGAAGCTCTTCGATATCCCGGTCGCCCCCGGCTGTTCCGAGATTCTGCTCCAAGAAATCGACGTCGCGGATGCCCTGCAAGCCACGACGGTGCCGAACCTGTGGATCATCCCCGCAGGGCAGTGCAACCACCGCGTGATCGCGGCGCTCGCCCAAGGGAATCCGCTCGAAGGATTATTCAATCGCTTGCGTGGTCAATTCGATATAATAATTGTGGATACGTGCCCGATCCTGCCGGTCGCCGATACTCTCTTGGTGGCCCAACACGTCGATGGCGTTGTCTTCAGCATTCTCCAAGATGTCAGCCAGCTACCCAAAGTGCTGCAGGCATCCGAACGGCTGAACCAACTGAATATCCCGCTCCTCGGTGCCGTGGTGAACGGCGTCAAGCCCGATATTCAGGCTTACGGTTACAACTACGTCAAACAGTTGCCCGCTTGAACCATGGCCAAGATTGCTACCCTCATTGCGGCCTTGGCTTTGTTCCTGGGCATCGGCCTCTGGAACGCGATCCGTTCCGGCCCCGGGAACTCGGAACCCGCCGATGTTGTGCAAGCCCGCTTGGCCGGTGTACAGATGAACATCGGGAAATGGAGCGGGCAAAACTTAGCGGTCAACGAGAAACAGATGAAGGTGGCCCACGCGGAGGCTTACTTCAGCCGAAGCTACAAGGAGAACTCGACCGGGCAAACGGTAAACGTGATGATCTTGTACGGCAACCCCGGCGACCTCGGCGCCCACGACCCGAAAGTATGCTACGGCACCACGGGCCACGAATTGGCGGGCCGTTACTCAAAACGTAACTTCGCCGGAACGGTTCCCAACGAATTCTGGGCTGCGCAATTCGATAAGCCGAACGCCGGTTCGTTCGAGGTACTGTGGGCGTGGGGCACGGGCAAAAATTGGCAGGCACCCGATTCGCCCCGGTTGAGCTTCGCCGGGGAGGGCCGAATTTACAAGATTTACATTCAACACCCGCTGAGCGGATCGGAATCCTCGGGTTCGAGTTCGAACGCGGGGGCCGAGGAAACGTTTCTGTCCGATTTCTTGAACGAATTGAATAAAGAACTGATCGCCGGGAAGCAATCGGTGAACTGAGAGGCGTTGGATTTTACCCTCTCCCCTTGAGGGAGAGGGTCGCGTCGAGCTCCTCCTCAAGGGGAGTGGGCATAAGATGAACAAGCATTAGAAGAATGATCGCCCCGAATAACACCATTGGAACGCAATGACGGCCGAACCCGATAACACTGAATCCACGCGACCGACTGCGGATTGGCCCGAAGCCGACTGGGTTCGAGCCGATGCGTACATCCAACTGCCGGAAGGCGGCAGTTGGTACCGTTCGATGAAACCTTCCGTCGATATCTTCTCGGCGATCCTCCTTTCGATCTTTGCCCTGCCATTGATCGGTTTGGCTTGGGCCGCTGTTCGCCTCACGTCGTCCGGCCCCGGCTTCTACTCGCAAACCCGCCGGGGCAAAGATGGCAAACCGTACCGCATCCTGAAAATTCGCTCGATGTACCACAACATCGAATTGAAATCCGGCGTGCAATGGTCGAGTGGCAAACACGACACCCGAATCTTCTGGCTCGGGAAACTCCTCCGCAAAACCCACCTCGACGAACTCCCGCAGATCTTCAACGTGCTCCGCGGAGAGATGAGCCTTGTCGGCCCCCGCCCGGAACGCCCGGAAGTGATCGACAATAAAGGCCTGCACAATAGCGTGCCCGGTTACGGGGTACGATCCTACGTTCTCCCCGGCGTCACCGGGTTGGCCCAAGTGCAACTCCCCGCCGACTCGGACATCATTAGCGTCCGCCACAAAGTGTATTACGATCTGTATTACATCGCCAATCGGAGCTTCTGGCTCGATGCCCGCATTGCCGGGGCCACCGCCTTGAAAACCCTCGGCGTCGGGCCGGAATGGTTGCGGCGGCTCTTTTTCCTGCCCAGCCGCGAAGCGGTGATCGAACAATTCCACGCGTTGATCCATCCCGGTGCCGAGAGCGATAGCCGCCCGCACCTGCAACCCGCCCGATCCTCACTCTGATGAGCCAACTCCCGCGAGTGATCTACCTTGCCCATCGGGTGCCGTTTCCGCCCGATAAGGGTGATCGCATCCGGAACTACCACGTCCTCCGCGAACTGGCCAAGGTGTCGCGGGTTTGGCTCGCGTGCCTCGCCGATGAACCGGTGAACGAAGCCACTCGGGCAACACTCGAAGGCTTGTGCGAACGCGTGGAAATCGTTCCCGCATCGGGCCGCCTGCGTTGGTGGCGTGCCGCGACTTCCGCTCTTGCTGGCCGGAGCCTCAGCGAAGGGGCCTTCCGCGAACCGGCGTTCAAACATCTCCTCGACGGTTGGCAAAAGGAGTCCCCCATCGCGGCGGCCGTGTGTTCCGCCTCCAGCTTGGCGCCCTACTTGGCCCGGATGAGCGACGTTCCCAAGTTCGTCGATCTCGTGGATGTCGATTCACAAAAGTGGTTCGATTTCGCCGAATCGAAATCGTGGCCGAAAAGTTGGCTTTACCGCTTCGAAGCGAAGCGCGTACGCAAGCTCGAAATCGAACTGAGCCGCTGGGCGAAAGCCGTGACAATCGTTAGCCGGGCCGAGTGCGATGTGTACGATGGCTTCGCCGCCCCGGCGAAAGGCACTGTGGCCACGAACGGGGTGGATCTGGAATACTTCGCACCGGATTTCGATGTGAAAATCGTTCCCGTTTGTGCTTTCGTGGGCGCGCTCGATTACTACCCCAACATCGATGCGGCGGTCTGGTTCGCCCGCGAAATCTGGCCTACCATTCACTTGAAACACCCGAAGGCGGAATTCTGGATCATCGGCCGTAAGCCGGCAATTGATGTAGTGTTGCTCACCTCTTTGCCGGGGGTGAAACTCTTCATGGACGTTCCGGATGTTCGCCCTTACCTGGCTGTCGCGGCGCTCGCCGTCTGCCCGATCCGCATCGCCCGGGGCCTCCAAAACAAGGTACTCGAAGCCATGGCGATGAGCAAAGCGACTCTCGCCGCGCCCGCCGCCATCGCCGCGTTGGATGTGACCCCCGGCAAACATTTGCTATCGCCCACCACGCCGGGCGAATGGGTGGAAGCGGTGGGCGAACTTTTGAACGACGCGACGCGGCGCGCTCGCCTGGGCACCGCCGCCCGAAAGTATGTAGAAGCCCACCACCATTGGGATCGTTGCTTGCAACCGCTGATGACCGCCATGGCTCCGTACTTGGTACAGCCATGATGCCGACCGTATTCGATACCCGCGTTGTCAGCGGTTCCGGCGGCGGCCCGGATAAAACGATCCTCAATTCGCCGAGGTTCCTCGCGCCGCTCGGCTACCGCATGCTCTGCGGCTACCTTTACCCGCCCGGCGATCCCGGCTTCGCCGAGATCGAACGCAAGGCCGCGAAGTACGGTGCGACGCTGATTCCGATCCCGGATCGCGGCCCGTTCGATTGGCGGATCGTCAAAACTCTGTTGGATGTTTGCAAGCGGGAGAACGTGGCGATCTGGCACGGCCACGATTATAAAACCAACGCCCTCGGATTGTTGCTGAAACGCTTCTGGCCAATGAAGCTCGTGAGCACCGCCCACGGTTGGGTGGAAATCACCGCCCGCACGCCGTGGTACTACCGCATCGATAAGTTCTGCCTGCCGAAGTACGAACGCGTATATTGCGTTTCGGAAGACCTCTACCGGGCTTGCCGCAAGTGCGGGGTGAAGCCGAGGAACGCCGTGCTCTTGGAAAACGGCATCGATACCGAAGAATTCACGAGGCGAACTTCTGTAGCGGATGCGAAAGAACACCTCGGCATTTCCCAGGAATGTACTCTGATTGGAGCCGTGGGGCGATTGTCCCCCGAGAAAGCCTTCGATGTTCTTTTGCGGAGCGTGAGCGAGATTTGCACCGCCGGGCACGATGTCCGCTTGGTGATCGTGGGGGAAGGCAACGATCGCGTTCGCCTCGAAGCCCTCGCGGCAGAGTTGCAAATCGCGGATCGAGTTACCTTCGCCGGTTGGCAATCGGAAACCCGCGGCTACTTCGAAGCGTTCGATATCTTCGCTCTCAGCAGCCTCCGCGAAGGCCTTCCCAATGTGCTTCTCGAAGCCATGGCGTTGGAAGTCCCGTGCATCGCCACCCGCATCGCCGGGATTCCCAAACTGATCCAACACGGTGAGAACGGAATGCTCGTGGACGCGGGCGATCAAGCGGGGTTCACCCGTGGGCTATTGAATTTGATCGAGAATCCGATTCGCCGAGGGGAACTCGCTTTCGCCGGTCGGCGTACAATCGAAAGCCGTTATAGTTTCGCTTCCCGAATGAAGAAGCTGAGCGAGGATTACGATGTACTATTGCATTGAACACGAAAAACTCGGCGGGTTGATACCCCTGCCACTCACCGGTGCCCGGAATGAGCTATAGTTTCACATGATCTGCCCCATGACCAACAACGCTTCGAATTCCATCCGCCTCTGGACACACACGGCGGCAACCCTGCACGCCCGTTTGCCTGCCCTCGAACGCTTCGTATTCCGCGACGGCCCCGCTTCGCTCAGCCATCACCCCGCGTGGTCGAACGTCCTCCGCGATGCACTCGGGCATGAAATCTACGCCGTGGAAGCGCGCAGCCACGGGGAAACCTGCGGGTTCCTCCCCTTGGCTTTCGTGAACACCATGCTCTTCGGTCGGTTTCTCGTGAGCTTGCCCTACCTCAACAGCAACGGCGTGATCGCCCGTTCGCCGGATGTGGAAACGCTCCTCGTGAATCGGGCCGTGGAACTCGCGGACGAACTCGACGCCAAGAACCTCGAACTTCGGCAAGAGCGTTTAATCGAACACTCCCGGCTAAACACGGTGGTTACGAGCAAGGTTCACATGCGGCGCGCGTTGCCTGCCACGGCGGAGAAGTTGTGGAAGGAACTCGACCCCAAGGTTCGCAACCAAGTGCGAAAGGGGGAAAAGAACGACTTCACCATTCGAATCGGTGGCGAAGAATTGTTGGAAGCCTTCTACGCCGTGCTCAGCGAGAATATGCGTGACCTCGGTACACCGGTGTACGGCCGGGAACTCTTTCAAAGCATCTTGCGAACATTTCCGCGGGATGCCGAATTGGTCATCGTATACGCCGGGGAGAAGCCGATTGCCGGGGCGTTGTTGTTGCACGGGCCGGGCATTACGGAAGTACCCACGGCCTCTTCGCTGCGGGAGTTCAATTCCACCTGCGCGAACATGCTGATG
>JBBQWA010000017.1:0-24372 GCA_038211045.1 Gemmatales bacterium
AGTGACAGTGACATCACCGCCAGGAAATCCGGTGCGTTCGAGGATCACCGGCACGGTCTCCCGAACCATCGCGGTGAGCGGGTTTTCGAGTTGGATCCCGGTTTCCGAAGGGCTGCTGCCCCCGGGGCCGGGCCGACGACCTTCAGAAGCATTTCCGATGGCGAAGGGCGCCTTCACCAGTGGCTTCGGTTCCGGCATCGGTGTGGAGCGTACGGTGCCCGTAGAGGTTTTTACGTCGATTAGAACGTTGATGTTCTGCCCCTCGGCTTTCACTGTTGCGAAGGCGAAATCTCGCCCGCCGAACTTGGCGCCGGGCAGGAGCGTATACGCCGTGACAGGCTTTTGAATTTCGTTGAGCTTGGCCATCACTTGGGCGGCCCAATCCTCGGCGGACGGGGGCGATTCCATCGGGGTGCCGAGGATTGCGCTTCGTTCGAATGTGGTCGTCGACTGTTCGCTGAAGGCCGTGGGGTGGTTGAACAGGAATGCCGTGACGCCGTAGAGTGCCGCCCAAGGGAGCAGGAACAAGCCGAGGTACAGGTGCCCGCGACGGATCGTGTGAATAATCCGCTTTCGCAAGGGGCGGGAACGCACCGTTATCTCGGAAGCATCGTTGCGCGGAATTAGCGATGGTTCGTGGTCGATCATCGTCGCGGTATTATTCGTGGAAGGGAAAAAAAACAATTTTCTCCTCTTGGAGCGCGACTCGGTCTGGCAAATTTTTATGGCGAACCAGTTCAACACCCTCTCCGTTTGAGGGGAGAGGGTGAAGAGCGTGCGTGCCAGAAAGTTTTGCCACACCCAGCGCGAGGTTTAGCATATCGAACCATCGTTGTTCAATCGGTGGCCGGTTCGCCTCCGGCCCGTGTGCCCATCGCCCGCCAAATATTCGTGCCAACGCGATTGTTCACGAAGCGCACCGAGCCATCCATCAGCAAGGTGTTGACGCCCCCGGAATGGTAGCTTCGCGATGTGATGGCGGCGTATGTCGGACGACTCGTCGATACCCCCTCGCGGCTCGAGTTGAAATCCACATCGTAGTTCTGTTCGCCACTTGTAAAATCCACTTTCGTGTTTGGTGGGAAGGTAGTCGTGAACCCTGTTTGATGCACGCGTGCATCAACCCATTCAGTATGACCCGAGTTGGATTTGAAATCGCCACCCATCGGGCCAATACTCGCTGGTGAAGCGGGCGGAGTGGTGTTCAACGCCGCAGGATTTCCCCCATCCCTCAAGTAGGGTGTGTAGGCCTTCACTTCCGACATTCCGAGAGTGTTGCTGGAACCATCCGCGATCTCGGTCATTCGCAAACGGCGGTTCACCTGGAAGACTCCGTCCCCAGTATCGCGTGTAGTCGGCGAAAACAGAAACCACGTACCCGCATTCGCAGTGTAATTGATTGGATAATGGGTCAGTGCGCCGTCCGGTCGGGGTTTGTCGTTGGCTTCACTCGGGCAGAGCAGAATCGCCACACGTGTTTGGGTCACTTGTGGCTGGGTGGTGTACGACATAGAGAAGTTAATCAGTTTTTGGAGGTTCTCTTGTTCGACGTAAGGGAGTAGCTTCGCCGGGACGCTCCACGAGGTTCCGGTCGCGCCGACCGGGTAATCACCGAGCGACGGGAACGAATTCTCGGCGCTTTCAATGTTGTGAAGTGCTAACCCCCACTGTTTGAGGTTGTTGGAACACTTCATCCGGGCCGCGGCGGACCGAACCTTCTGAACCGCGGGAAGCAGCAGGCCGATGAGGATGGCAATGATCGCGATAACGACGAGTAATTCGATCAGCGTGAAAGCGAAACAGCGATGGCGGCGCATGAGCCAACTCTCCTTGGGGCATGTCTAGAAAAGGAGTTGCATTGCAGGCGGGAAACGGCGGAAGCCACCGTTTGGCACTGGCGGAGCAAGCTCGGCAGGAAAGCGACGCTATCTGATATTGAGACGCAGTCGCTCGAAGCTACCCCATTAGATTAATGCTTCTCATCGGAAGGTCAATCGCTCCTCAGGGAAATCGCACAGATTCTGTTCGGATTTCCGGTTCGTAATCGATTTTCGGCGGGCCTCCTGCGATTTGGCGATATTCTAATGACATGAGCCTGATTACACTGCCAAACACCGAACATTCCCAACGGGTCAAGCCGCTTTTGGAACTGGCCGATAGCGAACTGGTCATCCACGAAATCTATCGAAGCCTCCAAGGGGAATCGGCGTACGCCGGGCTGCCTTGTGTGTTCGTGCGTACCACCGCCTGCCATCTTCGGTGTACTTGGTGCGATACGCCCCATGCGTTCAACCAAGGCGTAAGGATGAGCAGGGCCGAAGTGTTGGCGAAAGTGTTGGAGTTCGATTGCCCGTTGGTCGAACTCACCGGCGGCGAACCGCTGTTGCAATCCGATGCCTGCACCTTGATGGTGGAACTGGCAGATGCCGGGAAGAAAGTCTTGCTCGAAACCAGCGGCAGCTTGCCCATCGACGCGGTCGATTCCCGCGTTCACATCATCATGGATTTGAAGTGCCCGGATAGCGGCGAATGCGAGGCCAATGCCTTCGGCAATTTGGACGTTTTGAAGCCGACGGACGAAATCAAGTTCGTGATCGCTTCGCGGAAGGATTGGGAATGGGCCGAAACAACAATCCGCGAACGGCGGTTGGATCGAAGATTCAGCATCTTGGTAAGTGCCGTGTTCGGATCGGTCGCCCTCGCGGACTTGGCCGAGTGGGTGCTGGCTTCCGGCTTGAACGTGCGGATGCAGCTTCAAATGCACAAATTCATTTGGGATCCGCAAGCCCGTGGGGTGTAGCGGATTCCAACTTCGCCCGGATCGCGGCCCAAACCTCGGCGATCACCTTCTCCGCGGTCGATTGCATCAATCCCTTCGGGGCGAGCTTCAATAGTCCCGAAACGGAAACGATGTCGCCGATCCATTGAACCTCGGTTTTCCCTCCGGATTCCGCGAAGTTCAGTACCGCCTCGACCGTGCTGCCGCTGCCGATGCCCTTGGTATCCAGCCGGTATTTCAGTTGCGATGAGGCGGTGCGTTCCGTCACTTGGGCGGTCGTATCCAAGCTGCCCGCGAGGAATGCCAATTTTGGCTTCACGGTCCACTCGGCGCGATCGGGGCTGGCGGAACGCACCGTGGCGTCCGGCAAGCAACTGGCTAAGAACCCGGCATCGCCGAGTTGGGAGAACAGTTCCGCGGGGGAACCTGCGAATGTTTCCGTGCCCGAAAAGTGGAGCATATGACACCCGTGGCGAAATTTCTCCCATTCTACGCGTTCTGCGGAACACGAATTCGGAACTTTTTGCCAAGTACGTGGTGATGCAAACCATCGGCAAAGGCAACGCAACCGCACCGGCGAAGTAAGAAGCGTGTGTTGGGTGCCGCAATCGTGAGGCTCCCAACCATCAACTTCCAACTCTCAACGCATCTTTCCACTTCTTCAATCGCACGGCGTCCAAGGTTCCCTCGCGTATATTTCCCGCGCAAACTCCACCGCGGACTGCCAGCCAATCGGCGCCGACCTCTTTCAACGATTTCACCTGTTCCAGTTTGAGCGAACCCCCAAAAGCCACAGCGATCCCGGCGCGTTTGAGGCTTTCCACAAATTCGGTCAACTCGGCGATGCTCAAATGATCGAGCAACGTCTTGCCGTTTTTTTGGAAGGTGTCGAACAGGAATGCCTTGTATCGCACGCGGCGGGCCAGCTTCACCAACTCGGCGGGGGGCGGAGATTTCGCGGCTTCCCAATCGGCATAGGCCACCAATACCACTTCGGTCGTGGGTGGAACCCGACGGCGGCCTTCGAGGAGTTCTTCTCCCGAGCCGAGCGGTGTGGGGAACTTGGATAGGCCCCACTTCACGAATTTCAGAGGGAGTTCGAGGTGCCATCCGGCATCGACAAGGGCGTTCGGCCCCCATTCGCCGAGGGCGGCGCTCACGGGCACTCTGCCGCCGACAACGGCGAGTACCGCAGCCACGGTTTCGTGGTGGGCCATCCCCAACGGGCCGCGGCTAGGATCTTTCACGTCGATCAGATCGACACCGGCCGCGAGCGCCACTTCCGCTTCCTCGGCCGAGACAACGCTCACCAACAAGCCCGTCCCGGGGCCTTTCGATTTACTCATCGGGGAGATCCTTTCCTGCGGCCGGCCTTTCCGGCGGAGCCACCACGAGCCACGGAGCCTGAACTGGGAAAAAATTCGTGTTTCCCGGTATCGCTACGAACGGCAGCACCTTCGCATGGGCGAAGGCAAAGCCGAAGAGCCGAGGAGGCCGAAACCATGAACCTTCATTGTAATGCCGGGGTGTGGCATCTGCGAATGTTTCCAAATTCGCGTACTCCACGCAATCGACCAGTTCGGCGACTCCGAGCAATCCGCCCCGGAACTCGGCCAAGCGAATCAATTCCGGAGTATCGATGTGCCGCCACGCTTCGGGGCGTTCGTCCGGAGTTTTGGAAGCGTGAATGAAAATCCAACCGCGGCGCTTGGTCGGCCACGAGCGAACCTCGACGGTTTTCCGGCCCGCGGCAACGAGCGCCGCCCAAGGTTGCCTCAACGAAATCGCGTAGCGCTGCTGTGTCATACTCGTTCCATCTTATTCGCTCGGCGCTGTATTTCTTATGGCCCGGCGCGAAGTTCCCCCATTGTGTAAACCCCTTATCGATTTTGAGGCGCCGGGAGAAGCCTGCGGCTTTGCCAAACGTGGTTTGTGAACTATGCATTAGGCGACAGCATTCCCGTGGCGCGGGAATTGTTCAACCTCGGCACACCCCGTAGGCGATCCCGACGATGGCAATCAATCCCGCTCAAATGGGCCCTCTCCCCGAACAACTCAAGGGCTACCGCCTCATCGAGCGGCTCGGTCGGGGCGGTTTCGGCGAAGTTTGGAAAGTCGAAGCCCCCGGTGGGTTTCTGAAGGCGATGAAGTTCGTGTTCGGCGATCTCGAAGCCAGCGAAGAAGAAGGGCGGCCCGCCGAACAGGAATTGAAAGCGCTCCACCGCGTCAAGACGATCCGGCACCCTTACATCCTTTCGCTCGAACGCTTCGATATTATCGACGGCCAACTCATCATCGTGATGGAACTGGCCGACCGCAACCTCTGGGATCGTTTCCGCGAGTGCCGCATGCTCGGGCTGCCCGGTGTGCCGCGCGAAGAATTGCTCCGCTACATGTGCGAAACGGCCGAAGCGCTCGATCTGATGAACACGCACTACCAAATTCAACACCTCGATATCAAGCCGCAGAACCTGTTCCTCGTGTTCGAACACATCAAGGTGGCGGATTTCGGCTTGGCCAAGGCCTTCGAAGGTGCTCGGGCCACGGTTACCGGAGGGGTCACTCCCGTGTATGCGGCCCCGGAAACCTTCGAGGGGTACGTCTCGCGGTTCAGCGACCAATACAGCCTCGGTATCGTGTACCAAGAACTCCTCACCGGGCACCGGCCCTTCAACGGGGCGAACACCAAACAACTGCTCCTCCAACACCTGCGGGATGCCCCGGACGTTTCTTCGCTGCCGGAGTACGATCGGGCGATCGTTGCGAAGTCGTTGAACAAACAACCGAACGACCGCTGGCCGACGTGCATGGAAATGGTGAAGCGGTTGATCGCGGCACCGCTGCAAGCGGAAATCGCCAAATCCGATTTCGGGGCACTGCCTTTGCCACCGATCTCGGCGCCGAACCCCGTGCGCACCCCGACGCCCGGCTTCGGCAAGCCGGGTTTGGAGGCGGTGATCAACCACACGATGCCCGGATCGGCGGTAGCGGAGGCGCGGGCCGCCGCGGGAATCGCAACCTCCGCTCACGGCAGCGGAACCGCGACGTTACTCGGTGCGCCGCAGCTCTCCAATCAGTTGATTACTCGCAAGCTCCAATCGCTCGTGAGCACACCGTTGCCGGGGTTGGTCACGCCGAAGTTGCTCACTCAAAGGGCGGTCGCCCAATCGAACGGCGCCAACCCGATGCAAACGCTAATGCGGAACGCCGTGGTGGAAACCGGCCGCATGGGCGCTCTCGGCATCGCCCCACCCGAGAAAACGGGCGATGGAATTCTGATGCCCTCGTTAATCATCGGCATCGGGGAAACCGGCCTGCGCGTCGTTCGGCGGTTGCGCAAGTTGGTGCGGGATCGCTTCGGCAAACCCGATGCGATGCCGACGCTGCGGTTCCTCTACATCGATACCGATGCCGAGCAAACCTCCGCCGTGACCAGCGGCGAGGATCCGCTCACCCCGAACGAAGTGATCTTGGCCAAGCTCAACCGCCCGGCGCATTACCTCCAACGGGAAGGCCCCCCGCCCGTGGATCAATGGCTCCCGCCGGGCATGCTCTACCAATTGCCGAAGACGCCCGGCCCCGCAGCGGGCGTTCGCGCTTTCGGCCGCTTGGCGCTGACGGATAATTACCGCGCCATCGCTCCGCGCCTCCGCCAAGAAATCGAATACTTCTTGTTCGAAGACCATCTCACGAAGGCCGCAAAATCGACGGGCTTGGGCTACCGCACCAACAAACCCCGCGTGTACATCGTGGCGAATACCGCCGGCGGCACCGGCAGCGGCATGTTTCTCGATCTCGCATTCTTGTTGAAACACGAACTGAAACAAGTGGGCTACAAGAAGCCCGAGATCGTCGGCATGCTGATGACTCCGCCCGTGGATAAATCGGTGAGCCGGCCGGCGTTGGCGAACACGTTCGCCGCGTTCGCCGAGATCTCCCACTTCGCCACAGGGCAGAAATATCAAACCCGCTTCGACTCGAACGAAGCGCCGGTGATCGATTCCAGCGGCGCCTTCGATAGGCTCTCCGTGGTGCCGTTGCCCAAGAAACCGTACCCGAAAGAGCAACTCAAAGTGGCCGGCGCGGTGGCCCGCAGCATCTATCTGGATTTACTCACCCCGGTGGGGAAAGTTAGCGATTACGTGCGTTCCGTCACGCCGTACGACCAATACGATGGCCCCGTCGTTCAGCCCTTCGGCATCTACCGCCTGAGTTGGCCGAGGCACGAAATCTTGGCCTCGATCACCAAACGATTCAGCGTACAGCTGTTGAAGCGTTGGATGGATAAGGAAGCCGCCCACCTACGCGAACCGATCAATTGGTGGCTGACAGATCAATGGGCGAAGTACAAACTGGAACAGAACGCGGTGCTGGCACGCTTTGAAAAAGTCGCCCGCGATTCCCTCCGCGAGGCCCCGGAAGTCGTGTTCGATGCGGCCATCGACACTTTGCGAACCCGGGCGACGGGCACCAACAAAATGGATGCGATGGCCGGTGTCGGCGTACTCGAACAACTTTTGAAAATGCTGGGGAAGCCGGAAGGTAATATCGATGGCGTGATCCCATCGATCCCGCTTGCGTTGGAAGAAGCCGCTAAAGCGGCTTGCCTCGAGGGGGACGCGCAGCTTTCCGAGATCGCGGCGTCGTTCATCGAACAGCCGCAATACCGCCTCGCTGGGGCAGAAGAATCGCTGAACCAGATCACCGAGCGGCTCAAGGAATCGACCGACGTTTTGGAAAGCGAACGCAAGGCGAAAAACAAAGACGTGGCGGAGACTTACCAAAAAGTCTTCAACCTCATCGGCGGTTTGAATTCCACCTCGAAGCTCGCTTCGATCGTTTCCCGAAAAGCGACGATCACCTCCGATTTGATCGAAAACCTCGGCCTGTTCGCCCGCAAACGCTACCACGCCTTGTTGATCGATGCCGCGCTCACGTTCTACCGCGGATTGCTCAGCGGTATTCCGGACGTCCTGCGCGACATCGCTTTCTGCCGTTCCCGTCTCGACACCTTCGCCCAAGAAATCGGCGCCCAATCCGCGGCCGATCCCTCGGCGGAACCCGGTTCCTTGGTGATGCCCATCGGCTGCGCAACCTTGGACGCCGCCGCCGACCAATTCATCTCGGCACTGCCGCCCGAAGATATTTTGGAATTCGATCAAAACATCCAAGCCCATATCGAAAATGAAAAGAAGTTCCGCAAACTCGTGACGATCTGTTTGAAGCAAGAGAAAGGGGCCGGCTTCCCCCCGGTGCTCGTCGAAATGGCCCACGAATTCTTGGATGCCCGCTTGGAGAACGCCAACCCCGCCGACGCTCTGGCCCGCTACCGCGGCGAGGGGCACGAGTGTTTGGCCACGCTCACCGATGCCTTCGATGCTTCGACGCCCGGTGCGAAGTTGATCACGGATCAGAAACCGCTGGAAGCCGCCATCTTGGCGGCGCCCGAGGGTGCAGCCGGCGATAAACTCCGGGAACTGATGTCGGAAGCCAACCCCGATACGCAGTTCATCCCGGCCGCACTGAACGACGACATCGTACTGTTCCGGGAATGGCCCCGAGTGCCCTTGGCCAATCTCCAACAACTCGGCGACACCGCACTCGCCGCCTACCAAGCCCAACTGGGTACCGAACACCCGCCGCATTCCCGAACGGATGTCGGCTGGGTCGCCCCGTTCCGCCCGGCGGCGAAATAACTTGTCGAATCGGGGTAATCGCAACGCAATCGGCACAACTTGTAACTCGAAACTCGGAACTTTCCTATGGCCATCTCTTTTCAAACCGGTGCCGAACCCGTGCCGGGCTACACGCTGATGGATCGCCTCGGCAGCGGCGGCTTCGGCGAAGTATGGAAGTGCGAAGCCCCCGGCGGCATCTTCAAAGCGATGAAGGTGATCCACGGCGATTTGCGCCAACGGGATAGCGACGCTTACCGTTTCGCCGAGCAGGAACTGAAAGCGCTGAAGCGGGTGAAAATGGTGCGACACCCGTATCTCCTCGCGCTCGACCGCTACGACATCGTCGATGGCCGATTGGTCATCACAATGGAACTGGCCGATTGCAATTTGTGGGAGCGCTTCCGCGATTGCCGGGCCGCCGGGCACGAGGGGATTCCTCGGCAGGAATTGCTGCAATACATGTTTGAATCTGCGGAAGTGCTCGATTTGATGTACGACAAGCACCAATTGCAGCACCTCGATATCAAGCCGCAGAACCTGTTCTTGGTTCACAACCACGTGAAAGTGGCCGATTTCGGGCAGGTGAAGGATCTCGAAGGTTTGGTCGCGTCCGTCACCGGTGGGATTACCCCGGTGTATGCTGCCCCGGAAACCTTCGATGGGTATGTCTCGCGGTATTGCGATCAATACAGCTTGGCGTGCGTCTACCAAGAACTCCTCACGGGCCAACGCCCCTTCGATGGTGTGAGCATGCAACAACTGCTGATGCAGCACTTGCAGGCCGCTCCGAACCTCAAGCCGTCGCCGGAAGCGGATCGCCCCGCCTTGGCCCGCGCCCTCTCGAAGAAACCGGAAGATCGTTTCCCGAGTGTGGCCGCGATGGTTCACGCGATTCGGGCGGGAAGCCCGGCGCCGGTAAGGGTTCCGGCCATGGCGTTCGCCGGGGGCGGCACGGGTTCGAGCGGTTCCAATTCCTTCGGTGATTTCAATCCCGGCGAGCCGAGTTCTCACGCCCTCTCGGAACTCGGGCTATCCCCCACCGGCATGCCATCGGTGGATCAATCGACGGGGATGCCATTCCTCCACGCTCCGATCGTGGACGACAACAGTTTCAGCACCCCCTCGGCGGAATGCGAACGCACCGCAATGCCGGAACAGACCGGCCAAGGGGCGATTCGGCCCGCCGTGATCATCGGCATCGGCTACTCCGGTCAGCAAGTGTTGAAACACTTCCGCAAGCGGCTCGAACGCGATTTCGGCGGCGCGGGCCAACTCCCCGCAATTCGGCACATGCTCATCGACACCGATGAAAACGCACTGCTCGAAGCCCAACAATCCTTCCCCTCGTCCGACATGATCCCGGCGAAACTCAACCGCGCCGCCCATTATTTGCGGCCCCGCGCGAACGGTCGCACCGTGATCGAAGGGTGGTTCGATCCGAAAATTCTGCACAAGCTCCCCCGCGCTCCCCTCACCATGGGCCACCGGGCACTCGGGCGCTTGGCGTTCTGCGATCACTACCGCACGATCATGCAAAAGTTCCAAGCCGAGTTGGATGCCTGCGCCGAAACGAACGCACTCGCGGCCACCTGCGAAACCGCGGGCCAAACTCTGCGAACCAACCAACCGCGGGTGTATATCGTGGCGGGATTGAGCGGCGGAACCGGCAGCGGAATGTTCCTCGATCTCGCTTACGCGGTTCGGGCCAAGATGCGCCGCCTCGGATACTCCAACCCCGATGTGGTCGGCTTGCTCTTGGTGCCGCCGGAACAAACCACGGGCGAAGTTCCCGCGCAGGCTCGGGCCAACACCTACGCCGCATTGACGGAACTGTACCATTTCGGCGATCCGAACACCGTTTACTCCGCCAGCTTCGACGACCGCTACGGGAACCTCCGGGATAGCGAACCCCCGTTTTCCCGCGTGCTGCTGATGCCCGGCTTGGAACACCACGGAGACCCAGCGGTTTCGACGCCCCCGGTATCGGCCCGGACGAGCGGTACCGTTCGCATTTCCCATCTGAAACGGAACACCCCCAATTCCGGCACGGCGATCCATCAAGATGCGCGGCGCAGCGGGGTGCATCGAGCGGTTCCCGCGGAATCGGCGAAGCCCAACGACACCTGCGATGCTGCGATCTACCTCCGATACGATTTGCTCACCCGGTTGGGCCGCACCGCCGACGAAAAGCGGCCGGCGCCGCGGGCCAACAGCGCGAGCGTTTTCGGTTCGACCCGTTTCGGTTGGCCCCGGGCCAAGATCGTCGAACGGGCCGCGCGGGTGATCGCCCCGGTGCTGTTGAACCATTGGGTGGCCCCCGATGCCCAGCACGTTCGGGAGATCGTACCCAAATGGGCTCAGGAACAATTCCACGCCCTGAGCCTGAGCTACGACGTTCTCTCGGTGAAGCTCCAACGGGCGAGCGATGGTCGTAACGGCTTCCCACTCGAAGATCGTATTCGCCAGATCGTCGAACCGTTAACCCCGAAAGGCTGGCTGGCGCGGGTTCCCGAAACGGATCGGATCGCCCAAGCCCTCGATCAACTCACGAAATTGATCGGCCCACCCAGGGATGGGGAAAAGCGCCCGCCCAGCCTGCTGGAAATCGCCGTGGCGGGGAAGGCAGACGAATTGAAGGAGCAAGCCATCCGCGAATTGACGGCCATGTTCCCGGCGTTGGTCGATGCCCCCGATTTCCGCTTCGCCGGTACCGAAGAGGCCGTGCGGCAATTGCTCATCGGCGTGAACAGAACATCCGAGCGATTCGCCACGGACATCCAAGAGAGCGAAGCGTTGGCTATTTCCGCGTATGACCGCCTGGCGTTCCTCTCGTTCCCTCAGAAAGGCACGAAGAAAGCCACTGCCGCCGAGTTCGGCGAAGCTATGCAGAATTACCCGCAGCATTGGCTGCGAACACTGGTCGCACGCCACGCGATTTCGCTCTTTTCCGGCTTGCAGGAAATGCTCTCGGCCCGGCTCGCCAATATCTCCGAATGCCGGCAAAAGGCCCACAACGCATGGAAAGTCATGGCGGCGGACGCCGATCGCCCCGTTCCGGCTTCGGAATCCGCCGAGTTGCTCCCCCACGGTTGCGTGACCGCGGAAGACGCCGCACAAAAGTTCATCCGAGTACTCACAGACGACGACTTGAACGAAGTCGAGCGCCGGGTTCAAGAGTATTACCACAAGGAATTTGAAGGCGTGTACGAAGCCTGCGTGAACTCCGCCGAAGGCCCCGAATCGCTGGGGCGAGTCATCTTCGATATCGCCAAACGGTATCTGAACGAACGCTTGGGCGAAGTGGATTTCGATGCCATGCTGATCCAACGCTTCGGATCGCAAGCTTCGATCTCTCAAGCGATGATGCGAGCCTATTACGAAGCCGAACCGAAATTGATTTCCGGCGGGCTGTGGGAAAAAAGCCAACTCACGCTTCTCGGGAACCCGGGTGAAAGCACGGAAGCGATGATCGGCAAAGCACTCGCCCCGTTAATCCCCCAAACGCCCACGGGTGTAACGTTGCCCGACGAAGTGATGCTATACCGGGAGTTCCCCGCCGTGCCGCTTTCGGCGCTGCCGCAGTTCGGGCCGAGCTGGGCCACGGCTTACCAAACCGCCCCGGAAATCCTTCAACTCGACCCGCACGTTCGCGTGGATGTGACGCAGTGGCTCGATATCGACGTCGATCGCAATTTCTGAAACTGACATCGACCGCCAAGGCAATGAAATTCACCGTAGCGGGAGTCGCCACGGTGAATTTAACACCTGCATTAGAACGTCAAGTTGAAACCGAAGTTCAACCCGTGCATGTAAAAATCGTCACGGGTCGGGCGAATGAATCCACCGCCCGTCCCGCCTTGGGTAGTCGTGCCGATATTCGGATTACCCGGCGAATTGACCGGATCGATGTTCCCGTTGATGGCATCGCCGGGCCGGGCCACGGCGCCGAGGAAGACGAAATTGTAACCGATGGTTCCCGTCAACCGCGGGGTGAAGCTGTACCCGATGGTGGCATTCACATCCGTTGTGATTGCGAAATCGCTGTAGGTATAGGTTCCAATGTTCGTGCTATTGGCGAACACGCCACCGACGAAGTTGTTGGCACCACCGTCGCTTGTGGTACCTTCGATTTGAATCCGCTGGCTTGTGACACCGAAGCCCACCTTACCATAGGCCGAGAAGAGCCAGCGTCCGGAATTGGCTTGCGATTCGAGGCCGACCTGCCCGCCGTTGAAACGGTTCCCCGTGGCGAAGTAATCGCGTACGGCAACGTTCGAACCGGCGAGGATCGTCACGTTGTTAAAGGTGTTGTTTGTGCCGAGCAAAGCGTTCGACTGCACGAGAATGCTTTCTTGCAATTCCATGTAGCGATAACCGGCGAGGAAGTTCAGCGACCAACCGTAGCCGTTCGCCGGATCGCCGCGGTATAAGTTCACGATGGCATTCGCGTCGATTCCCCAGAAGCGGGTAGTCGCTTTACCGATGACACTGCCGCTCGCCGCACCGGGCTGGGTGATCGGGGCGATATCGCCCGACGGACCCGCGACCCCATTGATCGTGGTCGCGTTCGGGTTGATGTTGAAAAAGGGGCGGCTGAGTGCCAGACCGCCATTCGTACCGGACTGTGAAAAGAATGCCTGGGATGTCGGGGGAATGTAAAAGGAGCTGATACTCGCACCGACGCGTTGATCGTCGTCTCCCCAGAACCCGCCTTCGAGCCGGAATCCGCTGCCCGGGTTGAATCGGAAGTCGTCCCCGCCGAAGAGCACAATCGTAGACGACTGACCTAGCACGCCGTTTTGACCGACGCCAGGATCGCTGAGGCCGGTCGAGATGAGCGGAGTCCTGCTCGGTTGCCCCTTCAAGAACATGAGCAAGTAATCGCCCTTGAACCACACCCGCGGAGCCACCGGGCCGGGTGCGCCACCGCCGCCGTATCCCGGACCGGCACCGGCACCGCCGGGGTACGGCGATTCGTACATCGTTTGACCGTACGGGCCGGGGGGCGGATACACCGGTTGGTGGTTCGGCGGCAACATTTGGCTCGGATCCGCACCGGGTGGGATCATGCCGGGGCCGGGGTTCAACTGCGGCACCATCGCACCGTTCGGCCCACCGGGAATCATCGCGGGGATCGGCTGGTTCGTATACGGCGAACCGGCTTGGCCTCCGTACGGTGGGAACGGCGTTTGCGCCGTAGCCGCACCCGCCACTGTCAAAGCCACGAATGCCCCGAATAACTTCTTCCGCATGGGTCGCTCCTGAACCTTCCCCGTTTGCAGCCGGATCGCGCCGGCCACTTATCCGTTAAATTCGGCACAACCTTTCCGCTACATGAGGCGAATCCGGCAAGCTTTACCCAGTTCCCACGGCTGCGAACTTTCCCAACATCCCCATGCTTCCGAGTGTGCGATTCGTAATTTACCTCTATGCCTTACACCCCCATACTCGCCACGCTCGGTTACATCTTTTCCCCCGATGGGCTTTCCGTGTTGCTCGTACACCGCACGGCTCGCGGGCCAACCGATCCGCACTTCGGCAAGTACAACGGCTTGGGCGGGAAGCTCGAACCGAACGAAGACATCGTTACCGGTATGCGGCGGGAAATCCGCGAAGAAGCGGGGATCGAAGCCGAGGAATTGCAGTTGGCAGGAACGATTTCGTGGCCGGGCTTCGGCAAGCAGGGCGAAGACTGGTTCGGGTTCCTCTTCCGCATCACGGCATTCTCCGGCAGCCCATTCTCATCGAATGACGAAGGAACTCTGGAATGGGTACCCCTTGATCGCGTTTTGGCGTTGCCGCTCTGGGGTGGAGATCCGCATTTCCTGCCGCGAATCTTCGATCGCGACGCTCCGGTTTTCCACGGGGTGATGCCGTATTCGTACGGTAAGCCGACGCACTGGCACTCGGAAACCGGAATCCGCGCTATATCTGCGCCCCCCGCATAAGCTTGTGCTACGTTTTGAAGAATGCGGGGAACTGCGTTCGGGGTTACGGCCCCGCGACGCTTTTCTTCCGCGAACCGAATTCCCTAGCGTTCTGGTGCCGGGTGAAGTCCGCCAACCTGCGAAACACGGTGAACAACACGTTCCGCCCGGAATTCGGCGCCGAGCCATTCCCCGGATTCAAGTTGCTCTGGCTGCGCGGTCGCGGTGGATTCGCCACGGTTTGGGAAGCCACCACTCCCGCCGGCGAACGCATCGCTTTGAAGTTCATGAGCAGCCAGAACATGGCCAGCACGGCGCGGGAAATCCGCTCGATGCAAGCGATATCGCAACTCGAACACCCGAACCTATTGCGAACGCGCCAAGTGTGGAGCCTGCCCGGTTACATCGTCATCGGAATGGATCTCGCCGAAGGTTCCATGCTCGATCTGATGAACCTTTACGCGGAAGAATTCGATCAGCGGATCGAATTTGAAAAGCTCACGCTCCATCTGATGGAAGTCGCACAGGGTTTGGATTTTCTCAACGCCCGGCGGCACCTCGCGGATGGCCGTACGGTCGGCTACCAACACGGCGACATCAAACCCAATAACATCCTTCTTTTGAACGATCATGCGATGCTCGCCGACTACGGCATGGCGACCCCCACCAACGGCCCATCGACGCCCTGCCCCCGCGCGGGAACATTGGATTACGCCGCCCCGGAAGTCTTCGGGGGCTACGTCACGGAAACCAGCGATCAATTCAGCCTCGCCGTGACGTACCACATGCTCCGTACCGGTGCCTTGCCCCACCCCAAGATCGGCGATATCGATAATCTCAAACGAAGTTTCCAACGGCCCCCCGGCGATTTGAGCCTCTTGCCGAACGAAGAGCGTTTCATCGTCGGACGGGCGCTTTCGCCCATTCCTACGAACCGCTTTCCGAGTTGTGCCGAGTTCATTTCCGCTTTGCTGGCCACGAAGAATTTGCAGGCCGCCTATCAGCGCGAAAAGGAGTTATGGGCACTCGAAGCCCTGCGACCCAAGGAATTGGCCGCTGCGGGGATGCGAAGCGGTTCGGCAGCCTATGCGAATCTCCGCCGGAGCTGACCCGATGCTGGCACCGTTCTTCGCGGTTGCGATGGTTGCACCCAATCGGCAAATCACCTTTCGCCGTGCCGTCGTCGCCCATGTGCTCTTTCTCACCGCAGCCGCTTGGCTGCTCGCCGTACCCGGCAACCCGCAAGGGTTAATCACGTTCGCCTACATCTCTGTGTGCATGGCGATGGTGGAAGCGGCGGCGCTCGTCGGTTGGCGGCTCACGCAGATGCCGAAATCGCAAGCCTTGGAATTCATGCTCGTTTCCCCGATTCAACCGAAACGGGTTTTCCTCGCCGAAGCGATCGTCGGCATCACGCGCTTTTCGTTGGTGTGGCTCTCGGGTTTGCCGGTGTTCGTCGGCTTGCTGATCGCCGGCCGCATCGTACCCGAAGATGCTGTGCCGCTGATCCTGTTGCCATTCGCTTGGGGCTTGGCGACTTCGATGGGCCTTACCGCATGGGTGTACGAATCGCTGCGGGCGCGTCGAATCGGGGAACTCCTCGGCATGTTCGGCGTCGTGATGTACCTGATCATCGGCGTGCTCGCCGCCGAGAATCTCGCCGCTTGGCTCCAGCGATTACCCGATCCACTCGCCCAATTCATTTACGATGGCGTGATCTTCCTCCGAACGATGAACCCTTTCGGCGTGGTGAAATACTGGTTCTCCCCCAATGAATGCATCGATTGGATCGCCAGCGAACGCATCGGTTGGCTCAACGCTGCGGCAATCCTCGGCAGTGTGCTTTTTGCCTGGCGGGCCGCATCGCGAATGACCGGGCACTTCCAAGAGCGCCATTACCAAACGAAAAGCTCACGCCGCAACGAAACCGGAGCCGAACAGCTCTTCGCCATGCGGCTCTTCCCGATCTCGTTCCAACAAAAACCGCTCTCGTGGTGGGCGGTGAAGCGGGTGATGGAATACTCGGGGCGGATCAATCTCTGGCTCGCGGGCGGATTCTCGTTGCTCTATTCCGCGTACATCGTGGCCGGGGATGCGTGGCCGCCGTGGATGGGGCGATTGGTCTTTCAATTGTTCGAGCAATGGGGCGGGGCACCCACCGTGGCCACGGCCATGGCGATCATGGCCATGGTGCCCGCGATCTTCCAATTCGGCTTGTGGGACGCCTCGGCGCAGGATCGCTGCAAACGGCTGGAATTGCTGTTGCTCACCGATCTCGGCGGCGCCGATTACTTTCACGCCTCGTTGGCCGCATCTTGGCGGCGCGGCCGCGGATACCTGTGCATCGCCGCGATGCTCTGGATCGCGCTGGCATTGGGTGGGCGAATCGACTTCGCCTCCGCGGTCGCCGCGGCGATGGGCGGAATCGTACTTTGGGCATTCGGTTTCGCCGTGGGCTTCCGGGCCTTTTCCACGGGCCACCAAACCAGCGGGCTATCGTCGCTCGTAGTCATGGGAATGCCGATGATGCTCTTCGGCTTGATGCGGGCCGGGCAATACCAACTCGCCGGGTTGCTGCCGGTGGGCTTGTGCCATCTCCCCGCGAGCACGGGGGCGAACGCCGGTTGGTTCTTCGGCATGGCGATCACCTCCGGGTTCACCGCGTACCTCATCCATTCCGGGTTGAAGCATTGCGACCGCGATTTGCGGCGCTGGTACGACGCCAACCAAGGCACCCGCACCGCGGGGTAAATACACTATCGGGAATACTCCTTCCGGGTCTTCCCTATGCGCATCGCACTCGCCCTCCTTTTCCCTTCCTTCGTATTCGCCCAAGGCACGGTCGCCGATTACGAGCGGGCCAACAACCTCGAAAAGCAATTCGCCAACAAAGTGTTCCGCGATAAGGTCGTGCCGACGTGGTTCGAGGGCGGCTCGAAGTTTTGGTACCGCGTCGATCTGCCCTTGGGAAGGAAAGAATTCGTGATCGTCGATTGCGCGAAGGGCAGGCGGGAAGTCGTGGCGGAAGGCAAACTCCCAAAAGAAAAGGCGAATATCGAAACGGAAATGATCCAACAGAAGCGGCCGCGCGGCGGAACCTCGCCCGACGGCAAATGGGTCGCTTCCATAGCCAAGTTCAACGTCGTGCTCCGCGATGCCGCCACGAACGCCGAAACGAAACTCACCACCGATGGCACCGCCGAGAATGCCTACGGCCGCGTTCTGTGGTCGGCCGATTCAATGCGGTTGATTGCGATTCGCACCAAGGCGGGCGGGGATCGCACCGTTACCATCGTCGAAAGTTCGCCCAAAGATCAGGTTCAACCGAAGACGACGAACTACTTCTACCTCAAGCCCGGCGATGCGATCCCGCAAGATCGCCCGCATGTGTTCGATGTTCCCGCGAAGAAGGAAATCCCCCTCGCCGGGGCCGAACTGTTCGAGAACCCTTGGAGTCTCAGCGAATGGCACGTTCCGAGCGGCAATGAAGCGTACTTCGTGTACAACCAACGCGGCCACCGCATCGTTCGGCTATTGCGCATCGATCTTACGTCCGGCAAAGTTTCGACGGTCACCGCGGAGGAACCGAAAACGTTCGTCGATTACGCCAACAAAAGCTTCTGCCAGCACCTCGATGGAACCGACGAAACCGTGTGGATGAGCGAACGCAGCGGATGGAATCACCTCTATTTGATCGACCGAAAAACCGGAAAGGCGTCGCCCATCACCCAAGGCAATTGGGTCGTTCGCGGCGTCGAAAATGTGGATGCCAAGGCCCGCGAAATCACGTTCCGAGCAATGGGAATCGATCCCGATCAAGATCCGTACCACATCCATTTATGCCGGGTGAAGTTCGATGGAACCGGCCTCGTGCGGCTCACCGAAGGGGATGGAACCCACACGGTCAAGCTTTCGCCCAACGGCGAATATTTGATCGATAGTTACTCCCGCGTCGATCTTGCACCCGTCACTGCATTGCGGAAAGTTTCGGACGGCTCGAAGGTGTGCGACTTGGAGAAAGCCGATGTTTCCTCGCTGAAGCGGGCCGGTTGGAAAGCCCCGGAACGGTTCGTTGCCAAGGGGCGCGATGGCGCCACCGACATCCACGGCGTGATCGTTCGCCCGACCAATTTCGATCCCGCGAAGAAGTATCCGGTGATCGAATACATCTACGCCGGGCCGCACGGCTTCTTCGCCCCGAAGGCGTTTCGACCCGTACTTTCGCAATTGCAGAAGATGGCCGAACTCGGCTTCCTCGTCGTTCAAATGGATGGCATGGGCACGAATTGGCGGAGCAAAGCCTTCCACGATGTCTGTTGGAAAAACTTGGGCGATGCAGGGTTCGCGGATCGCATCGCGTGGATCAAAGCCGCGGCGGCGAAGCATTCCGAGATGGATTTGAGCAAAGGTGTGGGCATCTTCGGCGGTTCTGCCGGGGGGCAGAGCAGCACGCGGGCGCTCTTGGCCCACCCCGAGTTCTACACCGTCGCGGTGAGCGATTGCGGTTGCCACGATAACCGCGTGGACAAAATCTGGTGGAACGAGCTTTGGATGAGTTGGCCCATCGAAAAACATTATGCCGAGCAATCGAACACCAACCCGGCGATGGTCGAGCAATTTAAGGGGAAACTCATGCTCGTGGTGGGCGAACTCGACAAGAACGTCGATCCGGCGAGCACGTTTCAAGTGGCGAACGCGCTCATCCGGGCCGATAAGGATTTCGATTTATTGGTCATCCCCGGAACCGGCCACGGCGCTTGCGAGACGCCGTACGGGCAGCGCCGCCGCATGGATTTCTTCGTCCGACACTTGTTGCATCTGGAACCGCGGGCGCGGTAGGCTCACCCGGTGCGATTCGACTTCGCCATCCGCGCGGCGAGTATCGTTCATCGTTTTGACTTCCTCGAGCAGTTCGCCGTTGAACTCGGCTTCGATCTCGTTGGCCAAACGCATCATGGTGTAGACGTCGAACACGCGGTGATCGAACGCGACTTGGAAAAGCATGCCGTCCACCTTGTGCGGCAGGCCGTAGTAGAAGTGCGAGGTGATCGGGCACATCGATTGCAACATGCGGCCGCGCATCCCGGCGAGCGAGTTGATGGCGAAGGTGCCGAAGTTGCACGCGCGCATGTAGCCCGAACCGTACATGCCGATGTTCCAAACGGCGCGGCGCAATGGCCAAGGCAACTTGGCCGTACGAACCAAGCGGCGGAGTGCACCGTGATTTTCAATCGGATCGGTTCGCAATGCTTCGGTTTTCGCTGCGATCTCGGCGAGGCTGCGCCGTTCCGGGTACATGATCGGCGCGATGAACGCGGCGTGCTCCCCCTCGTACACACGATCGAATACCACCGCCGCCACGCTGTGTGGGGCTTCGTAGATGTGCGGCCACGGGTAGGGCATATACGCCCGGCGCAATTCCGGAATGCCTACGGACACTTTCGAGATCGCCTTGATCATCAACGCGGACCACGTCGGCGGGTTCTTCGTCCGCCGACGCAATTCCATCATGGAACGCACCCGCAAATGGCGTTCGCCCGAAACCAAAGGCACCTTCTTGGCGAAGTGCAACAAATCGTTCACCCAACGGCGCGGCAAGGAAAACGGAACGTTGCGACCGCGGTCGGTTTGGGTTGTAGGCATTGCGGTGCATCCTGCACGGGAGAAACTTCCTATAGCTGGTTAACCTACTCTCTGAGGGGGAAAGTTGTCTAGGCGAAGATCACCCCGTTTCACAGGCTCCAATCCTCGACTTTCAATTCGAGCACGCGGGCGAAAGCGCGGAGATCGTTGCCGCTCACGTTGAGCTTGAGCTTCTTGAGGGATTCGTATCGAGCAATCGCGGATTCTGTGAAGTCGTGAATCTGGAATTCTGCCATCTTTGGGATCGCTTCGGTGTGGGTTCCTCCGTCAGGAAGATACCTTCGAGTTCGTCGCGTTCCCGCCGAGTTCTGGCGATCTCAGCATCGTATTCCGCTTCCCAGCGAAGCTCCTCCTCCGTCAGCTGCGGTTTAGGTTTGTTGAAAGCCATCGGATGAATCGACTGCACCGAAATGGAAGTGAGATTTTCCGCACGCTCATCCCGCGCGTGCATCCGTTTCATTAAGTGCACCGCCTCAACTCTCGTTCCGGCTTGAACCATACGACCGAAGCAATCGGTCGCGGTGTAGCCGGTGGCGTCGTCGCCGGTGATCAGGATCGGGATTTCCATCGCGTCGCCTTCCGGTATATCCCCATTCTACCACGCGGCTCCGACAGCTTTGCCCACCAGATCATAGCCGTCGGCGGCGGTTACTTTCACAGTGACGAAATCGCCACCGCGGAGATTCTTCCCCTTCACGCGCACTTCGCAATCGATATCCGGGCTATCGGCGTACGTCCGCCCGCGGAAGTGGTTGCTGAACTCCGGATCGGGGCCGTCGATGACGACCGCATGTTCCAAACCGATCTGCGCTTGAGCGAAGTTGAAAGCGACCGATTGTTGAACCTCCATGATGCCCGCGACTCGGGCCGCTTTCACTTCCTCGGGCAAATGGCCATCCAATTTTTCCGCCGGGGTACCCGGTTCGAGGGAATACGGAAACACTCCGACTCGCTCGAACTTCTGTTCTTTCACGAACTGTTTGAGTTCCTCGTAGTCGGCGTCGGTCTCGCCGGGGAACCCGGCAATGAAGGTCGTTCGCATTGCCAACCCCGGCATGACTCCGCGGAGCTTGCCGATGAGCTTCTCGGTGGCACTGCGATCCACTCGGCGCACCATCCGTTTCAGCACGCGGTCGTTGATGTGCTGCAAAGGCATATCGAGGTACGGAATGATCTTCTTCGAGTTGCCGAGGGTGTCGAGCAGTTCGTCCGTGACATGTTCCGGGTACACATAAAGGATGCGGATCCACTCGATGCCATCGACGTTGTCGAGTTCCTTGAGCAGTTCCGCCAATCGCACGCGACCGTACAGGTCGAGGCCGTAGTATGTCGTGTCCTGGGCGACGAGGATCAGTTCGCGCACGCCGTCGGCCACGAGTTCGCGTGCCTCTCGGATCACTTCCTCGATGGGCTTCGTGATGTGCTTGCCGCGCATCTTGGGGATGGCGCAGTAGGTGCAGACGCGGTCGCACCCTTCGGAGATTTTCAGGTAGGCGTAGTGGCGGGGGGTGATACGCAGACGGGCGGTATCTTCGAGGGCACGCACTGGAGCCGGGCGGAACAGTGAGCGCTGTTCGGAAACTGCTCCCTCATGGTCGCGGCTTTGAATCGCCCGATCCACGACCGAGGCGATCTCCTCGCGGCCGAACACGCCGACGATCTGATCGACCTCGGGTACTTGTTCGAGAAGCACTTCGCGTTGCCGCTCGGCCATGCAACCGGCGACGACGACCGAACCGATCTTGCCGGCCTTCTTAAGCGCCAGCATTTCACGGATGACGCCGAGCGATTCCTGCCGGGCCGGTTCGATGAACCCGCAAGTGTTGATGACGACGACATCCGCCCCCGTGGGATCGGGTTGCAGAGCGTAGCCATCTTGGGCGAGCTTGCCCAGCATCCGCTCGGAATCGACGAGGTTCTTCGGGCAACCGAGGCTGATGAAGGCGTACGAACCCTTGGGTGCGGACACGGTATCGCTCGATAGCGGCAGGCTTTTCAATTTCGTGGCCATGATTGCGGGATCTCGGTTCAAAACGTGCGGTTCAAGCTTAGCTCGTTATTGTAGGGAGATGTGTCGCAACCGCTAAGAAAAGACTTTGACGCGGGTCTTTTCGATCAGGTTGCGGATCGCCTTCTTGTTGAACTCTTTTTCGGTTCATCCGACAAGTGCGTGCGTTGCGAAATGTATGGAATAGATACGAAGGTGAAAGAAGGCCATGTCGCGGTAGCCGTAAGGGGTGCGGCAAAAATTCTGGCGATTGTCTCCTCACTCGCCGAAACCTTCGGTTTCGACTACCCCCCAGCATCATTCCAATGGGAATTTGAGCCCATTTGTGCCTCCACACCCAGAGCACAAACCCCCACACAAAGATCGAACGCTTCCAACGTATTGGCAAAGCTTTACGACTGCAACATCGCTCAAGCCGACTTTTGTGCCCTCAGTTCCGCCCACCTACCCCTCCCCAGGCACAATCGCATCGACTGTCGAGGAACTCGACGGTAAATCATGAAATATCGACAACTTGCAGAAGCCACCCGCCCTTATGAAGGGGAGGTCGTCGAACGAGCGGAGCCAGAACGGCTGAGGGGAGTACCAGAAAAATTTGCCAGACACAATCCTAAGTGGCAGTCAAAACCCCGGAAAGGGTGGAAACCACGGAACCGGGAAACGAAAAAACCCTTGGTTTCCCAAGGGTTTTAAGTTGCGGCGATAGGATTTGAACCTATGACCTCCAGGTTATGAGCCTGGCGAGCTGACCGGGCTGCTCCACGCCGCGTCGTGTAACAGAACTATACCGCGCCCGGCGAGTTTCGGGTAGGGGCCGCCGAGAAAATCGGCCCGAATCGGGTCGGAAATCTGTCGGCCGCCGTTACTTTCGGTAGCGCTCGCTGATCCGTTCCATGAACCGGCGTTCCTCATCCGAGATGGACGCTTTGCCGCTGCGGGCGATCTTTTCCAACAGTTGATCCATGCGGGCATCTTCTTCTTCGCGTTGAACCATATCGCGTTGCATCCGTTTAACGGCCCGAGCCGTCATCCATCGTTTGAAGAAGCTTTGCCGCTTTCGCGGTGGCGGGGCCTCCTCGTCGTCGCTATCGAGGCTGGAATAGCCGTTGCTGAAATCGCCGAAGGGGCTTTCGTCCATTTCCAATTGTTTCAACTTGGTGTACGAAGCCAGCAGCATGGCCAAGGCGAGTGCCGAGAGCAACGTCTCGTTCGTGGCGATGGCCACCATCAGCATAATGGCCCCGCACACGTAACCGCTGTAGCACGCGACGGTGACCCCCTGCCGGTAATCGTTCCGCGCCCAGATGAACCCTTGCAGCAATTGGCCGCCATCGAGCGGGTACGCCGGGATCAGATTGAACAGCAGTAGCACCCAACTGAGCCAGAACGCCCGATTCAACCAGACGAGCCAGACCGGAGCTTGCGCCCGTTCCAAGTTGGATTTTAGAGCTTGTTCGTTCAAAAATTCGGGCTTACCGCGACCGCGGATTACTGCGGTGGAACTGATCGTGCCATCTTTGGAAGGTTCGTACAATTGCAGGCCGTACTCGCTGGTGTAAGTTCGGCCGTCGCGGTAGTTATGCATCTCGCAGGCGTACGGCTCGTAGATCGGGTTGAGTGTCGGCACGAACCCGGCCCCGGCGATGGCCACGGCGAGGATGAAACAGATCAACACGTTCACGAACGGCCCGGCCGCAACGGTGAAAGTGTGTGCCTTCCAATTGCGGGGCACATCCACCATCGCGAGGCCGCCGAGCGGCCAGATCAGGATTTCCTCGGCTTCGCCCCCCACCGATCGCCCGCCGAAACAGTGACCGAATTCGTGCAGCAGGATGATTCCGAAGAGCAGCACGACCGTGAACAGAAAGATATCGATCGGGGCGACGTAACCGCCTTCGTAGAGCGTGCGGCCGAACAATCCGAAGGTGACGAGGAAGAAGAAGAGGTGGACGCGCACCTGGATACCGAATGCCCGAAACAGCCGTAGGGACCAAGCCATCGGATCGCGCATCGGAAAGCCGCCGGGAATTGAAAGCGAAGAACGAAGTGTATTCTAGCACGGTAGCGCTGCCGGAACAATCGCGGCGAGCCGGACGCTTACCGTCGGGCGCTTCGGAAGCACTCAGTGGCATTTGGCTGAACGATTACCACCGGTCGCTGACGCTCCCGGCTCACCAATACCTAACTAACACTTGCGAGCCGGAAGCGACCGGTGTGTTTTTCCTACCACCGGTCGCTGACGCTCCCGGCTCACCAATACCCAACAACACTTGCGAGCCGGAAGCGACCGGTGGATTTTCCTACCAACGGTTGCTGTCGCTCCCGGCTCACCAGTAC
>JBBQWA010000018.1:0-24290 GCA_038211045.1 Gemmatales bacterium
TGTACCCGTTCCGCACCTCGTTCACCACGGTCGAACCCGCCGCATCGCTAAAACTCGTCACCTTCTCGACCATGCCGCGGATTTCGTAAGTGCGGCCGATCCGCCGCACCGCGCCGTCTACCCCGGCGGCCAGCACCGCCAGAGGCAGGCGGGATCGGCCGATGCGGTAAAGTTCTGGATCGTCCGATTCTGCGTAAGCGGGATGCTTCACACCGAGAACTTCCTTGCGAATTGTCAGCAAACTGCATGACTTCTGCGTCATAGCGTACACTGCCCGAGCACGGTGTCAATCGTGAAGCCCGCCAAAATTTGCCGAGGGCATTGCTTGAGTAGTGATCCGACCTTCGCGCGATTGAGGGTTGATCGGGAACGATCGCGAACGCTGATGAAAATCAACATTCCGCGCAACCGCGATTTGAATTCTGCGCAATCCGGTACGAATTGTTACAAGTGCCCTTACCAATCCATGGCTTCTACATGAAAATGGTATCTTATCCCGAGCTTTGAAATCCCACCCAAGTACTCGTTCCGATACCACATGCAATTGAATACCTTTCCGAGAATTGTTCTAACGGTCATCGCCTTCGGCATGGTCGTCCTTCCCTTGCACGCCGCCGAAGGCGAGTCGTTTCAAAAGAACGTCACTCCGTTTCTGAACAAGCACTGCACCTCATGCCACGGCGCGGACAAACGGGAATCGGAACTCCGCCTCGATCAACTCACCGGGTTGAATGCCGAGAATCGCAACCTTTGGACGATGATCCACCAGCGGATCGCCCTCGGCGACATGCCTCCGAAAGAAAACCCGCAACCCACCGCGATGGAGAAGGCGGGACTGCTCGAGTGGATCTCCAAGAATCAGAAGGCCCTCGGTAGCGGCAGCACACGCAGGCTGAACCGACGGGAACAAGCGGCCGCTTTGCGGGACATTACGGGCCTCGATGTCGATTTCGCCGCCTCGCTGCCCGGAGACGGCACCACTGCCGGGTTCGATACCGGCGCCGAGGGTTTGCAAGACGCCGCCGATTCGGTCGCCCAATGGATGCGTACGTCCCGCCGCGCCGTCGATGGGCTGCGATTCCTCGAACCGGCCGCCGGAGCAATCATCGCGGCCGATTTCCGCGACGTAAAGGATTCGAAGAAAGTGCTGGACTCATGGAAGCCCCACGGCGTGACGGCCAAAAGCCTAGGGAACACGAAACTCGGTATGGGCCTGCTGATCGAGCCGCGCGCCCCCGGCGACCGCGATTCGCTCACGTTCGCCGTACCACCCACGCCCGACAAACAAGGCGTACTGAGGTTGAAACTCGTTGTTTCGGCGATGAAGCCCACGGAGTACAAGGTTCCCAACTCCCATTTGTGGGTGGAAGTGGGCGGTAAAGATCTCGAGTTCCGCGAGATCACCGGAACCTTCGATCGACCGCAAGAACTGACGTACGAAGTTCAACTCGGCGATTTGGCCATCACCAACAAGGGCGTGACCATCTCGCTGTCGAACAAGGTGGAAATCCCGTATGCGGTCGAAGGTTTTCCCAACGAAGATAAGAGCCGGGCCGATCAACCGCCGATACCCGGCGGCACCGGTTTGTTCCGCCCCAGCTTCGACCGTAAAGCGCTCCCCCCGGAAAAGCAACCGTGCTCGTATATCGTGCTGCAACGGATCGAGATCGAACCGCTCTTCGTAAAATCTTGGCCTCCATCGGAGTGGAAAGCCGATATGGGCGAAGCGAAGGATCGCCCGGAGTACGCCGAGAAGCTCCTCGGCTTATGGATCGAACGCGCTTGGCGTCGGCCCGCCTCGGATGCGGAACGCACCCCGTTCTTGAAGCTGTACCAGAAGCTCCGTGCGGAAGGAATGACTTTCGATCCCGCGATGCGCTCCGCGTTTCAGTCGGTGCTGATGAGTGCTCCGTTCCGCTACCTGACTTCGGCGGCCCACAAAGCCCCCGCGATTTCGCAGCACTCCATCGCCTCTCGATTGAGCTTCATGCTTTGGTGCGAACCGCCGGATGCCGAGCTTCGCAAGCTCGCCGCGGCGGGCAAACTGCGCGACCCGGCGGTGCTCGATGCCCAAGTGGATCGCTTGATGGCCGACCCGCGAAGCCGCGCTTTCGCGAGGCCTTTCGTATTCCAGTGGTTGGAACTGGAACAGCCGATCACCGTCGCCCAAGATCATCTCAACAAACAAGACTTCCGGTGGGGCCGATACCTCAAAGCGTCGATGAAGGACGAAACCGTTTCCTACATCGCCCGTTTGTTCGCCGAGAACCGCCCCGCCCGGGAGTTGATCGCCAGCGATTGGACCATGATGAACGACACCCTCGCCATGCACTACGAATATCCGGGCATCGAGGGGGGCGAACTCCGCATGGTGAAACTCCGGCCGGACGATCCTCGCGGCGGCGGCATCCTCAGCCATGCCGGGATTCAATCGATGCTCTGTTGGATGGGCGATAACTGGGTGATCTACCGCGGGGCATGGGTACTTCGCCATGTGCTCGACCATCCGCCACCGCCACCACCGCTGGAAGTACCGGAACTCAATCCCTCCGACGGCAAAAACAAGGGCAAGCCCTTCCGCGAGTTGCTGAAAATCCACCAGGAAGACAAGCGTTGCGCCGTCTGTCACCGCACGATCGATCCCGCTGGCTTTGCGCTGCAGAACTTCGATATCAGTGGCCGTTGGCGCGACGTGGAACACGAGAGTTACGCCCGTGGCGAACTCGATGGCCGCATCGCTTGGAAAGGCGTCGGAGCGACGCGACCCGTGGATACCACCGGCAAGCTGCCCCGCGGCGAGGAATTCAAAACCTTCGCCGAGTTCAAGCAGTTGATCGCCACGCGATACCAAGCGGACATGATCCGCGGTATGATGAAGAACTTGATGCTCTATGCGACGGGCCGCAAGCCGGATGTCGAAGATACGAAAGAGATCGCGGCGATCATGAAGGCGACCGAGCCGAAAGGCTACCCGATGCGGGATCTGCTGAAGGCGGTGGTGAAGTCCAAGGCGTTCTTGGAACAATGATCTGCGGTAGGCCACGAGTTGTTCGATTCAGGAGGGCAATACGATGAACCCGAAAACGCATTCCATCACCCGGCGAACCATGCTCCGCGGCTTCGGGGCCACGCTCGCACTGCCGTACCTCGAAATCATGGGGGGCACCACCAAGGCGGCCACCACCGGCGAGAAAGAACCGCGCCGCCTCGCGTGCTTCTACATCCCCGGCGCCATCGGCAGGAACGCGTGGTTCCCGAAAGACACGGGGTTCCAATACACCCTCGCGGATACGCACAAGCCGCTCGAAAAGATGCGCGATCAGTTCACCGTGCTCACGAACCTTTCGCACATCCAAGGCCGCATCAGCGGTCACGTTCACCCCTACAACTGGCTCACCGGTCACAACATCAACCTCACCCCCGGCACGATCAGCAACACCGTGAGTATGGATCAGGTTGCAGTCAAGCACCTCGGCGCCACGTGGCTGCCTTCGTTGGCCCTCTCCCACTCCGGCGGCGTCGGTACGTCCACACTCTCCCGGAATTCACTGGGCGTGGACATTCCCGCCACCGCCAGCTATCGCGAGGTGTTCGAGCGTTTGTTCCCGCCCGCCGATGCCGCCCAACTCAAAGATGCCAAGGCCCGCATCAACTTGAACCGTAGCATCCTCGATACCGCCCTCGGCAGCGTGAAGGAGTTCCAACGCGATCTCGGCCACATCGACCGTACCCGCCTCGATCAATACTTGGAATCGATTCGGGATGTGGAACAGCGGTTGAATGATAGCGAAGATATCTTGAAACGCGGCCGGCCGAAGTTCGACGAAGCGAGCGTGAAGACCGAGCCGCAGGGCAAGAACAAGATGCGCGAGCACATCGAACTGATGATGGATTTGATCGCGCTCGCCTTCCAAACGGACATGACCCGCGTGGTCACGCACAGCCTCGGTGGCGAAGGCGGCCCGAACTACGACGAGTACAAAGACTGGGCCCAAGCGTGTGGAGCGCCGATCCGCGGTGCGCACGACGTTCACCACAAGGCCCAAGGCCCCGCCGGTTCCCCCGAAGCGAAAGTGCTCGAAACCAGGGATGCCATGCTCGTGGGTTGCCTCGCCCGCCTCTTGGACAAGCTCAAGGGCATTCAAGCCAAAGACGGCACACTGCTCGATCACACCGTACTGCTCTTCGGCGGCGCCCAAATTTCCAGCCACTCCGGCAAGAGTTTCCCCACGATCCTCGCCGGCGGCAACAAACTCGGCTTCAAACACGGCCAGCACGTGAAGTTCGAACAAGATAAGAAACCGATGTCGAACTTGTACCTCACGATCTTGCAACAACTCGGTTGCCCCGTTACGAGTTTCAAGGAAAGCAACGGGGTGATCTCGGAAGTGCTGGCCTAGAAGAAAAGCGCAACATGCTCCCACTCCTCCTTTCCTTGGCCACGGTCGCCGCGGCGGCCGAACCGCCCTCGAACATCTTCCAAGCCGAGAAGGTGCCGGGCAGCCCAACCTTCACCGCGTCCGGCATCGTCTGGTGGAAGGATCGCCTCATCATTTCCGATCGCGTCGGCAAGAAACTCGTGGCGTATACACTGCCGGACAAGTTCGAGACTCTGCGCGAGATCGATCGCGCCGTCGGCTTGGGGGTCGATCCCGAAGGCAATCTGATCGTCGCGGAAAAGGAACCGGCCCGAATTTCCCGTATTTCCCCCGATGGGAAAACGACCGTGCTCGCCGATGAAAACGTCGGCACCCCGCACTTCCTCACCGTTCACAAGAACGGCACCATTTACTGGAGTGGTTTTCCCGACGGCGGTACCCGCAGCCTCGCCCCCGGCGGCAAAGTGGTCGTGCATACGCCCCGGATCGTTCACACTTATGGCGTCGGACTCAGCCCGAAACAGGATTGGCTCTACGTTGCATCCAAGATTCCCAACGTGGACAAGCGCGGCGTTTGGCGCTTCCCCATCGACGAAAATGGAAAACCGAATGAAGGGGAACTCTTCTTGAAAACCGAGGATTTGAAACCCGATTTCAAGGATCTGCCCCCGGCCAAGGACGGTGCCAAGAACCTCACCGGCTGGATCGGGCGATTACAAGGACTCGCCGTCGATTCGGTAGGGAACATCTACATCGCCGGGGCGGAATCGCACAACTCGGGCGAAGCGGTTGCCGTCATCGACCCCACCGGCAAGAAAGTGATCGCAATGATCCTCGGCGTACCGAGGAACATCAGCGGCCTGGCCTTCGGTGGCAAAGGCAACCGAACCCTCTTCATCACCGGAGCGGGGGAATACCAACTCTATCGCTGCGAGTTGCCCGACCCGCGCCCGTAAAAGAACCCCGGGATAACCTTGGGAAAACTCGAAGGCCACGGCCCACAATTGATCCAAGAAGCGGAAGGAACAAAGTTTTCCACGGCTCAGCGCCGTGGCCGAATTGAAGTCTCAACTCTGGGGATCGAGAGCATTCCTGCCCGCTGCGTTACCACGGCTCACCTGTCCCTTCACGATTTTGCACGCCAGCCCAATAGAACAACCACTCGACACCGCGAGTGGCCCACAATGCACGAGTTGATGATCACACCCCAAGGGCATTTCTTCGTTCGGGAAGCGCTCGGCCAAGCCCCGGACCGGAACATCTCGAAGAATTTGGTCGAAGCCTACGCGGAGAGTGCAGCCCGGGGGATGCTCCGCTCCGCCAGCGTAGAGATGGACGCGGTGTTGCCGCCGTCTTTCGATTTCGCCCGTTCGATCGCCAGGCACTATCTCTCGAATCTTTGCAAAGCCGCGATGGGGGACCCGGGCGAAACGATCCCCGCACTGCCGCCCCCCTCGGACGAGTTCGAAAGGGCCATTCTCCAAGCCCCGCCCATGACCGGGTTGGAGTATCTCACGCCGGATGTCCTTTCCGATCGGTGGAGCGATCTCGATGCGTTGACCCGCAGCGAAATCGGCATGCATCCCGGCGGCGCTCGGGGATACTTGCAGGAGCGCAACCCGCACTGGCGATTCGTCGGCCGCGTGACCTTCCACCTCGCCGAGAACAAGCGGGATGCGGAACGGCCGTTCGCGTTTCTCGCCACGTTCGCCAACGGCCTGACGCCGCAGGGCAAGGTGAAGCACGAACCGTTGGGCCGCGCATTGCAGCAGTATGCTGGGGAACAGAAACGCGAGGCGATGCTGGCGTTGCTGCTTCCGATTTCCAAAGCGGCCGAATCCTCGAAGTTGATCCAGAGGCTCGTCGATTCCGGGGAAATCTATCACGCTCTCGCATGGTCACCGCGGGAAGCGTACGACTTCCTGAAAGCGATCCCGCTCTTCGAATCGAGCGGGTTGATCGTTCGCGTGCCCGATTGGTGGAACGCCAAGAAGCCGGCGCGGCCCCGCGTTAGCGTCCAGATCAATTCGAAGAACTCCGCCAGCATCGGTGCCGCTTCGATGCTCAATTTTTCGGTCGGCGTCAGCCTCGATGGCGAAACGCTCGGCCCGGAGGAAATCGCCCAGTTGCTCGCAGCGAGCGGCGGCTTGATCCCGCTGAAAGGGAAGTGGGTCGAAGTTGATCGCGAGAAGTTGCAACAGGCGTTGGAGCACTGGAAGGGTGTCGAAAAGAACGTTCGCCGCGATGGTATTTCGTTCTTCGCCGGAATGCGATTGCTCTCCGGGGCGAACCTCGTCGAAGAAGAAGAGGACGAAAGCCAGGCGGCGATCCGCGAATGGACGGGCCTCACCGCCGGTGCGGAGTTGGATTCGGTTCTTCGCGGGCTGCGTTCACCGGAAACCCAGCATGACGCGGCCCCACCGGAGTTGAAGGCGGAACTTCGCCCCTATCAGCGCACCGGCTATTCGTGGTTGCGATTCGTTGCCCGCTTGGGATTGGGAGCTTGCTTGGCGGACGATATGGGCCTCGGCAAAACAGTGCAGGTGATCGCGTTGCTACTCGATCTGAAGCGAGACGGTCGGAAGAATGCGAGCCTGTTGGTCGTACCGGCATCGCTGATCGCGAACTGGAAATCGGAACTGGCGAAGTTCTCGCCCAGCATCACCTTCGCCGTGGTGCATCCCTCGGAAGCGAGCACGGGCGATTTCGGTGCGAACGAGGCCGACTCGTTCGATTTGATCGTGACCACCTACGGCATGCTCGTCCGCATGGAGTGGCTGAAACAGCACCGCTGGCGGCTGGCGATTCTCGATGAAGCTCAGGCGATCAAGAACTCCGGCACCAAGCAGACGCGAGCCGTGAAGGAACTCAACTCCGGTAGCCGGATCGCCATGACCGGAACGCCCGTCGAGAATCGCTTGTCAGATTTGTGGTCGCTGTTCGATTTTCTCAACCCCGGACTCTTGGGCACCGCCAAGGAATTCGGTTCGTTCATCAAGCGTTTGCAGAACTCCGAGACCGCTTCGTTCGAGCCACTGCGAAATCTCGTGCGCCCTTACATTCTCCGGCGGTTGAAGACCGACAAACGGGTGATCTCCGATCTGCCCGATAAGACGGAGGTCAAAGCCTACTGCACGCTGAGCAAGCATCAAGCGGCCCTCTATCAACACGCGGTCGATGATCTCAAGGAGCAATTGGGATCGGCCGACGGCATCCAACGTCGGGGGATTGTGTTGGCCCAACTGATGCGATTGAAGCAGATTTGCAACCACCCCGCACAAGTGACCGGCACGAACGACTACATCGCCGACCGCAGCGGCAAGTTCCGGCGGCTCGCGGAGATCGCCGAGGAGATCGCTTCCCGGCAAGAGAAGGTTCTCGTGTTCACGCAGTTCCGCGAGATCGCCGAACCCCTGGCCGAGTACCTCGCCACGCTCTTCGGCCGATCCGGATTGGTGCTCCACGGCGGAACGACCGTCAAGAAACGCAAGGAGTTCGTCGATCATTTCCAACGGGAAGACGGCCCGCCGTTCTTCGTGCTTTCGCTGAAGGCGGGCGGCACCGGGCTGAACCTCACGGCCGCTTCGCACGTGATCCACTTCGACCGTTGGTGGAACCCCGCGATTGAAAACCAAGCGACAGATCGCGCATTCCGCATTGGCCAGAAGAAGAATGTGCTGGTTCATAAGTTCATCTGCCGGGGCACGGTCGAAGAACGGATCGACGAAATGATCGAGCGGAAGAGCCGCGTCGCGGACGATGCCATCGGCGAAGGAAGTTCGGGCGAAACCTTGCTTACCGAGATGGACAATGATACCTTACTGCGATTCGTGAAGTTGGATCTTCGTCAAGCGAGCGATGGCTGAGGCCATCGAATAGAAAAGGACATCTATGAGCTGGTTCCAATTCAAGCCGTACGTTCCTGTGGCCAAGCGGCGTGCCAATGCGTTGAAGGAAGTCGCCCGGCGGTCGAAAAAAGGGCAGAATTCTTCGCCTGTGAACATCGAAGGCCGAACCATCGCGTCCACCTTCTGGGGCCAAGCGTGGTGTACCAATCTGGAAGGTTACAGCGATTTCGAGAACCGCTTGCCGCGGGGTCGAACCTACGTTCGCAACGGCTCGGTGGTCGATCTGAAGATCGAAAAGGGGCGAATCAAGGCACTCGTCAGCGGTTCGCAGCTGTACGAAATCCAAATCGACATTGGTGCGCAACCGAAAAAGAATTGGTCGGCTTTGAAGGAACAATGCGCGGGCAAAATCGGCACTCTCGTCGAACTGCTGCAAGGCAAGCTCTCGAAAGCGGTGATGGAATTGGTGACGAATCGGGATCGGGGGCTGTTCCCGAAGCCGAAAGAGATTGAGATGCAGTGCAGTTGCCCGGATTACGCTGGGATGTGCAAGCACATCGCCGCGGTGATGTACGGCGTCGGCAACCGCCTCGATTCGTCGCCGGAGTTGCTGTTTCTCCTCCGCGCCGTCGATCACAAGGAATTGATCGAACAGGCGATCCCGACCGCACCGGTCGGTACCAAGAGAGGCGTCAACACAATCGCTGCGGACGACCTCGGGGCCATCTTCGGCATCGAATTCGGCGACGTACCACCCGCGCCGAGGGCGACCAAAACCCGCACGAAGCCGGCCAAGAAGAAGCCAATCCCTGTGACAAAAATCAAGGCGAAGAAGATACCCAAGAAAGGGTAGATTCGATTGCCGCTTTACCCTGCGCACAGATAGAACGGCTACGTTCATCAACGGGGTGCTACTGTAGGCTCATTATCTCAAAACGTAGTGTTTATAAAGGCCAAAGTAGCGTGCAATGGTGCGGTTCAAATCGAAACATTCCCGAGCGCGGGCTTTCGCCGATGATCCCATTCGATATGCGAGTTGTTTGTCGGTGAGCAATCGTATCAGGGCCAGGGCACAGGCTTTGGAATCTCCGCGAGGAACCAAGTAGCCGTCGACATCCCGGCGGACAACTTCCGGGTTGCCTCCCACATCTGTGACCACCGAAGGAAGCCCCGCTGCCATTGCCTCCATGAGAGTGAGCGAGGCGGCCTCCGAAATGGACGTGAGTGCGAACACATCGCAAGCCGCGAGCACTTGTGGAACATCATGGCGCACCCCAAGGAACTTCACCCGCTCGGCGATCCCGAGCGATTGGGCGAGTTCTTCAAGATAGCCCTGGTCGGGGCCTTCCCCGGCTAAGAGAAGGTCGGCGTCGGGAACTTCGCTCGCAACTGAAGAAAATGCACGCAGGAGCATTTTATGATCCTTCACCGGGTGGAAACGGGCTACGCAAGCCACATACTTCCGGGTGGGATCCAGGCCCAAGGCCGCACGATCGGGGTTCGTTGCCACGCTGTTCCAATCGATGCCGTTGTCGATCACTTCGATGCGATTCCCTCGGAAGCCATCCACGCGGCTCAGTGCCCGACCACTGAATTGGCAACAGGCATTCACGGCATCCGCCAGCCGATCCAGGATCAAGCGGTTGACCGCACGCCGAATGGGAGAAACAGTATCGGGGTAGTGCCGACCATGCTCCGTTTGAATCAATCGAAAGGAAAATCCGGTGAGGGGTTTGGCCAACGCGGCGTAAAAGAATGGAGTGTACTGATGGGCATGAACCACTTGGATCTTCCGATCCCGGATTTCGTGGGCCATTCGCCGGGATACGCCCAGATCGCGGCCTTGGGCGATCCGGTTCAAACAGATCACGGGAACGCCCTCGGCCAGCAACTCTTCGCCGATCGAACCGATGGCATCGAGGCAAAAGATAGTCGGTTCGATGCTACGGCCCAGCCGGTGGATCGTCTCCCGGACAAGGACTTCCGCCCCGGCCACTTGCATCTTGTGGACGACGAACGCAACGCGGATCGGTGATGTGAACTCGTTAAACACCGCGGACCTTTCACACGGACATATGGTGTTCGGCCCATCGGGCCAGCACAATGAGGGACCAGAGTACTCGCCCATGGTCACCTCGGCCAGCAATGTGCGATTCTAATAGTTCCTTCGCTTTTGGGCGATCGATTAAACCGTCCAATCGGGAGTTGGAACCCAGGATCGTATCGCGCATCATGGGGGCGAGCGGTCCCCGGAGCCATTCCTCGACCGGGATCACGAACCCCTGCTTGGGTCGGCCGAGGATAGCACGCGGGATACGCTCCCGCTGCGACTTCTTGAAAATGGACTTCAGTTCCCCGTTCGCAATCTTGAAACGCGAGGGAATGCGGGCGGCCAGTTCCACGAGTTGATGATCGAGCAAGGGGGGGCGCACCTCCAAGCCGTTGGCCATGCTCGCCCGATCCACTTTCACAAGATAATCATCGGGCAGCGTGACCGCGAAATCGGCCGCAATCATCCCGGACAGTGGATCCCAGGCCGGTGCCGATTCATAGGCCTGCACCAGTCGCGAATTGGGGACGCACCCGGCCACAGCTCGGCGGATCTCCGGATTCAACAGCAACTCCCGCAGTGGCGACCGACATTGTTTGAGGGTGTTGGCGTATGCCGAGGAATTTTCGAGGCCCAGGTTGATCAAGGCGTTTTTCCATCGCAACGGCCGCGGCAAGAACTCGAAACTGGGCCACCATTGACCGAGAGTCCCGAACACGGATTTTCGAACGGCTTTCGGGAGGAGCCTACGAATACTGGCTTCCTTCAAATCGTGGGCATAACGTAAATACCCCCCGAAGCACTCGTCGCCACCATCGCCCGAGAGTACCACTTTCACCGATTCCGCTGCGAACCGGGATACGGCCAGCATGGAGATCGCGGAAACGTCTGCGAACGGCTCATCGAAGGCGGCGGTGAGGGCTTCCAGAGAAGCGGCCGCATCTGCGGTGAGAATTTCCTGCCGGTGAATCGTGCGGTACTGCTCGGCAATCACTGTAGCATACGGTAGCTCGGAGAATTTCTCCTCGCGGAATCCGATGGAGAACGTGCGCAGGGGTTCGCTGGTTTGCCGGGCCGCCGAGGCAACAATCGCACTCGAATCCACACCTCCCGACAAAAACGCACCGACCGGAACATCTGCGATCAGATGCGACTTCACCGAGGCGTCGACCGCCGCACTAAGTTGAGAAATCCACTCCGATTCCGGCCTGGGATCGGGCTGGAACTCTAGCTTCCAGTAACATTTCGCTGAAGCGTTCCGATTACCGGGATGATAAACCAGCGTATGCCCAGGCGGAAGTTGTTCGATGCCCTGGTAGATCGATTTCGGCGTGATGACCATGCCGAATGCGAGGTAGTCATCCAAGGCGAAGGGATCCACGGCCCGAGGATGGTCGCCATACGCCAGGATGGCACGCGGCTCGGATCCGAAAAGGATTCGCTCGGTATTCCTTTGGAAATACAAGGGTTTGATGCCAAGGCGATCACGAGCGAGGAGAAGCTTGCGCTGACGGGAATCCCAAAGAGCAAAGGCAAACATGCCATTCAATCCGCGGACAACATCTTCCCCGACTTCTTCATACAAGTGAACAATCACTTCCGTATCGGAGTGCGTTCGAAACCGGTGGCCCTTGGCAATCAGACGCTGGCGGAGTTCGGGGAAATTGTAGATCTCGCCGTTGAACGCGATTTGGATTGTTCCGTCTTCGTTGCCAAGGGGTTGTTGGCCCGCCGCGGGATCGATAATCGCCAAGCGACGGTGAACAAGGCCGAGCCCTGGAGCGAGGAACTCACCGGCGCCATCCGGCCCGCGATGCGCGATAGCATGGGCCATGCGATGCAAGGGTTCGGACTCCGGTGGTCGATTGGCGTCTGAAAAGGCAACGCCAGCGATACCGCACATACACCGATCCTGGCTGGCTTGCGAGTCGATTGGTACAACCGACACTAAAATAAAAATTAGCCTCAGAGTTACAATATGAGTTCCAAGTGTAACCGCTTGTTGCTTGGCAAAATCACCGTGGCACGCTCTTGCGGATCTTGCTGGGTCATTTCGCGATAGATGGATTCTTCGTCCCCGTAAGTGACAAAGCCATTATTGACCATCGGGCTTGGAACTTCGCCCCCACCCGCCGATGTGGCTTCGCGCCGAGAAGCGGGTGGGGGTGACTGAAATTGAACACCCGACATTCAATTGCCTGTTGTCGAAGCCTGTACTTCCATTACAGTTCTGAAAACAGTTCGCGGAATGACGCTGTTGCCTTTTCTACGGTTCGTGGCCAATCGAACTCTTCCGCCCAAGCCGCCGCCCGGCAACCCATCGATCGGAGTTCCGCCGGATTCGAAAGGAGTGCAATCACCGCTTGCGCCAGCGTTTCCGGGGTGGTGCAGTCAGCGATTCGCCCGGTGTCAGGAATCTTCATGGTTTCCGAGGTTCCTCCGCTATCTCCCGCGAGCACCGGTTTCCCGCACGCTTGGGCTTCCAGCAACACCATGCCGAACCCTTCGAAATCGGCGCCCACTTTACGATTCGGCATGACAAATAGATCGCACTGCTGATACAGGCGGATCTTATCATCCTCGGAAACTTCTCCCATAAATTGCACATGCTCGGATTGGCCTTGTTCACGGGCGGAGTTTCGTAGGCGCTCGGCCTCTTCGCCATCCCCGGCAATCACATACAGCACCTCGGGGAGCTTCGCCCGGATCGCGCTGAGTGCCCGGATCATCATGTCCTGCCCTTTGCGGGCCTGCAATCGGCTCACTGTGAGAATGACGGTGCGTCCCGACCACCCTTGCGACAATCGCCAGGATTCTTCGGGATCCTGCGGGCGATATCGGGAGAGATCGACCCCGGGGTGTACTAGCTTCACCTTGCGGGAGGGAACATTCCACTCCTCGATCACCAATCGGGCGGTGTTCAGGCTATTCGCGATGATACCGCTTGCACCCGAAAGCACGCGACGGGCCATCCATGTGAGTTCCCGGCTGGTGGCGGCACCGCTCAAGTCTTCGCCATGAGCAAAAACGAGGTAGGGGGTGCCAACGATTTTTTTCAGCAGGTATGCCGTGAATCCTTCCGGCAGGATGCGGGCACAATGCAAAGATCGGTACGAACGATCACGAATCATTGTCCGGATCGAACGAACCCACTTCCAGTACAAACGGGCGTTGCGAAGGCTGCGGATTCCCGGTGTAAACATCGAAAGTGGCCAACGAACAATTCGATGTGAGTAGTGCTCGGTATCGAAGGAGACATCGCCGGGCGTCGCCCCGGCAAGGAATTCGAATTTTCCCGGCGGCAACCGCGAATAAAGTTCCCAAAGAAAGCGGCCACTGCCACCCACCCGCGGTGGGAATATTTCTGAAATCACCAGCGATTTCATGAGGCAATTCCCGTGGGTCTGGTCTGAATGACGATTCGGCTCGATCTCGATTTGGATAGCTTACAGACTGTCATGCTAGGCATCATTCTGGGTGCCACCCGCAGCTCTATCGAATCGAGGCGGGAAGTGGCGATCAAGGCGTTGCCCCGGGAAGGAGAATCCCAATTTCACTCGAATGCCTTCTTCAACATGGCCAAGCTCTTGGGGATGGCGGTCATCGGGTCGTCTTTGCCTTCGAATTCGAGCGAGAGGTAGCCGGTGTACTTGTGCTTGCGCAAGAGCGCCGCGACCTTGGCGTAATCGATATCGACACTGAACCAGAGGCCGCCGCCGTAGTACGTTTTGGTTTGCACGAGGCACGTCTTCGGTGCGAGCAGTTCGAGTTTGTCATACGGGTTGTCGAAGAAATTGCCGGTGTCCATGGTCACTTGCAACCACGGCGAATCGATCGCGTTCACGATCTTCATCAAGCCTTCCGGGGTGCGGCCCAAGCCCCAGTGGTTTTCGAGGCCGAGTACCACGCCGCACTTCTCGGCCGTCTTCAAACAGGCGTTGTAGCCATCCACCACCCATTGGAAGGCGTCGTCGTCGGTGTAACCTTTGATCGGCGGCTCGATCCCCTTGTTCTTCATCAGCTCGTCGAAATCCTTGCTCGTCTTCCAAGTGCCGGTGTTCACGCGCACGGTGGGGATGCCCATCGCATACGCCTGTTCGATCTGCTTGCACACGAGTTCGACGTTCTTCTTCCGTTCCGCAGCATCCGGGTACATGAAGCTCTGGTGCGTGGAGAAGCCGTTGAGGGAAATGCCGTGCTTGAAGGCGCGTTGCTTGTACTTCTGCAGCGTGGCGTTGTCTTCGTTTTCCATTTGTCGTGCGAGGATTTCCACGGCGTCGAAGCCCCACTCGGCGGCGAGGTCGATGCACTTCTCGATGTCGCGCAAATCCTTGTTCTTGAACTGCCAGAACGAATAGGTGCTCACGCCGATGCGTTGCTTTCGTGTGGGCTTCGGCGCTTCTTCCGCGCGGAGGGGAATTGCGGAAACCGCAGCAACCGCGGCGGTGGAAGCGAAGAACTTTCGACGATGCATGGGAAGTTCCGGGTTGTGGGGTGAATCTATTTCAACCTCTCCCCTTGAGGGAGAGGGTCGTTTCGAGCGGAGCGAGAAGCGGGGAGAGGGGGATAAGAAAGTAGAACAATTACTTGCGTTTCGGGTGCGGAACGTCGTCGGGCAGTGGCCCGGCGAGCGGGGGAGATTCGAAGTATTTGCCGTTGTCGATCATCCGGGGATCTTTGGAACGTTTGAGTTCCGCGAATAACCGTTCTTCCAACGCTTTGGCAGTTTTGGCGAAGGCGGGATCGCCCGCCAAGTTCTTCATTTGGTACGGATCCTTCTTCACGTCGTAGAGTTCTTCGCGGGGTCGCTTTCCGTAAGCGCCGTCGAAGAGCGGCTTGCCGAGGGACGTATCCCGGTTCAACACCATCCACGCTTTCGTCGGCCCGGAGTCTTCATCTGGAAGCGTGATGAACGTGGTGTTTTTCAGTTGCTGTTCCGTGGGGGCTTTATCGGTCGGGGCCAAGTTGTAGTGCTCGCCCATGGGGTAGCGTTCGGGGTGGAAGTTGACAATGTAGAGATACTCGGGCGTGCGGATCGCCCGTTGCGGGTACGGCAGATACTCCGCTCTCGCCATCTCCACGTGCCGTTCCCGGCCGACGTACACCGCATCGCGCGAAGCCTCGACGGAGCCACTCTTGCTCGATTCCAACACGTTTTTCAGGCTTTTCGCCGTCATCACGTCGGGCACTTTCAACCCGGCAGCTTCGAGGAAGGTCGGGGCCAAATCGGGCAGGCTCACCAGATCATCCACGGTTCGCCCACCCTTCACCCCCGGCCCGGCAATGGCCAACGGCACGCGGGTACCGAAATCGTAGAGGTTGCATTTGCCGCGGGCGAAGCCGGGCGGGCCGTGATCCCCGCTGATCGCGATCAACGTATTCTCGTATTGTTTTGCCTTCTTCAGCTCCTCGAAGAGCACCCCGAGTTGGGCATCGAAGGCGGCCACTTCCCCCAAGTAATCGGCCAAATCTTCGCGCACCTCGGCGACATCCGGCAGGAACGGCGGCACCTTCCCTTTCAGCGTATCGGGGTCGATGGCCCAGAGCTTCTTCCCGGAGCCGGCCGTCCACGAACGGTGGACGTTGGTCGGCCCGTACCAGAAGCAAAAGGGTTGATTCGGTTTTTGGGCCGCGAGGAACTGCCGAAAGTTCTCCCGCACTTCGCCGAGCAACTCGTCCTTGGCTTCCGCAACGGTCTTGCCCGAGGCGACGATCTTCGTGGCGTTCTGCGAGAACTGATTGATTCGACCGCCCGCCTTCTGGTAGGCGAATTCCTGTTTGCCGTAGGGGGCATCGGCCGGGGTACCGGGGCTCCACACTTTGTAGCTCTTGCCCATGTGGTAGCCGCTCTCCTTCAAGAGCAACGGCCACGCGGGAATCGTCGAATCCCAAACGGCCCCTTGAAGGATCGCCGCGCGACCCGTGCGCCAGAAGTATTGCCCCGATAGGATCGAACTCCGGCAGGGCGTACACGAAGGGGCGTTCACGAACGCATTGCGGAAGAGGATTCCCTCTTTGGCGACGCGATCGAAGTTCGGCGTCTGCACGCAATCGCTGAGCGTGCCCGCACCATCGAGCGCGGCGTATGCACTGGCCAATCGCCCCCAATCGTCCGCGAACGCGAAGAGGATGTTCGGGCGTTGCGCTTCCGCAGTCATTGCGGGCGAAATGCTAACTCCAATGAGAGTGAGGAACGCGATCCACGGTGTGAGGCTCATGCGATTTCCTTCACGAATAGGGAGAGTTGAACCTTCGCCGGTCACGGTTGAATGTATGCGACTCAGCCTCGGGGAGCGAATGCCAACAGTTTTGTTCCGAGCGGCGGGGGTCAACCCGCTGAGGTTTTCGTGCTCAGCGGGTTGACACCCGCCGCTCGGGGGAATTCGTACAAACAAAGTACGTTCCCTCTCCGAGTACCACTTCGATGCATTCGCACATTCTCACTCTTCTGTGCCTCGCTTCCCTGGGCATGGTTCACGCGGCCCCACCGAATTTCGTCGTCATCAACATCGACGATCTCGGCTACGCCGACATCGGGCCCTTCGGTTCCAAGATCAACCGCACGCCACGGCTCGATGCGATGGCCAAAGAAGGGAGGAAGCTCACCTCCTTCTACGCGGCGCCGGTTTGTTCGCCGTCGCGGGCCTCGCTGATGACGGGGTGTTACCCCAAGCGTTGCCTGCCGATTCCCCACGTACTCTTCCCGGCCAGCGATACGGGCCTCTCGCCCAAGGAAATCACCGTGGCGGAAGTGTTGAAGGAAGCCGGGTACGGCACCGCCATCGTCGGGAAGTGGCACCTCGGCGATCAGCCGGAGTTTCTGCCGAACAAACAAGGGTTCGATCTGCACTTCGGCTTGCCCTATTCCAACGACATGGGCCCGGCGGAAGATGGCGTGAAGAGCGACCTCGGCAAGCCGCTGCCCAAACCGAAAGGGGGCCAACCCCCGTTACCCCTATTGCGAAACGGCACGGTGGTGAAGCGCGTGCTGCCGGACGATCAACAATCGCTCGTAGAAATCTACACGCAAGAAGCCACCGACTTCATCGCGAAGAACAAGGCCAAACCGTTCTTCCTCTACCTCGCGCACAACGCGGTTCACTTTCCGATCTACCCCGGCAAACAGTTCGCGGGCAAATCGCCCCACGGCATCTTCTCCGATTGGGTCGAAGAAGTCGATTGGAGCGTCGGCAAGATTTTCGATGCGTTGAAGGCACAAGGCCTCGACAAGAACACGCTCGTGATCTTCACCAGCGACAACGGCGGAACCCAACGGAGTAGCAACGCACCGCTGCGGGGCTTCAAGGCCAGCACATGGGAAGGGGGAGTGCGCGTGCCCACGATCGCATGGTGGCCCGGCAAGATTCCCGCCGGTACCGAGACGGGCGCCATCGCGGGGATGTTCGACATTCTGCCGACGTTTGCGGCGCTCGCCGGGGGCAAAGCCCCAACGGATCGCAAGATCGATGGGGCGAATCTCTGGCCCCAACTCGTTGGCGAGAAAGATGCGAAGCCCGCCCACGAGACGTTCTTCTTCTACAGGGGATTGAAACTGGAAGCGGTTCGCCACGGGGATTGGAAGCTGCACTTGCCCACGGCAATGATGGCGAAGAATCAGTTGTACAACTTGGCGAACGACATTGGCGAAGCGAAGGACGTGGCCGCCGACAATCCCGAAGTGGTCAAGACGATCGAAGCGTTGATCGCCGCGATGAAAGACGATTTGGGCACGGATGGCCAAGCGCCCGGTTCCCGCGAACTCGGTAAAGTGAAGAATCCGAGGCCGCTCATCGACAAGGATGGCAAGGTTCGCCCCGGCTTCGAACCGAAGGGGAACTGATCGCCGGTGAGCGGTGGGCGTGAGCCCACCGAGTATCGGAGGATTTTCAATCCTCTCCCATACATGAGAGAGGATTGAAAATGCTACGCCGCTTCGCTGGCGGGTTCGCACACCGGCTCGGCGGGGCGCTTCGAGTGTACCTCGCGTTCATCCAGAATTTCGTAGCTGTAGCCTTGCTCGGTCAGGAACATCTGGCGGTGATGGGCGAAATCGAGTTCGCGCGTATCGCGGGTGACCAGCGTGAAGAAGTGGGCGGTGCCGCCGTCGCCTTTGGGCCGTAGGATGCGGCCGAGGCGTTGGGCTTCTTCCTGCCGGCTGCCGAAGGTTCCGCTCACTTGGATGAGAATGTTGGCGTCGGGCAGGTCGATGGCGAAGTTGCCGACCTTGCTGAGTACGATGTGCCGGAGTTCGCCGCTGCGGAACTTGCCGTACAACTCTTCGCGTTCCTTGTTGGGCGTGCTCCCCGTGATGAGCGGAATATCGAAGCGCTTGGCGATGGCCCGCAACTGATCGAGGTATTGGCCGATCACGATCACCCGTTGATCCTGATTCTGCTTCAACAACTCCGCGACCACTTCATCTTTCGCTTTGTTCTCGGAGGCGATGCGGTACTTGTGCCGCCAATCGGCCACGGCGTATTCCATGCGGATGGCGTCGTCCGGCAAGGCCACGCGGATTTCGGTGCAACTCGCCGAAGCGATCCAACCTTTGGTTTCGAGTTCCCGCCACGGCACGTCGTACTTCTTCGGGCCGATCAGGGTGAACACATCCCCTTCGCGGCCGTCTTCGCGGATGAGCGTGGCGGTGAGGCCGAGCCGCCGACGGGCCTGAATTTGTGCCGTTACGCGGAACACCGGGGCGGGCAGCAAGTGGACTTCGTCGTACACGATGAGGCCCCAATCGCCTTTGTCGAACAGGCCGAAGTGGGGGTACGCGGCGGGGTCGTCCTTGCTCGGGAGGATCGGTTCCGGAGCGCTTTGCTTGATCTTCGACAGCCGGGCCATTTCCTTCTCGAAGGACGCTTCATCCGGGAACTCTTCGTCCGACATTTCCTCGGGTGATCCTTCGCCATCCCCCTTGGCCCGTTTCTTGCCCGGCCGGTAGGTCACGATCTGGTACGTCGCCACGGTGACGGCGCCGATCTGTTTCACGTCGCCGGTGTATTCCTTCACGTCGGCTTCGGTGAGCGTGCTCTTATCGATGATCTCGCGCACCCACTGCTTCACCGCCGTGATGCTCGTGGTGAGAATGAGCGTGCTCTTTTGCAGCAGGCACATGGCGCAGATGCCCACGATAGTCTTGCCCGCACCGCAAGGCAGCACGATTACCCCGGAACCGCCGCGGACATCCCCCCCGGCGTAGAACACGTCGGCCGATTCTCGCTGGTAATCCCGGACGTTGAAGGGCAAGCCGCTCGCTGCGATCGTTCGCAGGTTCATCGGCAAGTCGGCACCTTCGGTGTACCCCGCGAGATCCTCGGCCGGGTAGCCGACGGTGATGAGTGCCTGTTTCAGCACGCCCCGGTGCATCGGAGTAATGGCGAAGCGGGTATCGTCGATTCGATCGTTGAGAAACTCTTTGAGTTTCTTGTGCCGGGTGAGTTCCGCCACGAGGGGTTTATCGCCGCAGACGAGTTCCAACCCGCCCGCTTCGGTGCGAACCAACTTGACCCTGCCGTACCGGCTCACCGCTTCGATAAGATCCGACGGGAGATTGTTCGGGATCGGGAACTTGGTGTACTTCCGCAGTACGTCCACCATCTGTTGGGCGGTGAAGCCCGCGGCGGCCGCGTTCCAAAGCGAAAGGTTGCTGATGCGGTAGGTGTGGATGTGTTCCGGGCTTTTTTCGAGTTCCGCGAACGGCGCGATGGCATCCCGCGCCTCGGCGTACTTCGGGTTATCCACTTCCACGAGGATCGAACGATCCGCCTGAACGATCAGCGGGTTCGCGGGATCGAACTGCGGAGCGGCGGGCGCATCGCTCTTGAGCTTGAGTGTGTTCGCCATGAGATTCGGGGGCATCCTATCCGGAGACGGCCGGTTCGGGGGAAGAACTGCCGCGGGTACCGATTGGGCATTCTAGCGAATTGGTTGGGCGAAGGTAGCCGAAGTGGTGTGCGACATGGTTTGCAATTAAGCGGATACGGCTATTGTCGCTTTCTGGCGACGTTCGCCGGTGGTTTTTCGGCAGCGGTCGATCCAGTAGGCCTCGGGGGGCGGGTCTCGCTGAGGACTTCCGCACGCAGTTGCAAAATCGCTTCCGCGCCCCCTTCCGGCCAGAATTTGGTCGTGTCTCAGTTTAATTATGAGAAAGCCTTTTGCAAGCCGAGCGGGTCGGCGGTGTGCCGGTCGATCAACTCTACCAGTTCCTCCAAGCCCCATTGATGATCCGTTACGCTCGCCTTCACTGCCGGGGTCGTCTTAATCGTCGTGTGCTTCTTGACATAGTTAGACGAACGACAAAATCTCATCCAGTTCCAACCGCTTGCAAGTGAGATTGCGGAGGTTGTCGTGCTGGTATTGGTCGCACGTCTTGCCCGCATCGACGAGCAACTTCGTCACGGTGTTGATGCTCACGCCAGCCATGCGGGAAGTGGATCGGAGGGAGCAGCCTTCAACGAGGGCATTCAAGACGTTGAAGCGGGTGGCGAGGGGTAACTTGTTCATACTGACATTAGCTTGAGTAGTTGAGATTTATCAACGTCGTTTTTCTAAATATGAATAGTTTCTGCATAAATAATTGACTACTAACTCCATACAAAGCTATAGTGATTATTGATTTTTAGTTGATAAATCTATTGATTTAATACGAAGAGTCTTCTATTATTGCCTTGCGTCGACCTCTCCCCACTCTCTCCCCGACGGTCGCGCAGGAGACTCCCTCCTCCTCATAACTCAGGGTATGCCCTATGAATACCACGACTACGCTCGACATGACTGAGGCGAGAAGCCAACTTGCGCAGATGCCAGAGCGTCTGCGCGCTGATCATGTAATTTGGATAACGAAACATGGCAAAAAAGCCTTGGCAATGGTTGATCCAGAAACCATGCAGACGCTGATCGATACACTTGAAATACTCAAAGACCCGAACGCCTTTCGGATGTTGCAAGAGAGCCTTGAAGACATACGGATGGGTAGACTCCACGATCATGACGATGTTAAACGGGAGTTGCTTCAATGAGCAAGATACGTGTCTCGATCCAATGGACGGAGTCCGCCAAACAAGGATTAGCAAAACTCCCCAAAAAGGTGCGCGCTGGGCTCATCGATAAAATCGATGAGCTTTTTTCGTGTGACCCCACCGCGAGGTACAAGCCGTTGAGTGACCCTTTGCAGGGCTGCTTCACGATGAAGTACTCTCGTTACCGAGTGGTCTACAAGGCCGAAAAAGACGAACTTCCAAACGGAGATGTGGTGGTTCACGTAAAAGTCGTGATTGTCGCGGTGGGGATACGAAAAGAAAAGGACAAGAGCGACGTATACGAAATTGCTCAAAAGCTAATGAAACTTGATCTTATTTCTGGCGATAACCGAAGTGATAATGAAGAGACTGAGGAAGTGGCTTAATAATGCTTATTTTCCCGGTCTGAGCATCGACAATGACCGTGTCACAAAGCAGTATCGCTTTACATTGTGGCGGTAGGCATACCCGGATGATAGCCGATGCCGAATTGGTGGCCAAGCGGATTACCCGTTTCTCATTTTCAAACTGAGACACTACACGAATTTCTCCGTCCCTTTCACCGGGCGATTAATCTGTTTGATCGTCGATTCGACGTGGCTCGTGGTGATAGGTAGCCGCACCGGCCGGCCCGCGATTGTGCCCCCGGTGCCAAAACGGGAGAGCAGAATCGAGAGCAGAGTCGTCTTCCGGGCCTTCCATTCCCCGGTGAGCAGGGTGATGCAACCGGTGGCGTGGAACCCCGGCCAGATCCATTCGAGCGGGTGTTCAATCGCTATAAATTTCGACGCGAGAACGGGTTAGCGAAACATCATGGCACGCACCCTCTCCGGAACAGCCAGCATTGTGGCGAACCTCGGGGCGTTTGTCCCAGTACGAAGGCGGGGATTTGTGCCCGGGGGGGAGGAGGGTGCTAAACTGAGGGCACAAACCAACGGCAGAATGACGCCGGGGCTTATTCCGCGTCGCCGGAATCGCTATCCATGGCGGCACCGGTAATGATCGCATCGAAGGAGTGCCGCAGAACCCACGCTTGGCGGGCGACATCGGAAACCACGGCCGCTTCCTTCAGCGCTTCCCCCAACAGATTCTTGATGCCCCCGGCCACATTGGGGCTGTTGATGAGCAGGCGGGCCGTGCAAGCGTACACCTCGTAACATCCGCGCGGGTCGCCGAGATCGAACGCGGGCGCACCGATGGAAATCGCCGTGGCCAGCAACTGCCGCACTTCCCGCGCGGCCAACTTCGGCCCACTGTTCCCCGCCATTTCCAATACCGCATCGAAGCCGCGCCGCATCGCCCACGCTTGCTGGTTAGTATCGACCAGGGTTTTGCATTCGTCGAGGGCCTCCCGCAGCCGTTTTTGCGCGTCGTCCGATCCGGAATTCGTGGCGAGGATCATGCGGGCGGTACAAGAGTAAACGTCGAAACACCCTTGGCGGTCTTCGAGGTTGTAGGCCGGGGCGCCGATGGAAATGGCCATTTGAATGAACTGTTGAGCCGCTTCGAGGGGTTCCTTCGCGATGGGCAATTGGGCATCGTCCGGAAGCAAGGAATCGAAGGCATCGCGGAGCGCTTCGGCGGCATCCGCGGCATCGGATTCTTCTTCCGAATCTTCGAGTGCCCGTTCCAAGCGGAAATCGGCCACCTCGCTCAGGCCGCGCACTTTGCGAACCAGCCTCGCGGCGCAGGCGAACAGATCGCGGGCGCCCGACGAATCCCCGGCGGCGTTCGCGCGATCCCCCAAATCGACGGCCGCAAGGGCCAGCGCAATCGCCGGGCCGAGGGGATTGGTGTTGTCTTCGTCGTCGGAATCCATCGGGCACCACACTGCGAGATAACGGTTCACGCATTGTAGGCGAAGCTGGGAAACGAGCGAAGGCTGCTTGGTTATCAAAAGTTCGCTCAGACGGGCGGCGGCGAACCTGAAGGTTCTACCCGCCATCCTGGAAGATCAGCAATTGCCCTTGGGGTTGTTGCGGTATCTCGGGACTATCTTCCTGCATAGTCTTACGCTTCCCTTAGACTCGGATCGATGGATCACAACAGGAGAAACCCCGCGATCACTGCCGCGATAATGCAAGCCACAACGACCGCGATCAATGTGAAATTCTTTTCGGCCCGGCGCTCGGCGATGCCGCTCAGGTAAGGCGAGACGCTCGGTTCGTATCCGAGATCGACCGGCACGTCGCCAAGCTCCTTCTCGATCATCCGGCGGGCCGTCCGCGCGTGTCGGGCGGCACGATCCGAGGCACGAATTTTCGCCTTGTTCATCGGGTCGAGTTCCCGCCCGACGTGCAGCCCCTCAAGATAGATATCCGTGAACTCGACGGGGCGGGTGCCCTCGATCCGGGTGGAACTCACCAATTCGATGGCCGTTTCGGATCGCATCCCCCATCCGATCAATTCATCTTCGACGCTACTTTGCGTGAAGCCCTGATACAAGCGGGCGGTGATGTACAAGCGGAACTCTTCGACCGTTTCCGAGTCGTATACGCCGCGGGCCATCCTTCCCCAAAGTGAAGCTTGGAGTTCCGCGAGCGTTCGCTCGGGCGGGGGCCGAAAGTCTTCGTCGGTCCAATGGCTTTGATCCATACCGTTCCCTTTGAAGCGGTGTCCGCATCGGGATTGTATGTGCCGGTTCGCGGAGTGGGCCAGCGGGGGATCGGCTCATGTCGAAAATGCATGAACAAAAACGCCTCCCGGAACGATCCGGGAGGCGAGAGACGACATTCCAAAACATATCCGATCACTCGCCGCGGAGCTTCAGGCCCATGATGGTGAGCTTTTCCTTCACTTCGTTCAAGCTGGTGATGCCGAAGTTCTTCGCTTCCATGAGTTCGTCGTTGGTGCGGTTGCAGAGTTCGGAGATGGTGGTGATGTTCAAACGGTTCATGCACTTCCGCGCCCGCACGCTCAGGTTCAGGTCGCTCACCGGGCGCGACAGCTTCTCCTGCTCTTCCGGCGAGATGTTCTGCACGGGATTGCGGTA
>JBBQWA010000019.1:0-24024 GCA_038211045.1 Gemmatales bacterium
AAGTCCCCTCTCGGAAAGGCCCATCTACCGGGGCGATGCGGGATTCATGGGGAGGATAACACCACGAACACGGGGAGACGATGTCTCCCCGCTTTCAACTTCCAACTCTCAACCTTCAGCTATTTCAAAGGCATGTATTCCACTTTCTTGAAGGTCATGATGCTGCCGGGGTCGTGGCCCTGTAGGGCGAAGTGGCCCTTGGTAAAGGTCATGTTCGGATCCTTCCATTTGTCGAGCGTGACCTTGCCGTTGACAGCGATGGTGATTTGGTCGCCGATACAGGTGACTTCCTGCACGAAGTATTCGTCCGGTTTGTGGGCCGCGGTATTCATCACCACGCAGATTTGATCGCGGAACTTATCGAGTTTGAATTCGCCGTTGGGGTAGAGGCTGCCGGTCTTGATCTTGTCGCCGTGGGTGGCGTTCAATTGGGCTTCGTAGCCTTTCGGAACGCCCGGCCGGAACCCGGCCCGGAAGAACATGCCGCTGTTTCCTTTATCGTTGATCTTCATTTCCAACCGGAACACGAAGTTCTCGGCTTCCACGTCGCTAAAAATGTGGCTCATCGGCCCGCCACCGACGATCGTGCCATCCTTCACCGTCCAAAGAGTGATTTCCTTGCCGGCCTTATCGGTGGCCACGAAACTCACCACTTTGCCTTCGTCGTTTTTCACTTCTTTCACGCTCTTGAAGTTGCCGCTGGGCGGATCGGGAATCTTCCAACCGGTGAGATCCTTGCCGTTGAAGAGTGGAATGAATCCATCTTCGGCGCGGGCGGATGTGGCAATCCCGCAGGCGAAGATGGCAAAAAAGAGAGGTAAGCGACGCATGATGGGAAAGCTCCATAGATTGTAGGTGAGAATTGGATCGATCCGGGATTCCCGTTTCATCCTATAAGAGTGATCTTAGCCCCACCACAACCAACCCTCCCGATCCGCAAATTCGGCCATCGCTCCAGCAAAAATTTCCGTTCTGGGTAGAGTTTGAGTTGCGGCCGATGCCGGAATGCTTAAAGTGCTGTGTAGTTGGGCATCTTGGGAAGATTGGGTAAATTTTCTTGCCCCTTCGTAAGGTGCGCCATAAATCGTTTTTGAGTGGCCCGCCCGCCACACTCGATGGGCAAGGCCGGTATTTTTCACAAGGAGTTTTCTGATGAAGCATCGCGTGTTTGCGGCGGCCATCCTCGGCGCTGCGGCTTTCTTGAGCCTGACCCCAAACGCCTCGGCGTTCGGCGGTGGCCTGTTCAAGAAGAAGGACAAGTGCGAAGTCGCCGCCCCGGCATGCGATAGCGGTTGCGCCGCTGCCGCCCCTGCTTGTGGCGCCCCGGCCATGGTCGCGACCTACGTCGACCAAGAAGTTACCGTCAAGGAAGCCAAGACCGTTACCGTGAAGGAAAAAGTGAAGGTCATGAAGCCCTTCGAAGTTGAAAAAGAAGTGACCAGCAAGGTCGCTACGAACGTGACCAAGAAGGTCGAAGTCACCGTCAACGAAATGGTGCCCACCAAGAAGAGCTACGACTACTTCGTGAACGAAATGGTCACCTCGAAGGAAGAACGCACCGTCACCGAATACGTGACGACGCAAGAAACCGTCATGGTGAATGTCACCAGTTACCAAACCGTTTCGGAAACTGTGATGGTTCCCGTCACCAGCTACACGACCGTTCAAGAAACCGTCATGGTCAACGTGTGCAGCTACGTTTGCACCCCGAAGACCGTGACCACCATGGTCACCGTAACTCATAAGGTCGCCGTATGCGATCCTTGTAACCCCTGCGGCATGAAGTACACCTGCGTCACCGAATGCGTCCCGGTCTGCAAGACCGTGATGGAACGCACCCCCGTCACCACGCAAGTGGCCAAGACGGTCAACAAGTGCATCCCCGTCACCACGCAAGTGGCCCGCACGGTGAACAAATCTGTCCCCGTCACGACCCCCGTCGCTCAAACCGTCATGAAGTGCACCCCGGTTAGCAAGAAGGTTATGATGGACGTTACCAAGTGCGTCCAAGTGAAGAAGACCGGCGAAAGCACCATGATGGTGTGCACCCCGACCAAGAAGATGGTCGACGTCGTCGAGTGCGTGTTGGTGGACAAGAAGGACAAGGTCAAGGTGACGGAATACAAGGAAGTCGAAGAAACCGTCGATGTGCAAAAGACCGAATACGTCGACGTCAAGAAGACCGTGAAGGTCTGCGTGATGGTCGCGGCCCCGACGCCAGCACCAGCCCCAGTTCCCGCACCTGTCGCCGCTCCTTGCGGTGGCTGCGAAGCCGCTCCCGTTGCCGTTTGCGACACTTGCGAAGCCCCCAAGAGGGCTGGACTCGGCCTCTGCGCCAAGATCAAAGGCATGTTCAGCAGGCCCAGCTGCGGCGGCTGCAACTAAATTGTCCCGGATGTTTTGAACATCACAAAGCCGGCGGACTTCGGTTCGCCGGCTTTCTTCGTTTTGCAAGTAAACGCTTGCAACTGGTTCGCCGAAAGATTAGGCTGAGATCTCCCCGGAATATCAATCCTCGGAAAGTGCCATGAGCCAGACGGAAGCGATCTTCGCCAACGAATACTTCCTATTGAAGTACCATGGGGATTGCGCGGTCATCATCCCGTCGCCGGAAGTCGAGCAATTGGCGGAAAGCCTGATGCAACCGGCCGCCCAGATGCTGCTTTCGCCGATGAAGAAGAATCCGCCCGCGAATCTGATCGTCGATCTCACCGGCGTGCGTTACTTCGGCTCGGCGTTCATCACGTTCCTCCTCCGTTGCCACGAATTGGCGAAACAGCAGGGGAGCGAACTCGCCATTGCCGGGGTGAACGCCCGAATCCGGGAACTGCTCCGCACCACCGCCCTCGATACGATTTGGGCGTTGTACGAAACGCGGCAGGAGGCTTTGGATGCTTTGGGCAGTTACGATTGATTCGGGTGTCCAATTGTGTTGATTGAACAAAGCGACGCGTTGGCTTATGCCGATTTGTGCGATCGTAACGACAGCCATTTGTGAAATTCTCGGGTGTTTCCCCTTGACAGCTTGGCTCTTGCAATTCTTTGAGCAATAATACCCTCAATTCACACGCCCCCACGGAAGGTTCAGCACGGAGGTTAGGCGCACACCGCGTTGCGTAGCAATGCGCGGGTTCCGTACTCCCAGAGCCGCGTTGGCTCGAGAGGAATGGCAGCCATGACCACCGCCACTTGCACTCCGGTCGCCCCGCGTGAATCCTTCGATTACGACCTCCCCGATCCCGCGGCATCCGGTTCCCGCCACATAGATCGTTACCGGAGAGTCCACATCGGCCCCGCGATCAGTTTGGTATTTGAAGATCGGCACACACTCTCATTCCGCATGCAAGAACTTGCCCGTTTCGCCCGCCGAACCGTCGGCCCAGCCACACAAAAACAAATCGAATGGTACCGTAAGCTAATGCCCGGCGATGGCCGTCTCACGGCGGCGGTATGGGTCGGCTTGCCGGGTTGCCGACCGTTGGCGGAATGTTCCACCCTTCGCCGCACCGTCGCGGCGGGCCGTATTTGCTTCCGATCCGATCTCGGTAGGGAAATCGAAGGGCGGTTCCTGCGCGAACGAGTTTCGGATCGTCTGATCGGCATGGTCGGTTGGATCGCCTTCCAATTCACCCCGGAAGAACAGCGGGAACTGGCGAACGCCCGCAACGAATGGCGGATTTGCGTCGAGTCTGCGGAGTACGCCCACGAATCGGAACCCCTCGGTTACGGGGTTCGCAGGAGCTTAGTTTCCGATGTGGCTCACAGCGCCTAAGGCGAGGGCTGCGGCTTTCTGTCTTACCCTCTCCCGCTCGGGAGAGGGTCGCTTTCAGCGAAGCGAGAAGCGAGTAGCGGGGAAAGAGGCTTTGGAACCAATCAAAACCCATCTCCCCGTTCCGATGCGGGACGGCCCCCTCCCAACAAGAGCAACGGGAGCAACGGGAGAAAGGATGGGAAATTAACTTCCGTTCGCCTGATTGCCCGGCGAATGCGCAGCACACACGGATTCCAGGCACGTCCTCACGAAATCGCCGCACATTGCCTATTCCCCAAGTTCATCAAATAATTGGCTTTATATCGCATTCACAGGATCTTCTCCCAATCCGGCATCCGATCTGCATTCCAAGTGGCTAACCTCTCCTCGTTCAGTTTGCTCACAGCATCGAAGGAGAGATTCTCTTGGCTACCACGGAAAAATTCGGCTTCCTCATCGATATGGACGGCGTGCTCTACCGCGGCGTCGATCTGTTGCCCGGAGCCGCAGAGTTCGTACGCGAACTTCGCACCCGCGATATTCCCTTCCGGTTCCTCACCAACAACAGTCAACGCGCCCGGCGAGATGTCGTGGCGAAGCTCGTCCGCATGGGCATCGAAATTGAAGAGGAACACGTCTTTACCAGCGCCATCGCCACGGCGCGCTTCTTGGCCATGCAGAAGCCCGACGGCACCGCGTTCGTTATAGGGGAAGGCGGCCTCCTCACTGCGCTGCACCAAAACGGCTACGCGATTGTCGATACCGATCCGGATTACGTTGTTGTGGGCGAAGGCCGCACGTTCAATTTGGAAATGGTCGAAGCCGCAGTGAAGATGATCCAGCGCGGGGCCAAGCTCATCGCCACGAACATGGATCCGAACTGCCCGACGACCAACGGCGGCATCCGCCCCGGTTGCGGGGCGATGGTGGCCATGCTCGAAACCGCCACGGGGGTGAAGGCCTTCAGCGTCGGTAAGCCCAGCCCGGTGATGATGCGGGCCGCCCGCAAAGAACTCGGCCTGAGCACCGACGAAACCATTATGATCGGCGACACTATGGAAACCGACATCCTCGGCGGCGTTCAACTCGGGTTCCACACCGTGCTGGTTCTCAGCGGTGGCACGAAACGCGAAGACTTGGACAAATACGCCTATCGCCCCGAAACGGTCGTCGAGCACCTCGCGGACTTCGTGGAAATGCTCGAACGCCACGATTGGGAGTCATCGTGGCAACGCGATCCGGAGTTGGAATTCGCGGTGGCGTGAGGGTATATGCATCACTTTTGTGAAATCAACTCACGGCCGCAGATCACGCGGAGCTTCCGCAGATCCAAGGGTGCGGCAGAAATTCTGGCGGTTGTTCCCCCACCCGCCCAAACCTTCGGTTTCGACTACCAGCATCATTCCAATGGGAATTTGAGCCCATTTGTGCCTCCGCACCCAGAGCACAAACCCCCATCCAAAGATCGAACGTTTCCACCGTGTTGGCAATGCTTTACAGCAGAAGCGTCGCTCAAGCCGACTTTTGTGCCCTCAGTTCCGCCCACCTACCCCTCCCGGGCACAATCGCATAGACTGTCGAGTAATTTGACGGCAAAGCATGAAATACCGACAAATTGGAACTGCTAGCCGAGTGCCGACTAATGCGGAACCAATACCGCCGATTCTTGCCGCAACAAATTGCCCCCCCCGAGGCAAACCAAAAGATTTTACCGTTGCCCCGCGTTCTGGGTTCGATAAGATTCCCGTTCGGAATTCGCAACGCACAATGCAGTGAGTACAGCGTCATGGCACATAAAAAGGGTCAAGGCTCGGTTCGCAACGGTCGCGATTCCAACGCCAAACACCGCGGCGTCAAGAAGTTCGCCGGGGAAACGGTAAAGACCGGCAGCATCATCATCGTTCAGAACGGCACCAAGTGGCACCCTGGCCACAATGTCAAGCGCGCGAAGAACGATAACCTCTTCGCCCTCTGCAACGGTACCGTTTACTTCTCGTCCGAAGGGCGGAAGATCAACATTAAGCCGTTGGAACCAGTTGCGGCCTGATTGCGGTCGTGTTCAGTCAGAATGTGCCATACACACCCGTCATTCCCGCGAAGGCGGGAATCCACTCTGTTTCCCTGAGAATCATTCACTGGATTCCCACCTTCGCGGGAATGACGAATTTTTGGCATGTCTTTGAGTGAATTGTTTGCCTTAGCATTTGTAATACGCGAGAGCCCACCGTCGCATCCGGTGGGTGTTTCACGCATTCAATCGTCGTCGGGTTTCACCATCGGCTTGGGCTGGGTGGAACCGCAGACCTGATACACGAAGTTGCCGATGGTCACTTCGTCGCCGGGGTGGAGCTTGCCTTCGCGGGTCGATTCGCCGTTGATGCGAATCCCGTTTGTACTTCCCAAATCGCGGATCACCAAGTAATCGTTCACCTGCGCCAAGCAGCAGTGTCTGCGGCTCACCTTTTTCGAGTTCAACACGACATCGCATTCTTGGTGCCGGCCGAAGAGCAGAATCGGTTTATCGAGCGCGATGCTCGGACCGTCGGAAAGAGATAATAGGTGTACTGGCATGGCCGTGGCTCGCTGTGGATTGCAGATAATCTTACCACAATCGACTCGATTCCGCGAGCGGATTTTGGCCCACCGAAAAGCATTTAGCCCCGGGTGGAAGGGTCACCGCAGGTGAGCCGCACCGGGGGCTAAATGCGGGCGCCCGAACCCGCCTCGCCATTCCCACGGCATTCCCGCATAATTACCCGGTTCCCTTGAACCTTCTCCCGGAATGCCTTCCGTGTCCGAACACGCTTTCCAACGCTGCATCCACCCGCACTGCGGGGCGACCGTCGATCTGATGGATACGAGCTTCCGTTGCCCGAAGTGCGGCGACCTGCTCGATGTCGCCTACGAATGGGACAAGCTGCCCGTTCCCAAAACGCTCAAGCACTTCGAAAGCAAGTGGGCCAACCGCAACCACCCGCTCGACTTCTCCGGCGTGTGGCGCTTCCGAGAACTCTTCCCCTTCGCCCCGGACGAAAAGATCCTGACCATCGGCGAAGGGCAAACCCTCTGCCAGCGGGCCGACTACGTGGGCCAGTACGCCGGGATGAAGCCGGGCAACACCTTCCTGCAATACGAAGGGATGAACCCCAGCGGCAGCTTCAAAGACAACGGCATGACCGCCGCATTCACCCACGCCATCATGACCGGCGCCCGCCGGGCCGCCTGCGCCAGCACGGGCAACACCAGCGCCAGCCTTGCCATCTACTGCGCCGCCTCGCAGAGCATGCGGGCGGTCGTGTTCATCGGCTCCGGAAAGATCAGCTACGGGAAGCTCAGCCAGGCGTTGGAACACAACGCCCTCACGTTGCAGATCGCCGGGGACTTCGACGACGCCCTCCGGCGCGTGCAGGAAGTGAGCAGGCAGCTCGGTATCTACCTCGTGAACAGCATCAACCCCTTCCGGCTGGAAGGGCAGAAGAGCGTGATGCTCCGTGTGCTCGAAGCGTTGAATTGGGAAGTGCCCGATTGGATCGTGGTGCCCGGTGGCAACCTCGGCAACTCCTCCGCCTTCGGCAAGGCGTTCATCGAATTGCACGAACTCGGCCTCATCAAGAAGATCCCCCGCATCGCCATCATCAACGCTTCGGGGGCCGACACGTTCTACCAACTGTACGAGAAAAACGGGGTGCGTTGGAACGCCGGGAAGCCGGATGACAAGAAGATCGGCGTCTACATGAAGTACCTCGACGACGCGGACAAGCGTGCCGACACGTTGGCCAGTGCCATCGAGATCAACCGGCCGGTGAACCTGCCCAAGGCGTTGCGGGCCTTGGAACGCTGTGGCGGATGCGTGCGGGAAGTGACCGATGGTGAAATGCTCGACGCCAAGGCGAAGATCGGTGCCGGTGGCCTGGGTTGCGAACCGGCGAGCGCCGCCAGCGTGGCCGGGTTGCTGAAGCTGGTGCGCGAAGGCGTGATCGACCCCGGCGAGCGGGTCGTGTGCATCCTCACGGCCCACTTATTGAAGGATCCCACCGCCACGGTGGCCTACCACAGTTCGGATCAGAAGACCTTCGACGATGTGCTGGGCAAACGCGGCGTGAAGCGGGCCAACTTCGCCAACCGCGCCGTGCAAGTGCCGAACCAGTTGGATGCCATCGTCCAAGCGATCGAAGTGTATGCCTGAAGCCGGAACTCTCGCCCCCGCGGAGTGTTTCTTGTTGAGTCGCGTCGATCCGAAATCGCTACGTTTGTGGTAATTTGAAGCTACCGAACCGTGATAGGACGCACTATGGCTCATTTCAATGTTCCACTGAGTTTGTTGGGGATCGCGGCACTCTTCGTTCCCGCTTCCGCATTCGCGGCCCAGAAACCGAACATCCTCGTGCTGTACGCCGACGACTGGCGGCACGATACCCTCGGCGCCGCCGGCAATCCGGTGGTGAAAACGCCGAACCTCGACGCGCTGGCCAAGGAAGGAATGCGCTTCACCCAGAACTGTGCGACCACCTCGATCTGCGGTGTCAGCCGGGCGACGCTCCTCACCGGGCAATACATGTCCCGCCACGGTTGCAAGGCGTTCACCAAGTTCGATACACCTTGGGCCGAAACGTACCCCGGTTTGCTGCGGGCGGCCGGGTACCACGTCGGACACGTGGGCAAATGGCACAACGGTGCGTTCCCCGCGAAAGAGTACGACTTCGGCAAATCGTACTTCGGCAAGCACTGGTACGAAATCGAAGGGCGAAAGGTTCACGTGACGCAGCGGAACGAAGAGGATGCCCTCGCCTTCCTCAAAACGCGGCCGGCGGGGAAGCCGTTCTGCCTCACGGTGGCCTTCTTCGCCACGCACGCCGAGGATGGCAACCCGGAACAGTTTCTGCCGCAACCGGAGAGCATGGCACTTTATTCGGATGTGAAAGTGCCGGTGCCGGTGAACGCGACGGAGGAATCCTCGAAGCGATTGCCGCCGTTCATCGGGCCGAAGAACGAAGGGCACATCCGTTGGGGTTGGCGGTTCGATACGCCCGAAAAATATCAGAAGATGATGAAGAACTACTATCGCCTCGCCACGGAGGTAGATGCCACCTGCGGTCGCGTGTTGGCCGAGTTGAAGAAGCAGGGGTTGGCGGATAACACCCTTGTGATCTTCACCACCGATAACGGCTATTTCCACGCCGAGCATTTGCTGGCCGATAAGTGGTACCCGCACCAAGAAAGCATTCGCGTGCCGCTCATCATCCGCGATCCGCGAATGCCCAAGGCCCCACGCGGAACCACGAACGACGATTTTACGCTCAACATCGATCTCGCGCCGACGCTGTTGGCCTACGCCGGGGTGAATGCCCCGAAGGGAATGCAAGGCCGCGATATCGCCCCGCTTTATATGGCGGAGAATAAGCCCGAATGGCGCAACGAATTCTTCTACGAACATGCCACCATCGGCAACAAAGAGAAGATTCCATCGTCCGAGGCGCTGGTTCGCAAAGATTGGAAATTCATGTTCTGGCCCGAGTTCAACTACGAGCAACTATTCGATTTGAAAGGCGATCCGATCGAGGAAAACGATCTCGCCCGCGATCCGAAGCACGCGGAAAAACTCGCGGAGATGCGGAAGCGTTTCGCCGAGTTGAAAGCCGCCGCGAAGTAGCTCCACGAACCCGAAAAGGATTCGCATGAAGATTCTCTTCCGTTTCATCGTGTTACTCGCGGGCGGTTCCGCTTTCGCGGCGGACGCCAAGCGGCCCAACATCGTGCTGATTTTCGCCGACGATCTCGGCTGGAAAGATGTCGGTTACCAAGGCAGCGATTATTACGAGACGCCGAACATCGATCGATTGGCGAAGCAAGGCACGGTGTTCAGCGCCGGTTACGCCGGAGCGGGGAATTGCCAGCCCAGCCGCGCGTGCTTGATGTCCGGGCAGTATTCGCCGCGCCACGGAGTGTACGCCGTGGGTTCCACGGATCGCGGCCCCAAGGCAGAGATGCGGCTCAAACCGATTCCCAATACCAACGGCCTCGCACTCGATAACTTCACCATCGCCGAAGCCTTGAAGGCGGCAGGTTACACCACGGGAATCTTCGGCAAGTGGCACCTCAATGAGAAACCCGGCGGCGAACCCGGGAAGCAAGGCTTCGACACAGTCTTCCAATCGTTCCCCGGATGGAAGCCGAACGAGGCGGAAAACCCCAAGGGCATCTATTCGCTGACGAAGGCCGCCGGGGAGTTCATGGAGAAGAACAAGGATCGCCCGTTCTTCGTGTATCTGCCGCACTACGCCATCCATACCGGGTTGCAATCGTTGCCGGCCACATTGGCGAAGTTCAAAGCCAAGCCCGCCGGCAAGCAGCACAGCGATCCGGTTTACGCCGGGTGCCTCTACGACATGGACGCTGGCGTGGGCATGTTGATGAAGAAACTCGCCGATCTCGGCTTGGAAGACAATACCCTCGTGGTGTTCACCAGCGATAACGGCGGCACTCAGAAATCCTCGCAAGAACCGCTGCGCGGGAACAAAGGTTCCTACTACGAAGGGGGCATCCGCGAGCCGTTCATCGTCCGCTGGCCGGGCAAGACCGCGCCCGGCACCCGTTGCGACGTGCCCGTCATCAGCCAGGATTTGTACCCGACCTTCCTCGCCGCCGCCGGGGCGCCCGTGCCCAAGGATAAAGTGCTGGACGGCGAAAGCATCGCTTCGCTCCTCGACGGCAAAGGGGCGTTGAAACGGGAATCGATCTACTGGCATTTCCCCGGTTATCTCGATAACCCGGTCATCCGGGGGCGTGAACTCGACGTTCGCACCGGGTTTCGATCTCGCCCGGTGAGCGTGATCCACAAGGGCGATTGGAAGCTGCATTTCTTCCACGAAGAGTGGGTGCTCGATGGCGGGCGCGAAAAACTCGCCACGAATCGCGCGGTGGAACTCTACAACTTGAAAGACGACCTCGGCGAACACAAAGACTTGGCCAACAGCAACACCGCGAAGCGGGACGAACTCCTCGACGAACTCTTGGCTTGGCACAAAACGACAAACGCCAAGATCGCCACGGAACCCAACCCCGATTACAAACCGGCTGCGAAAGCCAAAGGCAAAGCCAAAACGAGACTATCAGACGACGATTGAATTTACTGACCTCTCCGGAGATTCACCATGGAACGCCGTACGTTCGTTCAAGTTTCGATAGCCTCGGCGTGCGGCCTCGCCGCTGGGGGGTCGCAGGCCGCGGAGGATAAACCGAAATCCTCGGAGTTGTACGAATGGCGGATTTACACGCTGAAGCCGGAGAAACAACCGCTGCTCGATGCCTACCTGCGCGGGGCGTTGATTCCCGCCGTGAAGCGGGCCGGGGCCGGGCCGGTCGGGGTGTTCATCGAATCGGGAAAAGCCGAGGCTCTGCGGGTGCACGTGCTGATCGTTCACCCCGATGGCGAGAGCGTTTCGACTCTCGCATCGAAGATCGAACGGGATGAAGAGTATCGGAAAACGGGGCGGGAATTCCTCGAAGCCAAGGCGGCCGATCCCGCGTATACCCGGATCGAAAGCTCGCTGCTCTCCGCCATCGCGGGTCTGCCGAAGATCGCCGTGCCGGATGTTTCCAAAGGCCGGTTGCTGAATCTCCGCATCTACGAAAGCCACAACGATCGAGCGAACCTGAAGAAGATCGAAATGTTCAACGCGGGGGAACTCGCCATCTTCCAACGGGACGGCCTTATGCCGGTGCTATTCGGCAAAGCGCTCCTGGGCAGTGCCTTGCCGAACCTCACATACCTGTTGGTGTTTCCGGACGACGAAGCCCGCAAGGCCGCGTGGGACAAATTCCGCGCCGATCCGGAATGGATCAAACTCAAATCGATCCCCGAGTATGCGGATAAAGAGATCGTCTCGAAGATCACGAACATCCTTCTCACCCCCGCGAAATACTCCGAGGTGTGAGAAGGGGTTTCCCGCCGTCACTTGGCCTTCCGCAGTTCCTTCATGGCTTCGCCCATCGCTTCGCCGATGAGGTAATACGTTTCCCCATTCGTATTCCAGTGGTAGCCTTGGCCGCTCGGAGATTGTTCTTGCGTGCGCCACATCGCCTGCGTGGGCACGAAAGCGACGCTTCCCTTGAACTCGGGTTTCGCTGCGGCGGACGCTTGGGCTTTCATCAGCGATAACGCCCGTACGTTCTTTTCTTCCGGGCCGTTCATCCCGGTTTCGGCGATCACAAAGGGCAGGGCGGGGGCACCGAGATCCTTGCGGACATCGCGGATGAAGTTCACCATGTTGGCTTCGTACTCCGCGTTGAACTTATCGCTGATGCGATCGTTCCACCCTTGGTGCCAGGCGAACCCGGCGAGTTCGTACTTCCCGTCGGAACCGGGCACGAGCTCCTTCACTTTCGGGAGTGTCGCTTTGACGATGCTTATCGTTTCGCGGTAGTATTTGCCGAGGATTTTCGGATCGGCGGCGATGGCCGCGTCTTGCTTCTCCCCCAAACTGTATGGCACTTTACCGGAACTCGGCGGGCGGAAATCAACGCTGAGGCTTTTCCCGCCCCACGCGCATTTGATCAGCAAAATCGGTTGCTCGCAGGCTTCGCCCATCACCCAGCCGAAGCCGAGTTCCGGCCCGATTTTGTCTTTGTTCACCCCGAAGCCCGCCGTGAGCGGGCCGCTGCGTTCGAGGTAGGAAATGAACACGTCGTCCCGCGATTTCCATTTGCCTTCCTTATCGGCGAGGTGGGCGAACTTCTTGGCGGTGGCCGGATCCTTCACCGCGAATTCCAAGCTCCCCTTGCCCCCGTTGCGTTTCGGATCGGCGGCCACGAACCCGTGCCCCTCCATATTCGACTGGCCCGCGAGGATGAACACGAGCACCGGTTTCGATGGCGAATCGCATTTCGATGCCGGGGAATCCTTGGGCTTCGCCAGATTGCGAGCCTCGGTATCGAACGCGGCGGCTTTCTTCTCCGCTTCTTCCATCGGCAAGCCCGCAGCGACACCGGGGCGTTTGTGGCCGACGTGACTCAACCACGCGAGCTTGAGAATCGCTTGCTTCTTTTGAATGCTCTGAAGGATTTGCGAACCGCTTTCGCAATCCGGGGTGCCATCGGGTTTGACCTTCAAGCCCCACGCATCGAGCAATACGCGGGCGATCACCAATTGCCCATCCGCACTCGGATGGACGCCATCTTTGGCGAAGGTGAATTGCGGATCGGTTTTACGCTTCTCGGCGAGGGCCGCGTTCATTGCCCCGTGCACATCGAGCACTTCCCACTTCTTCTCGCTCCGCATCTCGAGGAGCCACTGGGAATAGGCATCGAGCACGCCGTTGTAGCCTTCAAACGGCTTTTTGTATGTCTCCAACCCGGCGGGGAGCACTTGGGCTTTGATCGGCACGGGATCGAACACCGGCGGTGTCAGGTGGATGATGCGGGCGCCGGTCGCGGTAACTTTCTCGTGGAGCTTGATCATTCCATCGCGAAACGCTTGCGTCCGTTTCGCATCGAGCGGATGGTAGATGCCATCGTTCATTCCGTAGCAGGCGATGACGAGATCGGGCTTGGCCTTGGCGAGTACGCGATCGAGCCGTTCGTGCAGATCCGGGCGGGGAAACTTACCCCCGGCATGGCCGGGTTCGCTCAACCCGCTCACGGTTTCGCTGCTCAGGCCGAGCGGGATGATCGCTTTGTTCGATTCGGGATACTGCGCGACGAGCGCCGCCTCGACGATCTCGATGTACCGCCCGGCTTGGGTGATACTATCGCCGAGGAACACGATCCGCTTTTCAGGGGGCGGTTCGCCACCGGAGGCGAACATCGGTGCGGCCATGGCGGCCGCGATTGCAAGTGCAAAGATTCGTTTCATTGTTCGCTCACAAGGGTTAGAGTAGGGCGGCCTGCTGAGGGATCGGGCCGGGTTACTTCACGCCGCTTTTCTCGCGGGCGGGGAGGAATTCATCGCCGGGGTTCCACGTCGGCAGGTGTTCGGCATTGGCCACGTCGCGCGCCAGATCGAGGGCGAAACCCGCCAAGGTTGCGAACCCGGAGAAATCCCAATCCGCTCGGAGTTCATCCTGCGGGGAGTGGTAGGCCTTATCGTTGAACTCCTGCATTGCCTTCGCCACGAAGTCCGCCGGCTTGCCGCGAATCTTCGATCCGACACCCACGGAGAATGCGGGCACTCCCGCCCGGGCCATCGAGAAGTGATCGGAACGGTAGAAGATCCCGAGGTGCCCCCGCGAATCGGGTTCGATTTCGAGCGAGTGTTTCTCTGCGATCGCTTTGACCGTCGGCCACGCGGTCGTGCGTTCCGCACCCGTTACCACAATCGATTCCGGCACGCCGAGGGGCAAGATCATATCGAAGTTCAGATTCAACGCGGTCTTGCCCAACGGCACGATCGGATGCTGGGAATAATACTTCGAGCCGAGCAACCCCTTCTCCTCGGCGGTCACGGCGAGGAAAATCGCCGAGCGTTTCGGTTTCGGTTCTTGCTTCGACCAAGCCCGCGCGAGTTCGAGCAACAGCGCACAACCGGTCGCATTGTCCGCCGCCCCGTTGTAGATCGTGTCGCCGATCACCGCCTTGCCGACGCCGAGGTGATCCCAATGCGCCGTAAAGATCACCGCTTCCGATTTCAGCGTGGGATCGCTCCCTTCCACCGTGCCGACGACGTTGTTGCTCGAGATCTTTTTCACCACCGTGGGCATGTTCCCCTTCAAATTCATTCCGAGCGAATAGGGTTTGAATCCCTTGGTGTTCGCTTCCTTCAACGCCTCATTAACGGTCTTGCCCGAAAGGCCGAGGAGATTCTCACCGGCCTTGCGCGAGAGCCAACCGGCAAAGGCGAGCGCCGGTTTTTCCGGATCGCGCTGGAGTTGTGCCCCATCGAGCGGGCGAACGACGGAATACGGGTAACCGGCCGTTTCCGCCGTGTGGATGATGAAGCAGGCCTTGGCCCCGCGGCGCGTGGCTTCCTCGAATTTGAATGTCCAACGGCCGTAGTATGTGAGTGCTTTGCCGCCGAAGAATTTTGGGTCTTCGGATGGGGGTTCGTTGGTGAAGAGGACGACCACTTTCCCTTTCACATCGACGCCTTTGTAATCGTCCCAATCGAATTCGGGGGCGGTGATGCCGTGGCCGACGAAGATCGCCTCGGCGTCGAACTCGGAGAGTTCCGTTTGAGTGTGGCTCATGCCGGAGAAATCTTCTTCGCAAGCGAAGTTGACGGAATCTTTGCCCTTCGAGGCAACCAGCGTCGATTTTGCATCGGTGAACACGCGAACCAGCGGAACGGGTTGGAAGTACGTGCCCTTCTCGCCGATTGGCTTGAGGCCCGCCTTCTTGAATTCGCCCGCCAAGAAATCGGTGGTAAGTTCCTCCCCGAGGGTACCCGGGCCGCGGCCTTCGAGCCGGTCGCTGGCGAGGTACGCAACATCCGCTTTGATCCGTTCGGGAGATATCGCCGAGGGTTCAGCCGCAATCGCTGCGAACGTGCACACGCAGAAAAAAGGAATCCATCGGCAGATCATGGAGCACCTGAATGGCGAGTACGCGGGTATCGAACAGGTATTATGCACGACTGAGCGGCCGATTCATTCCCTTTTCACGAGCCGAATTGCAATTCCTACGCGTGTGCTCGGGTTGGCCCTACTCTCCCAATTCCGGCTGATGCCAGCCGAGATTCCGCAAAGATTGTGCCTGAAAACAGTTGCATTCGCCGAGTGCGTTTCGCCGATTTCATTGGGATGCGGAGTGGTGTGGTGGCAAATCTCGCTGCTCAAAATCCCATTTGAATATTGCCTCCGATGGGTTCCCTTGGGTTCGCACCGCCGATCTGTTAAAACTAGTAGAGCATTTGCGATGGAATTCGCCGAGGAGCCGCCGGAATGGGTGTCATCAAACTGGCCTTGGGCAACGTCTACGGGGTCATCGTCTTTGCGCTCTTCATCGCCATCCTCGGCAGCGTTGCATTACTTTCGATCCCCGTGGATATTCTGCCGCAGTTTAAAACGCCCGCAGTGCAAGTACTGACGTATTACAACGGTATGCCGGCCCGATCGATGGAACGCACCATCACCGACCGCGTCGAACGGTGGGTGAACCAAGCCCCAGGGGTGGCGAGCGTCGAATCCCGCTCCGTCTCCGGCGTGAGTGTGGTGAAGCTTTACTTCCAAGACGACATCGACCCCAGTACCGCCCTCACGCAAACCAATTCGCTCACCGGTGCGGCCATGCCGTACTTGCCCACGAACACACTGCCCCCCGTTTCGCTCCCCTTCGATCCTACCGGTACGATCCCACTCGGCATTTTGACTGTGAACAATCCGAACATGGCCGAACAGGCGGTGAAAGATCTCGCTCGGGTGGAAGTGCGTAACCGATTGGGAGGAGTTCGCGGCTGCGTGGCCCCGGTGGTCGTCGGTGGGCGAGATCGCCGAATCATGGTGTACCTCGATCACCAGAAGTTGGAAGCCCGCAACCTTTCCCCGGTCGACGTTGTGAAAGCGCTCGATCAAGGCAACTTGATGGTATCACCCGGCACGGCGTACATCGGCGACAATCAAATCGCCCTCGATACGAATGCCATGGCCCGTACGGTCGAAGACATCGGTGACTTGCCCATCGTCTTCGAACCGGATCGACACATCCTGCTCCGCGACGTTTCGACAACGCTCGACGACGCCACGATTCAGAAGTCCCGAGTGCGTGTGAACGGTCGTCAACAGGTATTCGTGCCGATCTATCGGCAGCAAGGGGCGAGCAGCTTGACCGTGGCCCAAGGGGTGAAGGATGCCATCCCCGAGATGCAAGCCGAGTTACCGGAAGGAACCCAGCTCGATTTCGTGATCGATCAAACGGAATACGTGCGGAAGGCCATCGAGAGCCTTGTGCACGAAGGGATTATCGGGGCCATCCTCGTTTCGATCATGATTCTCGTGTTCCTCGGCAACTGGAAGATGACCGTGATCGCCACGCTCGCACTGCCACTCTCGATCTTGGGTGCCATCATCGGATTGAAGGCCACGGGCAACACCATCAACGTGATGACGCTCGGCGGATTGTTCCTCGCCATCGGGCCACTGGTGGATAACGCCATCGTGGTACTGGAGAACATCCACCGGCACATGGGGATGGGGAAATCGGCGTTCCAAGCGAGCCTCGATGCCACCTCCGAATTGACCTTGCCCGTCGTCGTGGCCACGTTGGCGCTCATCATCGTGCTTTGCCCGGTGGCTCTTACGCCGGGCGTGAGCGGGTTCTTGTTCAAGCCGCTCACGCTCGCCGTGGCGTTCGCCATGCTCTTCTCGTTCGCCCTCAGTTGGACTTTCGTACCGGCGCTTTGTTCCGTGATGCTCCGCAGCCACGGGCAGCACGGTCATGGCGACGCAGACGAACACCGCCGCGAACATCACCGAGCACCGGAAGCGGTCGGATTCTTTGGCAGGATCTACCGCAAGATCGATGGGTTTCTCAAGTTCGTCACGCGCACGTATTCCGCCGCACTCGCATGGGCGCTCGGTCGGCGACTCCAAGCCCTTGGGGGAATCGCGTTGTTGTTCCTCGCTTCGTTGTTCCTATTGAAGTTCATCGGTCAAGAATTCTTCCCGGCCGTCGATGCGGGGCAAATCTCCATCCAAGTGCGCGCCCCTTCCAACTTGCGGCTCGATGCAACGGAACGCCGGATCGTGAATGTCGAGAAGGCCATCGCCGAGGCGGTGCCGCCGCACGAATTGCAGATGGTGGTTTCGGAAATCGGTTTGAACAACGATTGGAGCGCCGCATATTCGCAGAACGCCGGGCAGCAAGATACGGTCATCCGGATCCAACTCACGCCGGAACGAAGCAAATCGGCCCAGGAATACGCCGTGGTGCTGCGGAAGGCATTCGAGGAGAACCCCGATTTCGCCGATCTGGAATTCAGCTTCGATACGGGTGGGATGGTCTCGGCCGCGTTGAACTTCGGGGCGTCGTCCCCCATCGATGTTCAAATCACGGGCGGTACGCCGGAACAGAAGATGGAACTCGCCAAGGAAGTCAAAGCCGCGGCCGTCGGCGTTCCCGGTGCAGCGGATGTGCGAGTGTTGCAACGCAACGATGCCCCGTATCTCGTGATCGAAATCCAACGTGACGAAGCGGCTGCCGTGGGTTTGACGGCCCGTGACGTGGTGATGCAAGTGGTCACAGCGATGAACTCCAGCATCGCGCTGACGCGGAATTTCTGGATCGATCCGAAGAGCGGTAACCAATACTTCATTGCGGTGCAATATCCGGACGATCCTTCCTTCCGCATCAACGATCTCAAGAACATGTTCGCCACGGGCACGAACCAGAAATCGCCGGTGCGTCTCAGTTCTCTCGTTACGATGCGGGAATCGACGCAACCGGTCGAGTTCAACCACGTCGGGCTGAAACGGATCGTCGACGTGATGGTGAATACGGAGAACCGCGACATCGGAGGAGTGGCCGCCGACCTCGGGAAGAAGCTGGAGGAAATTGCCGTGCCGAAGGGGATGAAGATCGAGATGAAGGGGGAATATGCCCGTATGACGGAATCGTTCCGCAGCCTCGGCAGCGGCTTGGCCCTCGCTTCGGTGCTCGTTTATCTTTTGATGGTTCCACTGATGCGCTCGTTCGTGATGCCGATGATCATCATGGCTGCGGTTCCCCTCGGGCTGATCGGTGTTCTCACGATGCTGTGGGCGACGAAAACCACACTGAACGTGCAATCCGAAATGGGCGTGATCTTCCTCGTCGGCATTATCGTCTCGCAAGGGGTGCTGCTCCTCGATTTTGCCAACCTGCTCCGCAAACAAGGCAAAACGGTTCACGAAGCGATCACGGAAGCGGCCAGCACCCGGTTCCGTCCGATCTTGATGACGTTCTTAGCCACGTTCCTCGATCTGTTGCCGATGGCACTCGGGTTGGGCCGAGGCAGCGAATCACTGACACCTTTGGCTAGGGCTGTCGTCGGCGGATTGCTCACCAGCACGGTGCTCACCCTATTCGTGGTACCCATATTGTTCACACTTTTAATCCGCGATAAGCACCACCATCACCACGGTGGAACTGCCTCGCCGACTCCCGCGCAACCCACGGAGCAAGTATGAATCGCACGCAACCCCCGGTGGCCAAAGCCCCGAACAATGTTGAAACGCAAGAGATTGCTGGAGGGAACCGCCGGCGTTCGATCATTCTCGTGCTGGCCTGCGTTGTCGTGGTGGGTCTCGCCATCGTGGCCGGTGCCATGGGTGGCATTCTGCCAAACCCGTTCTCGAGCGACCCTAAAGCCGCCACTGCCTCGGAATCGAACGAGAAACTCCCCACCGTAAAAGTGGTTCGCCCGAAGCGAGAATCTTCTGTGTCGATCACGGTGGATCAAATCGCCACGGTCGAACCGTACTACCGCGCCGATCTCCGCGCGCGGGCCTCCGGGATCGTGCATTCGGTGCTGCACGACATCGGCGACAAAGTGAAAAAGGGGGATGTGCTTCTCTTCATCGACGTGCCGGAATCGGATCAAGACGTTGCCAAGAGCGAAGCGATGATCTTGCAACGGAAGCAAGAATTGAAAGTATCCGAAGCCAAGTTGAAGGATGCGAAGGCGGCCAAAGATGTTTCCGCCGCGACGATCCGGCAGCGGGAAGCCGATGTGCAAGGTGCCATCGCCACGCGGGATCTCAAGCAAAGGAGATTCGCACGGTTCAAAGAGCTTGCGGAAAAAGGCTCGGTCGTAGGGAGCTTGGTAGAAGAGGAAGAACGGGATTACTTGGCAAGTGAGGCAATGGTGGCATCCTCTAAAGCGAATGTGGAACGCGCCCGCGCCGATTATGCCGAATCGGAATCAAAGATCGAGGCCGCCTATGCCGATATTGATCTCAAGAGCGCACAGATCGAGGTCTCACGCAAGGATCTCGAACGGGCGAAAGCGGTGGCGGACTACGCCAAGATCATCGCCCCCTTCGATGGGGTGGTCGTCCGGCGGACTGTCGATCCCGGTTCTTTCGTTCAAAATGCCACGACAGGGGCGAGCGATGTGTTGATTTCGATCGCCAAGGTCGATCTCGTTACTGTGTGCGCAAAGTTCCCCGATTCCGTAGCCCCTTCGGTGGCCGCGGATACGCCCGCCCTCGTCACGGTGGACGATTTGCCCGGCGTTTCGATCTCGGCCAAGGTCACACGGTTCGCACCCACGGTGCAAAACGCCGATCGTACCATGCGGGTCGAGGTCGATCTGTTCAATGGAAACGAGGAGGAATACCGTCGGCTTGCCGAAGTGGTGAAAGTCCATGGCCCGGAACGGCAAACCAAGGGAAGCAGCGAGCAAATGCCGATGCGAGCATTCCCCCCGGACGCACCTGCAACCCGACGGTTGATTCCCGGCATGACCGGCACGATTCGATTGACCATAGGCGGCTTCGGTAACTCCTACATTCTGCCGAACACGGCGGTTTACACACGGAGCGGAACGAGCTACATCCTGATCGTGCAGGACGGCAAAACGAAACAGGTACCGGTGCGAGTACAACTCACGGATGGCAAAACCGTGCGGCTCGCCGTGCTCGATAAGCGCAAAGGCGGCGAAGGCGACAACCGCGATGTGCTGACCGAACTGACCGGTAACGAAGAAGTTGTAGTCGCTCGGCAACTCGAAGTCGGCGACGGCGCTCGGGTTAAAACTGGCCCCAGCGAGTGGTGATCGGTTCGAATAGGAATGCTCATGCGAATGCGGTGGTACAGAACGGCGAACCTGGGAACCGCATTCTCCTTACTCGGAGCCGGTTGCGCGACCACGGAAGCAATCCCGGTTCACCGGCCCAAGCAATCCCAATATTTCGCGAGCAAGCCCAAGCTGGAAGCGGCACCTGCGAGTGAAATTCAACAAGCCTCGGCGAAGGTGCCCGTAATTGAGCCCGAAGCCAAAGCTCCCACGCCCATTCCTGTACCCGCTCGAATTCGTCCCGCTTACGCCGCGCTCGAAACTCTCCCCGTCGATTTGCCAACGGTAATTCGCCTCGTCGATGCCAACAGCCCCTCGGTCGGGTTCGCTCGGGCGAAGGTGCGCGAGGCCCAAGCTCGGGTGGCCGGTGCCGAAGCATTGTGGCTTCCCAATCTTTCCGTGGGCGTAGGCTACAACCGATTCGATGGCCAAACCCAGAATCAAGCCGGCAACGTGTTCGCCGTTTCGCGGGCCAACCTCTTCCTGAGCGGAGGCCCGACACTTTCCGTCGATTTCGCCGAAGCGGTGTATCGGCCGTTGATCGAACGGCGGCAGGTTTCGGTCGAGCAATTCCGGGAACGGGCCGCGAACAACGGTGCGGAACTCGATGCCGTCGGTTCGTACATCGATCTCGTTCAAGTTCACGCGTTGATCGAGATCAATGCGGAGACTTTAAAGAAAGCCGAAGAGATGTTAGTGGCCGCGAAGAATGCAAAGGAAGCCAAGCTCGATCGAACCGCCGGGGATGTGAACCGGGCACAAATTGAAGTGCTGTTTCGCAAAACCGAGCGGATCGAACTCGAAGGCCGCGCGGGCACTGCGAGCGCCCGATTGGGGAAGCAACTCCTCTTGCCGCCGAACGTGAAGTTGGTTCCCGCCGAGATCGCGGTAATACCGATCACGTTGATCGATCCTAACACCCCGCTCGACCAACTGATTTCGCTGGCAATCGCCAACCGGCCCGACTTGATTGCCAATCGGGAAGCCATCGCCGCGGCGTGGGCCAAAGTGCGCAGGCAAGAACGCGGACCGCTTCTGCCGAAGCTTTCGATCGCGAATCAAACGGGTAGTTTCGGCGGCGGTCTGAACGACGATCTGCAGAACTTCTATAGCCGCAATGCCCTCAGTGCTCAAATCTACTGGGAAGTGAAGAACCTCGGCTTCGGCAATCGGGCCGACACGGCCGAGCGAAAGGCGTTGCTCGATCAGGTGCAGTACCAGAATATCGAAGCCCAAGCCCGTGCCTCGGCGGAAATCGTGGAAGCGGCCCAAATCGCCGCGGCGAAGTACGAAACCTTGGAACTGGCCGAAAGCGCGGTGAAAGAAGCCACCGAACTGTACCGCATCAGCAAAGATGGCACGCTCAACGTGGTCGACCCAAAGAACCTCTACGATAGCTTACGCCCCCTGTTGGCCATTCAAACCATCAATCAAGCCCGTCAGAATTATCTCGCCGCCGTGCTCGATTTCAACCGCGCCCAATACCGGCTGTTCACTCAACTGGGCAATCCCACCGGCGCGGCGATACCGCAACTGCAACCGGCCGCTTCGGAATTTGAAAAGTAATCCATCCGCGATCCGTCCGCAGTCGAGTCGGCCAATTCTTTATAAACAGTGTGGCGTTCGATCAAATTGGACGATATACTCTCTTTGGAATAGTAAATATTCCAAGCTGAACCCCGCCAGACCCGCTTTCCGATCGACACCCCCGAATGCCTACCAGCATTCAACGATCCCAACCCCTTTCTCTTTCCCAGAGGATGCCAGCCATGTTTCCCACTCCCTCGAAAACCGGCCGCCGGGAATTTCTCCGCGTGGGCGTCGTCGGTTCGCTCGGCCTGACTCTGGGCGATTACTTCGCCATGAAAGCCCGGGCCGACCAAAAGAATTTCGCGAGTAAGGAAGGCGTCGCCAAGAGCGTCATCCAGATTGTGCTGCCTGGGGGCATGGCCCACCAAGAATCGTGGGATCCGAAACCCGAGGCTCCGTTGGAATACCGCGGCCCCTTCGGAGTGGCCAAAACGAAAATCCCCGGCATCGTGCTGAACGAGAACTTCAGCAAGGTTGCCCAAGTCGCGGACAAAATGACGATCATTCGGTCGATCGCGGGTAAAGAAGCCGATCACGGCCGGGCTTCGTACACGATGTTCACCGGTTACCGGAAAAGCCCGGCCATCGAACACCCGGCCCTCGGCGCGGTAGTCTCCCACGAGTTCGGCCCACGCAAAGATCTTCCCCCGTACGTCGCGGTTCCTTCCGCCAACGAATACGGCGGCACCGGTTACCTCGGCTCGCAATTCGGCCCCTTCGGCATCGGTAGCGATCCCGCCCGCCCCGGTTACAAAGTCCGCGATCTCTCCCTTCCCGCCGGCGTCGATGATCGCCGGTTCGGCACTCGCCGCGAAATCCGCGAAGTGGTGGACGATCACTTCCGTTACCAAGCCGGGAAGACCGAAGCCGTCGGTGCCATGGACGAGTTCTACCAACGGGCTTACGCCTTGATCAGTTCGCCGGCCGCCCGCGAAGCCTTCGATATCGAAAAGGAATCGGCCTCCACCCGTGCGAAGTACGGCACCTCCGATGCGGCTCCGCGATTCCTGCTGGCACGCCGGTTGGTGGAAGCCGGCGTCCGCTTCGTCACCGTGAGTTACGGCGGATGGGACATGCACGCCGGGATTGAACAGGCGATGAAACGCCAAGCGCCGAACTTCGATTCCGCGCTCGCCGGGTTGATCCGCGATCTCGACGACCGCGGTTTGCTCGCGAGCACGATCGTTCTCGTGACCAGCGAATTCGGCCGCACGCCCAAGATCAACGCCTCGGCCGGCCGCGATCACTTCCCCCGCGTCTTCTCGCTGGCCGTGACCGGCGGTGGATTCAAGAAGGGCCTCGTATACGGTTCGTCGAATTCGACCGCCAGCGAGCCGGAAGAGAATCCGGTGCGCGTCGAAGACGTTCTCACCACCGTGTACCACCAACTCGGCATCAACGCCGACAAGGAACTGATGGCCCCCGGCGGCCGGCCCATCGAGATCATCGATGGCGGCACCGTCGTGAAAGACCTCATCGGGTGATCGAACCCGCTTCAGAATCTGTCAACGGATTGCTAAATAACTAACCAAAGACTCTTCTCATCGCGAGTATGTTTTGAGAAGAGTTGACAGTGTTGAGTGTTGATTACGTAGTTGAAATCCAAAGCAACTTCACATTCCCCAATCGACGATCCGATCGTCGGAGTTCGCCCATGAGACTTTACCTAGCGTCGCTGCTCGCGCTCGGCCTGATCGGTTCCGCATCTTTCGCCGGTACGCCACGGCTCGGCCGCGTTTCGCCCCCCGGTGGGCAAGTAGGTAGCACGGTCGAAGTCGATTGCATCGGCCGGGCACTCGAACAACCCCGGGAAGTGCTCTTCTACGAAAGCGGAATCACCGTCGAATCGATTCAAATGGTGGAATCGATCACCGGTACCACCGGCAAGCCGCAGGCGGTGGATCCGGGTACCCACGTTCGCCTCAAGCTCAAGATCGCGGCCGATTGCCCGCTCGGTGCCCACGGATTACGACTCGTG
>JBBQWA010000020.1:0-23668 GCA_038211045.1 Gemmatales bacterium
GTCACATCAAGATCACCGACGCTTCGTGGTTCGAAGAGAAGTCGTTCACGCCGCTGTTGCCGGTGTTGAACATCCTCGGCGCCTCGCCGAAGGTGGAAGTGTCCAAGGTGAAAGATTAGCGGATGGCTTTCGTACTCAAAACTACCTACTCTCCACCAACTACTTTTCCTCCTCGATCCTTGCGGATGATGACAGCTGATGACATTTGAGTAATCGTTAGTCCACAGTTGTGAGCGGATAGTTAAAAACACTCTGCCCGACGTTCGACAATAAACTTCTGTTCGATTCGGAATGCCCGCATGCCGTTCTTGTTCCGCTTCCTTCCGTACCTCGTTCTCGTCGTTTACTTCGTAGTCATCTTGGCGATGCAACCGGTCCATCGGTTCATACCCCCGCAGTACGTCGGGCCGGATTACCCCCTCAACGGCGGTTGGGCGCGATTCGTTTTCGACGACGGCGATATTGCCGCGTGGGTACTGCGGGCCGAGAACGCCAACCGCGGCCGGTTGGCCGGTGCACCGAAGGAACCATTTCCCGATTTCGACGACGGCAGTGGCACGTTCGAAGACTTCAAGAAGAAGGTGGACAATCCGCCGCCGCTCACGGATCGCTACTTCCTCGAGTACCCAGCGGCCGCGCTCTACTTCTTCCGCCTCGGTACAATCGGCAGCGGCGCCCCGAAATCGAACGAATACGTCAGCCCCGCGATCCTCGACGCCAACCAGTTCAACACGCTCTATTACGAACCCCGGAACGATGTGGAAGTGCGGCTTTGGGCCTCGTGGCGGCGTGCGCAGCGCGTGTACGCCGCAATCCTCTTCGCAGTGCTGGCCGGGTTGATGTTCCTCACTTCCCGGGGCGTCGGGGCCAACGGTCGGGCCTCCGGCCCGGCGTGGTTGTTCGTGTTGCCCGCGATGCTCTACTTCACCCCGTGCCGCTACGACATCCTCCCCGCCGCGTTTGTCGTCTTCGCCATCGCCGCGACGGATCGCAAATACATTCGCCTCGGTGCGATACTGTTGGGTTGCGCGGTCGCGGTGAAGATGTACCCACTGGTGATCGCACCGTTGCTGTTGCGTTACGCCGTACGTTCGTGGAAAGAGGCGATCGTTTGGTGCGTTTGCTTTTCGATCCCGGTCGCGGCGAGCTACGGTTCGATCGTGGCGACCGACGGCCTCGCCGCGGCGGTGGAACCCCTGAAATTCCAGCTCCAACGCGAACCCGAAGCGAATTGGGTGCTCGATGGCCGATTGTGGCCCGGAAGCTGGCTCGATGCGAAAACCAAACCGATCCGCCAAGGCTTACTGCTCCTCGGCGTGTTGGCGATGACCGCGTTTCGCCCTGCGAACGTGGAAAGCCTGTTGCGGCGGAGTGCGATTGCCGTGATCGCATTCGTCTGCTTGCAGTTCTTCTTCTCGCCGCAGTGGTGGCAGTGGATCGCGGTGCTCTTGATTCCGCTGGTTCGCACCCACCGTTGGCTGATCCCGCTGATTGTGCTCGCCGATCTCGCGGTACTCGGAATGTTCCCGCTCACCTTCGAATTGGGTAGCGATGAAGATGAACCCGTGAAGGAATTCGTGATTTGCGCCCGGGGGATTCTTTGGTTGCTGATCGCAGGGCTGCTGTTGCGAATCGAGATTCTCGGGTTGCGAAGAACCGAAACGCGACCCACCGAGTGAATCGGCGAATCGCCCCGGGATGCAAATCGATTCCCCCGGAATATAAATGACCCTTCGGTAACCTTCGCACCATCCTCGGAACCGCCGCGAATCATGGCACTGCCCGCACCGCTCCCCTTCGAAAACGATATTCACTCGCTCGAACAATCGCTCGCCGATCTCGAAGCGAAGGTCGGCGAAGGCGACGAAGTCAAGCGGATGCGGAAAGAAGTGAACTCCCTCAAGAAGGCGCGCTACGCCAACCTTTCCGCGTGGGAAACGGTGCTGGTTTCCCGCCACACCAACCGCCCGCAAACCGTCGATTACATCGATCTCGTATTCGAGGAATTCGTCGAACTCCACGGTGATCGCGCCTTCGGCGACGACCGCGCCATCCGCACCGGCTTCGCCCGCATCGATGGCGTGAAGGTCATGCTCGTCGGCCACCAGAAAGGGCGCACACTGGCCGAGCGGCAACAGTGCTTCTACGGCTGCGCCCATCCGGAAGGTTACCGCAAAGCCCTCGCCAAGATGAAGCTCGCTGCGAAGTACAAACTCCCGGTGATCTGTTTGATCGATACGCCTGGAGCCTACCCCGGCTTGGGGGCCGAAGAACGCGGACAATCCCAATTGATCGCCACGAGCATTTTGGAAATGACGCAACTCCCCACGCCGGTGGTTTGCGTGGTGATCGGCGAAGGGGGTTCCGGCGGCGCACTCGGCATCGGCATCGGCGACAGGGTGAGCATGCTCCAACACGCGTACTACTCCGTCATCAGCCCGGAAGGGTGCGCGGGCATTCTGTGGAAAGTGGCCAACGACGAAACCAAGCCCCGGGCCGCCGGGGCACTGCGACTCACTTCGACCGATTTGAAATCCTTCGGCGTGGTGGATGAAGTGATCCCCGAACCGCTCGGCGGCGCCCACCGCAACCCCCGCGAGATGGGCAATACGCTGCGTTCCTACTTGGTGCGATCATTGAAGGAACTCGGCGGCACGCCGATTCCCGAATTGTTGCAAGCCCGCTACGAGAAGTTCCGCCGCATGGGCGAATTCACGAGCGAATGAAATACGCTCCCGCACGCCGCTCGGGGATTTCCATTCAAATCACTTCGTCGCTTTCAGCGAACCGACGATCTGCATCATACGCTGTTCCCAGTATTCCAGATCGTTCAACGTGCATTGGGCGTAGGCCACCATGGTCTTGCCACCGCTGGGAACCGTGGAATACACGATCAGCTTTTGGGCGCTCGCGTCGGCGCCGGGATAGCGGAGTTTCAAACGGGTCACTTCGGCGATCAGCTTCAACTCTCCGGCACTCGGCACCTCGCCGGTGGGTTCCCCCGTGAGCGCTTCGGATTTGAATCCTTCGTTCATTTGTTTGAGCACATGTTTCTCGACGTCCGCGTCGGCCTCCAACACGGCCACCACGAGATCGGCGGTGGTGGCGCCATCCCGGCGGCCGCGGCTCGTACCCCGAAGCCAAAGTTCGGCGTTCGCATCCTGGGTTTCCGGGCCGTTCTTCTTCACCCATACCCCTTCGGTATCGGTCACCACGAACAACCCCGATTTACTGCGGTAGGGCTTATCGAAACGAGGGGCAGCTTCCCCGCCGGCCTTCGGCAGTAGCCGCAAACTCGCCCGCGCAGTTTGGAACGCTTCCCCCAACCCGGCGTAATCCTGCTCGGCGGCGTACTGATAGATCCACACGCCGACGGTGTTGATCGCCACGGCGTACACATCGCCGAGGCACACGGCATCGGTATCTTTGCGAAGGCCGCGGAATGAAAACTTCAACGCGGGCATGCCGAGGAGTGTGGCCGGGGTGGCTTCGAGGTTCGGGGGAATCTCGCTGAAATTCTTGGCGAGTTGCTCGCTCATTCGTTCTTTCAAATCGGTCGGCCGAACAACGTAATCGTACTTCTTGGCATCGGCGGCGATGAACGCTTCCGGGCTATCGCTGCGGTTGTAGCCGAAGAGTTTGCCCGAGAACGCATCCATCACTCCGTCGTTCTTTTCCCAACCCGTGGCGGCATCCAACCTCTTAATGGCGAGGCCGTATTGCGTCGCGAGTATTTCATTCGATATCGTGTCCTTTTTTCGATTCGCACGGATCACCACATAGGTAATGGCCACGCCGCCGAGGATCAGCACGGCGAGGCACGCCAATACGATCGCCTTGAGGGACACCGAACGGGCCGGTTTTTCTTCCTCGATATCCTCGTGTTCCGGTGCAGATTTCGAACGCGGGGGTTTCGGTTTGGTGGATGGTTGATCGCGGCCCGAGAACGCCAACTCTGTGGGCGGCGGTGGCGGGGAAACTTCGGCGGGAGGAGTGGCTCCGATTTTGAAGCGCAAACCGCATTGCGGGCAGGCCAACACTGCCCCCGGTGGAACCTGCGAAGGATCGAACTGGAATGGGCAACTCGGATTCGGGCACTTCAACGGAGTCATTGTTTATCCGACTTTACCGCAGTGGGTGGGCTTTGTTTGGTTTAGTTTTCCAAAAATTCGAGCGGATCGGCGGCGGCGGGATCCGAAACCCGCACGTGGAGCTTGCCATTTAAGAGCCGATCGAGAATCGGAAGAACCGCATCGCACCGCCAACCACTGCGAAACGGGGAATCTTCGGGCAGGCCGAGGCCCGGCTGCCGTGCCCGGACGAGGTCTTTCAAATCTTGCGACGAGCATACTAAGCTCGGGGCCAATTCCAAACGGGCGCAGGTATCGCCGAGAACGACGTTCAACAATGCCCCGAGCGTAGCGACCTGCGGCGGATCGAAATCGGGTTCCGCCGGAATGGGGCACTCCGATGCGGGAATTTTCAGAGCGGATCGAACCGCGGCTTGAATGGGTTCCATCTCCTTCTTGGGTATGCCGCGGAGTTCTTCCAGTTCGTCCGGTGCCCTCGCGCCGCGGCGTGCCACCTCCACGAGGAGATCATCGCGGAGTACGGTGCGGGCCGGGCGGTTCCAGCGTTCCGCCACGCTATCGCGCCAGTGGAACAATGCCCGGATCACGGCGAGTTCGCGCCGGTTCAATCCGCCGATGCCTTTGATCTTCCGCCACCGTTCGACCGTTCCATCGTCACCTCCAATGGCCCGTTGAATGAACGCGGCGAAATCCTCCGCGGCCCATTCGAGGCGCTTGCGTTTGGCGAGCTTCGCTTTCACGATCTCGTACGCGGGGATCAAGTAGCGCACGTCGTCGAAGGCATATCGCAGTTGCGAATCCGAGAGCGGCCGTCGGCGCCAGTCGCTGAGCGTATCCCCCTTGTTGAGCCGCACGCCGAGGATTTCTTGAACCAAGCCGCCGTAACTGATGGGGAAAGTGTGGCCGAGGAAACCCACGGCAATTTGCGTATCGAAGAGGTTCGCGGGAACCTTGCCGGAGCCGAAGCGGCAGAGCCGCACTTCCTCGCGGGCCGCGTGCACCAACACGACGCGGTTCGGATCGTGGAGCAGTTCCCAAAAGCTTTCGAGCGGCCCGCAAGCGAACGGATCGATGATGTAGAGCCGATCCGCTGTGGAGATTTGAATCAGGCAGAGTTCCGGGCGGAACGAATCCTCGCCCACGAATTCCGTATCGAAACCGATGACGGGCGAACGGGCCAAATCGCGCACGCAGACCGAAAGCTTGGTCGCATCGGAGACGATCAATTCCGGAAGAGGCGGAGGTCGGAAAACGCGGCGGGGCATATCGGGATACGTTCTCGCTCAAGGTGTGGGGGTAACTGGCTCGGGGTTCGCGGGAACCGGCGGTTCCAATCGTTTGTACTCCCACACTTGGTATATCGCAAACTCTTCGCCGCGAACGCGGAATTCGTAGTGGCCGAACCGGTTCTTTTCTTCCACACCTTCCAGGAACTTGCCGCTGACACCGTAGCTCGAAACGAAATGGCACTGCGGATAATCGGCGAGTTTCTCCTCCCGGTTCTGCGTGAAATGGCTCGGCCGCCAAACCCCGGCCAATTGGTGGGCATCGATCCCGTTGAACCGCATGTACGAAACCCACTGGTAATCCGGCGCGAATACGGTGCCCACTTCGGGGTGCGTTTTCAGTTCGGCGGCCACCCGTTGGGCAAACTTGTACCGTTCCCGCATCGAGCTGATGCGATCATCCTTAGCCGGAACCAACGGGATCGGGTAAATCAGGTGAATCGTCAGCAGAACTACGCACACAGCGGGGATGCTGAAGGTCAAACGGCCTTGAAATCGCCAGAACCGCGTTGTGGCCACCCGTTCCCACCACACCGCGGCCACGGGCCAGAACCCCAAGTAACTCGCCAACGCCCAGTTGCCTTCGATCGGCCCGCGCATCGACTTCCATAAGAAGAAAACCATCGGCAGAGCGTACATGCACACGCAGACGCGGGTGAGTGGGATCGCCAAGAGTTCCCGGCGGCGCTTCCAAACCCACGGCAGCAACAACATCGGCATCGAGCCGAAGAGCAACAGTTGAACGCCGACGAACTCGCCGAAGGTTTGGATGCCGGGGGTATCGTCTTCCGCCGCCATGGAATGCTTCCATTGGAAGAGCAGCGGCGCGAACTCGTGTTGAAAGTTGTAAACGAGGATCGGCGTGGAAACAAGAAAGGCCGCAAAGATGTGCAACGCGTACCCGGCCATCCAACGGCGAAAATGCATCCGCCCGAGTAAAAGGAAGCTGAACGCGCCGCAGGGGATCGCCAAGCCGGTGGTGTATTTGCCGAGGATGCTGCAACCGAGAATCACCCCGCCGAGGAGCCACAACTTCCATGGTACCGGTTGGAACGCATCCAACCGGCGATGCACGACCACGAGCCACGCGAGGTACAATGACCAAAAGAGTATCAGCGGAGTATCGGGCGTGATGAGCACCGCACCGTAGGTGAACAACGGGGAGAACAACGCCCCGAGTAGGATCGTTCGCGGCCGGGTGAGCCACGCCAAAACGCCCAACACGACGGTGTTGGCAACGCAAGCGGGAAAGCGAATTGCGAAGAGGTTATCGCCGAAGATTTCGGTGGAAGCGCGGATCATCAGCGCCGTCATCACCGGGTGATCGTAGTAACTCCACTGCAAATCCTTGGCCCAGCACCAATAGTAGATCTCATCATCGAGGGGGGGCACGACGAAACTGAGGCCGAGATAGCCGAGGAATATAATGGCGAGTGCCAAACCGACGCTGCGCGAACCCACCGACGCCCTCCGGGCTGATCGTGCACGGCCCCATCATGGGGAGATTGGGAAGTTATACCCGGTTCGCATCAGCCGTGTAAATGGGGATCGAGATTTAGTGAGCGGCGCGGCGTTAGCCCGCCAAGAAATTCTCAACTCGGCGTTCTAACACCGCACCGCTCGCCGTTTCACTTCACGTCGATCAATTCGCACGTGCCCACGCTACCATCGCCGGTGGCCCCGGCGAGCACCAACATCTTGCCTTCACCGAAAGGAACCGCGCGGGCCACCCAACGGGGCGTCTTCACTTGGGAAACGGCTTCCCATTCGCTCCCTTTCAACCGATAGATTTTCCCGTCGGCCGGGTTCACCAAGAGCTGATCGCCGACGACGACCGCGGCCGGAGTGAATCCGTTCATTCGCCCTTCGGGCAGAGTCGGGCCAGCCGTCCATTCGCCAGTCTTCGGGTCGTAGATGTTGCAACCGCGTTCCATGCCGCCTTTCGCCATCAGCCCGGCAATGACGTACACCTTGCCGTTAAACGCCGCGGCCGTGAGCGCCCTACGAGAGAACGGATGTTTGAATTCCTTCCACGCGGCTTTGGAATCGGCGAGATCGAGCGAGCAACCGGTTTCGTGCCAGACGCTATCTTTCCCCGCACCATTCATGCACCAACCGCCGACGACGTAGAGGGTATCGCCCACAACGACCGCATCATGGGAGGAACGGCCGGAAGGCATATCGGGAAGGTTCGCCCATTTGCCGACTTTCGGATCGTACGCTTGAACCGTGGCGATCGAATGGTTGTCGCTCTTATCGGCCATGGCGTTCCGCGGTTCCATGCCGCCGATGCGATAGACAATCCCCTTGTGGGCGACGAGTGCCAACCCTTGAATTTTCGTGCTGCCCGGCAGTTCTTCCCAACCTTTGGAAGTATCGGCGATGTTGATTCGGCGGAACTTGCCCAGAGTGGTTTCGACCGAATAGCTGTGCGTCTTCCCGGCGTGGCCACCGTAGACGTACACGTAGCCATCGCTGGTAGCCGCACCGAAACTGCTGAAGCTTTCGGGCAGATCGGGCACCGCGGCGTTCGCCAGTTCAAAAGTGAGCGTGGCGTAATGGCGTACTTCCTCGTACTTTTTGCCGTCGGATTCGCCCGCTTTCGGTTCGGCATATTTCACCCAAGCGCCGTACGTCCCTTTCTCCGAGAACTCTTTGGTTAAGCCCGCCTTACCGGTTTCCTCTTTCACCCTTTTGCCTTGCTCCGAACCGGTGGGAAGAATCACCGTGATCTCCGCATACGGGTAGAAAACACCATCGCGAAGGGCTTGGAACTTCACCTTGCCCCCTTCGACGATCGGCACGATTTCAACAACCGTTTTCAAGGGGCGAGCTGCCTCGGCCGCGTTTGTTCCAAGAGTCACCGCCTTCGGGTGGTACATCAGCAGGTAAGGCTTATCCATCCCCTTTTGCATCACAGCGTAGTTCAACGAACCGCACAACACCTGCGGCTTCGTCGCCCCGATATCGCCCGCCAAATGGTGTTTCTCGGCTTTCAAGGGGATATCGACGGTTTTTCCATCGGCGAGCATCGCCTTCAACGGGAGCTTGGCGATCTTCTCGATGGAAACATTTTCATCGGGGCCGAGATCGTCGCTGAACACTACCTGCACTTTCCCATCGGCCTGCGGCACGACGAACACAAAGTGCGCCTGGGCGGCGAGAGCAGTACCAATACTGGCTGCCAACGCGAGAATGAAAGAACGCATGTTTTCTCCATGAAGTAGAAGGATAGTGGAATTAATCGACCGAAGCGATTTCGTTCCCGGCACGAGTGCCGAGGGCTTTGAATGTATCCGGGTTGATGCTGTCGCGGAAGAAGTGAACCGATCCTCCCGCCATTAAGAAGTTCCCTCCGCCGGTGTGTTCGCTGCGGAACGTACCGAAATTGGCGCTCGGGTTGCCGTCGCGTTTGTTGAAGCCGTCGCCGGTGCCACTCCAATTGTACAAGTACCCGTAGGCCCACACGGGGCCGAAGTTCGAAGGAACGCCCGCCGGTTTGAAATCGCACTCGCCCACCATCAGCGTATTCGTCGTTCCATCGGGAATTTGAGTGAGCGAGACCGGATAGTTCCCCGCGACATCCCCTTGATTGGGATCGGCGGCGATGCTCTTATTACGAATCGGCACGATCACACCATCGGAAGGCAACACCGCCGCCGGGCCGTAGGTCGCATCGTAACAGGTCGCGGTGCCAGAGCAGAAAATGTAACTGGAAGGTGCCCGATTCTCGAGGCCCCTGCCGAGGGAACCGCCGGTGGTGCCGTTCGGTGGCGACATGCTCGGGCAAACGTACGTTTGGATCGCCAGTTGCTGGAGCATCGCGTTGGTGAAGCCATCGCCATCGGAATCGTCGCTGCTGTTCCGCGGCAGTTTCTGTTTCCATTTCTTGGCGATATTGTCTTGCTCCAAGTACGGCAAAATCAGGATCCAACCGGTCACGTAACTCGCGGTTGCTTCGCCGGGCTGAAAATACGATACGGCGTATGGCAAGCGGTTGTTGCTCTCGTGATAGCCGTGCATCGCCAAGCCGATCTGCTTCAAATTGTTCTGGCACTTCATCCGGGCGGCAGCGGCCCGCACTTTCTGTACGGCCGGCAGCAGCAGGCCCATCAACACGGCGATGATCGCAATCACCACCAACAATTCGATCAACGTGAACGCGCGGCGGCGCTCGAATGTTCCAGGCATGGGGAACTCCTCCAGTGGGGCAAAATAGGGCGGGGAAATTCCGAACCGATTTGCGGCGGGAGGTGAGCGTTCCGCCCTCGGTGGGCGAGGGCGGAACGCATCCCATGCGGAAGCAAACAGACCGGCATCGCATTTAATTGCGACACATTCTCAACAAGACAGCTTTACTTTAATCGGAAATGGGATACTGTCAATACTGGGCGAACGCAAAGAGCATTGAATTTATACGATATTCACTTATGCTCATGCTGTTCAACAACTTGCATCGCATTGATATTTTTGAAAGTGGAGAAAATCATGGCCGATATCGATGAAGACGATGAGACGAGCACTCCCGAATCGGGCAATAAAGCCAAGATGGAAGTGGTCGCATCCTCGGCAATTCTCAAAGATGCCAAGGAAATCTGGATCGACCACAACGGCGAACGTTACCGCCTGCGAATCACCCGCAAAGGGAAGCTGATTTTGCAGAAGTGAGGTAGAATCTCTTCCATGAATACCTCACCGAAAATCATCGTTCTCACCGGGGCCACGCGCGGGTTGGGTTGGTCGCTGCTTCCGCACTTCGCGTCGGCTGGCCATACCATCCTCGGGTGCGGTCGTTCCATTGTCGCCATCGCGGAACTGGCGAAGCAATTCCCTGCCCCGCATTCGTTTACCCCGCTCGATGTCCGCAATGCGGGTGCCGTTGAGGAGTGGGCGAACGCGATCATTCAACAATTCGGCCCGCCGGATCTCCTCATCAATAACGCCGCATTGATGAACAGGCCGGCGCCCTTGTGGGAAGTTCCCGAGGAAGAATTCAACGATCTTCTCGCCGTGAACATCGCGGGGGTAGCGAACGTCGTTCGGGCGTTCGTTCCGGCGATGGTGGCTCGACGAACGGGCGTAATCGTGAACCTTTCCAGCGGCTGGGGCCGTTCCACTTCGCCCGAAGTCGCACCGTATTGCGCCACCAAATACGCCATCGAAGGCTTGACACTCGCACTGGCCCAAGAGCTTCCGAAAGGAATGGCGGCGGTACCTTTGAACCCCGGTGTAATCGATACCGATATGCTGCGCCAATGCTGGGCCGAAGGAGCCGCGAGTTTCCCGAAAGCGGAAGCGTGGGCCAAACGGGCCGCACCGTTCCTCTTGAACCTGAGTGCAAAAGACAACGGCAAATCGCTCAGCGTTCCCTGATTGGGGCATGGCGATATCGGTGCGATATGGTAAATTCAATTTCCTTGCCCTTTCCCTTCAGGTGTTCCCTCCATGATCCGCATCGCATCCCTGCTTCTCGCGCTCGGCTTCGCCGTGCCGAGCTTCGGCCAAACGCCACCACCGCCGCCGAAAGAACAGCCCAAGACGAAGGGTGCCACACCCACGCAAGCGAACGTGCCCTACGGCACGCACCCGCGCCAAGTACTCGATTTCTACCAAGCGAAATCGGAGAAACCGACGCCGGTGGTCTTCTGCATCCACGGTGGCGGTTGGGTGAACGGAGACAAAGGCGGCTACGCGAATTCCGCCGCGAAGTACAACGCCGCGGGCATTTCCGTGATCGCCATCAACTACCGTTACACCACGCAAGCGACCGAAGCGAAGATCGAACCGCCGGTGAAATGGCCCCTCGAAGATGCCGCGCGGGCATTGCAATTCGTGCGTTCCAAGGCCAAGGAATGGAACCTCGATAAAGTTCATATCGGTGCCACCGGCGGCTCCGCCGGGGCGTGCTCTTCGCTGTACCTGTTGTACCACGACGACATGGCCGACCCGAAGAGTGCCGACCCCATTGCCCACGAATCGACCCGCCTCTTCTGCGCCGCCGTGGATGGTGCCCAAACCACGCTGGACCCGAAAGTCCTCCGCGAGTGGATGCCCAACTATACCTACGGCGGCCACGCCTTCGGCTTCCGCACCGCCGAAAAACGCGATGGCGAATTCCAACGCTTCTACGAGAACCGCGAGAAGGTTCTGCCGTGGATCAAAATGTATTCACCCATCGAGCACGTATCCAAAGATGATCCACCCGTGTTCCTCTTCTACGGCACCGCCAAGGGTGCGACCGTGAAGGGGGAAACGAAAGAAGATCCGACCCATGCCCCGCTACTGGGTGCGATCCTCATGGAGAAGCTCAAGGAAGTCGGCGTCGAAGGGATCTTCGTTCAACCGGGTAAGCCGAACGAGAAGTACAAGAACAGTCAAGAGTATTTGATCGACCGCCTCACGGCGAAGTAAATGGAAAGTCCATCCCAGTCGAAAGCGGGAGGACAGCGTCCCCCAGGCAATTCTCGGTTCCCTTGGAAAGCGTTCTTTCAGCGTTCGCCCTCAGCCGTGTTTGTGTTGGGGGCGAACCGACGGTTGCGCTACGCCAACCCCGCTTGGGAATCGCTCACTGGGAAGAGTTTCGCCGCACTGCGGGGCACGCGCATCTCGGCGACGCGCGAATCGGCTTCGCCATTGTGGAAGGTACTCGCACCGCCCCTCGAAGTATGGAACGGCAGCGTATTGCAGGTTCGACGGGCACGGCCGGAAGCCGAGTTCGGCCCGCCGTGGTGGGATATTTCCTTCGTGCCGCTCGCCCAACCCCACGGCAACGCCGTCATCGGCTTCCTCACCCAAGTGGGCGAAACCCCGGAAAAGCAGGCTTTCCGCGAACCGGAAGCCTTGGCGACGGCCCGCGCCGAACATGCGAAACAATTCACGTTGGAACTCTTCGCCGGGAACACCCCGGCGATGCAACGTTTGCGAGATCTTCTGAGAACGGCCGCAATCGTCGATGCCCCGGTTTGGATTTACGGTGGCACCGGTACGGGGAAAGGCACCGCTGCAAGGGTGATTCACCACCTCGGGCCGCACCGGGAGAAGCCGTTCGTTGCCCTCGATTGCAAGGCTCTACAACCCTATCTGATCGAACAACTCGCATTCGGCCGCGGCGGTTTTGCCACTTCCCGTGCGGTGGGCACGTTGCTGTTGAAATCGCCGGAGTGTTTATCGAAAGACCTTCAAGCCAAGTTCGCGGTGTGGTGTGAAGCTACCCACGCTCCGCGATTCGTCTGTTCGAGTGCCAAGCAACCTTGGCTGTTGGTGCAAGAAGGTTTCGCCATCGAAGCTTTCTCCGCCAAGCTCTCGACGTTGGAAATCGGCATACCACCATTGATGGATCGCTTCGACGAACTTCCCGGCATCGTGAATCGCATGGGCGTTGGAGAATTCTTGGAGAGCATTTGGCCGGCACTGCTGGCGCATTCTTGGCCGGGTAACTTCCGCGAACTCCGTGCGGCCGTGCTCGAAGCGTCGCGGAATGCTTCGGGGGGCACGATCCGTGCCGAGCATTTGCCTACGTTCGTGCTCGAACGCAAGCTCGCCTCCGATTCCCCGACGTTCACCATGAAACCATTGGTGGACGCGATGGAGAAGTTCGAGCGAGAAACCATCGAATCCGCCCTCGGCCATTCCGGCTGGAACCTTAAACTGGCGGCCGAGCGTTTGGGAATTTCCAAAGCGGTCTTGGCGAAGCGAATGAAAGCGTTGGAGATCGAATCGTGAAAGGATCACTCCCGCAAATCCTGATCTTCGCTTTCGATGATTGGTTGAGCAATCAACTTCGCGAAGCCGCGGCCGAACGGCGTTGGTTGATCCACGAGGTACGTCGGCTCGATTCGTTCCGCACCGCGATTGCCGAGGTGCGAACCCGCGTGATCGTTGTTCAATTGGAGCGTGCGGAAGCCGGGGAGATTTACGCGGCTATCGTGCAACTGCTGAAAATGCAGCCCGAAACGCCGATCGTGATCGTGAGCGATACAAAAGTACCCGAAGTCGAACGGGCCGAGTGGGCGGCCCGTTGGTTCGATCTCGGTGCGAGATTCGTGATGTTTCCACCACTCACTCGGGCAATATTGGAGGATGCCGTAGTGGGGTTGATGGGGAACGCAGAGTAAAGCCGGATTACTTCAATTGCAGCGTCTTCGCTGCGGCCACGGCATCGTGGAACGCGACGACGTCTTTCAGTTCGTCGAAATCGGCCGTGTTCGCCAGCTTCTTGAAATCGGTGAATCCCTCGCGTAACGCCCTTCGGATGCAGGATAATGCCGATTCGCGTTCCCCCACCAAGGCGTAGGCCCGGGCGCACTCGAACCACACGCTCGCATCCTCGACCCACGGCTTGAGTGTATCCACGATTCCCAACGCCCGGTGTTTCTTCCCCATCCGGGCGAGGATCACCGCTTGATTCGCTAGCGCAGTCGTCGATCGCGGGTGCAATTCGATCACGCGATCTAAAGCGTCCAAAGCCTGTTCGGGTTGGTTCAATCGCTCGTGGAGCACGCTTGCTTTGTTCATCCAAGCGGTGAGGTACCTGGGGTTAATTTCGATGGCACGGTTGAAATCTTCGAGTGCGGCCGCAGGATCTTTAGCGAGTTTGGAACGGCCACGGGCGAAGAACTCGGATTCCGATTTCGGTTGGAAGTTGGCCACGGCATCGCGATCCAGCTTTGCCGCGGTCGGATTGAGCAATTCTTCGTACAACTCGGCCCGCAGCACGTGCGAAGCGTACACCATTTCCTTGCCGTCGATCGCACGACCGCAATCGGCGACCCCTGCTTCGAGCTTACCCAACTTGCGGTAGGTGAGAGCGCGGTAGTAGTACGTGGTGGCGAAGTTCGGATCGCGGGCGATCGCCGCATTGAACTCTTCGATCGCTGCGGGATACTTCCGTTGGAACTGCATGAGAACGCCGCGGTTAAAAGCGGATCGCGGATCTTTGGGCGAAAGCACCTTGGCGAGTTGGAAACGTTCGGCAGCATCGGTGAACTGGCCTTGGTATTGGTACACCCAACCGAGGCAGAGCTGGCCGGCACCGTGCTCGGGCGCATTTTCCAACATCGCTTTGAACGCTTCGACCGACTTGGCGTAATGGCCGTTGGCCATGCCGGATAGCCCGGCGAGGTAAAGATCGAGCGGTTCGGTAAGGCCCGTGTAGCCCCGGGGCGTTTCGTGAGTCAACTTGGCGAGGTGCATCAATTCTTCGCGTTGAATTTCCAAGCCCGATAGGTGAGGGAACCCTTCGTTGAGCTTGCTGGCGAGTGCGTTGAAATACAACCCGCGTTCGTACGATTCGGCTTTCGCGGAATCCTTCTCGAAGAGTGCGTTCAAACGGTGGGCGTGGGCGAGCAACGCGGAGAGTTCGACGAGATTCAAACCGAGTTGCTTGCGTTCCTCGGCCGACAAATGCTGGACGTTCGGTGCGGATATCCATGCGGGGGATGTTTGAACTTCGTATTTGGCGAGGGCCGCCTCGGCTTTGCGAATGGCCGCTTTGCGATCTTCGGTGCGATCCATGGTGGCGAGATCAATGCGCGAGGCTTTCAAATCCGATTGGAACCGCTTCGCTTGCAGGGATGCTTCCGCCTCGGAACGCTGCCTCGCTTCGTGCGCCGCGGTGGCCACGGCCCCGGTCGTACTCATTGCGAATAACGCGGCCACCATCGCCACGGCCAAAATCGGGTGCCGGCGGCGCATCTTCTTCACCCGTTCCCAAACCGAAGGATTCCCCGCGAACTTCAACGGCCGATTCTCTTGATGCAGCACGAGATCCGTGAGCAAATCCTCGGCCGATTGGTACCGGTTCTCCGGGTTCGGTTGAAGCAATTTCAGAACGATCGCTTCCACGGCCGGATCGACGTTCGCGTTCAGGCTTCGCACCTTCGGCGGCTGGCACTTGCGGGCTTCACGCATCCGCTGGATGGAAGTCCCCGTTACGGAGCTATCCTCGAACGGGTGTACTCCGGTGATCAACTCGAAGAACATCAACCCGAGGGCGTACAAATCCATCCGGGCATCGGGCACGACTTTGCCGGGGTGGGCGTAACCGACGAGTTGCTCCGGCGACATGTACTTCGGCGTGCCACCGGTTTGATCGTAGTTGCCGGATTTCGTGTCGTAAGCGAGGCCGAAATCGAGGATCATCGGTACGCCGTCGTCGGTCATCAGGATGTTCGACGGCTTCATATCGAGGTGGAGAATGCCGCGTTCGTGGGCGTGATTCAAACCTTCCGCCAACCGCGTGAAGAGCCACACGACAGATTCTTTGAACGATAGCCTGTGCAATCGTTCGCGGATCGGTTGCGGCGTTTGCACGAACCCTACCACGGGCAAGGTTTGGGGCGTTGGTGCGATTCGAGACAAAGACTTCGGCTTCGATTTCGAGAGCACCTTCCACTTGCTGCCCGATTTCGATTCCGCTGGGCGCGTCGGTTCGCCGCTGAGTAAAGCCGACCCGGTGAGCGGCAAAGTGTTACCTTTGCAACGGGTGACCGCGACCGTTTCCACCACCGATTGCAGAGTCTGCCTACCGAGGTACGGCATGCACAGCACTTGGATCGGCGGCATCGTGTGAACGGAATACACCGGTACGATGTTGGCGTGCTGCAAGCTCGCCAATCGCTCCGGTTCTTTGTTGGGCCGACTGGTAAACTTGAGGGCGACCAACCGGCCACCGAGTTTAACTTCCTCGGCGAGGAACACGGCGCCGAAGCCCCCTTCGCCCAATTTTTCGAGGATGTTGAAGCCGAGGATCATCTCCCCTGCACGCGGGAACGCGGTGGAAGTCGTGTTGCCTGTGCCTGTGAAATCCTTCGTGGTGTCGTTCGCACCGATGGCGGCATGTCGCAAGCTGCGGAGCGCCACGATTCCGGAATCGAGTTTGCGGGGGCGGGGTGTATGGGTGTCAATGGGCGAGGCCAATGAGGAGTTCAAATCGCTCTCCGGGTTGGTAGCCAGCATCCTCGCTCGGCGCCTCGGCGACCATGCCGAAGGTGGAACTCAACACTTCCAGATAGTGCGCGAATATTTGGCCCGTAAGCAATTTGCCGGGAATCCCGGAGATTCCGACCGAAAATTGTTGCGATTATTGTTGCGGCAGTAGCTTTTTCGTTACGGCGCGAAATGCGATTCGGCCGCGAGTAGCCCTTGCCAGAGTTCCATCGCTCGGGAATGATAAGGGGATACTTCACTCCGCCTCGCTCGGTTCACTTCCCATGCTCCGTCTCGTTTCGATATTGGCCATGCTCACGGGTTCGATTTCGGCTGCCGCCGAACCGTCCAAGGTCGATTACTCGCGCGATGTAAGGCCGATCCTTTCGGAGTTCTGTTTCAAATGCCACGGCCCGGCCAGCCAGAAATCGGGAGTGCGACTCGACAATGCGGAAGCGGCGAAAAAGAAGAACGCCATCATCCCCGGGAAACCTGCTGAAAGCGAACTGCTCAATCGCATCCGGGCCGAGAATGCGGAGGATCGCATGCCACCCGTCGAGAGCGGCAAAGTGCTTTCCCCGGCCCAGATCGCCACGCTCGAAGCGTGGATTCAACAGGGGGGCGAATACGCTCCGCACTGGGCGTTCGTTGCGCCGTTGCGGCCGAAGTTGCCGAGTTCCAACGGCCATCCCATTGATGGTTTCATCCGGGCGAAGTTGCAATCGCAGGGTTTGAAGCCTTCCGCCGAGGCGGATCGTTCCACGCTCATCCGTCGGGTAACGCTCGACCTGATCGGCTTGCTGCCATCCCCTGCGGAAGTGGAAGCCTTCCAAAACGATTCCGCACCCGATGCCTACGAGAAGTTGGTCGATCGATTGCTGGCCTCCGAACATTACGGCGAACGCCAAGCTCGGCACTGGCTCGATCAAGCCCGCTACGCCGATAGTAACGGCTACACCGTGGACGGTGCCCGCAGCATTTGGCCATACCGCGATTGGGTTATCTCGGCGTTCAACAAAGATATGCCGTTCGATAAGTTCACCATCGAACAACTCGCCGGGGATCAATTGCCGAAACCCACCAAGGAACAGCAAATCGCCACGGGGTTCCACCGTAATACGAGCTTCAACGAAGAAGGCGGTTCCGATGCCGAGCAGTTCCGCGTCGAACGGGTGATCGATCGCACGAACACGACCGGAGCCGTTTGGCTCGGCCTCACGGTCGGCTGCGCCCAATGCCACGATCACAAGTACGATCCGTTCTCGCAGAAGGATTACTACCGCTTTTACGCCTACTTCAACAGCTCCGATGAACCGACGCTCACCATCGGCGGTAGCCCCGACTTGGAGAAGAAGGTGAACGAACTGCAAGCCAAAGCGGACGCCTTGAAAGCCGAGGGTAAGCTCGACGAGGGCAAGAAGGTGGATATGGAAATCCGCAAGGCCAAAGGGGCGATCCCGAGTACGCTCGTGATGAAGGAACGCCCGAAGCCGAGGGAATCGTTCATTCAAATCCGCGGGGACTTCCTCCGAAAAGGGGAAATCGTCACGCCCGGTTACCCGCACGCACTCAGTACGGAACAATCGAGTGGTACTCGGCTCGATCTCGCCAAATGGCTGGTATCACCCAAGAATCCGCTCACGGCCCGCGTGTTTGTGAACCGCGCTTGGCAACAGTTCTTCGGCGTGGGATTGATCGAAACCGAGAACGACTTCGGCATGCAGGGCAGTCTGCCCACGCACCCGGAACTCCTCGATTGGTTGGCCGTGGAATTCCAAACTCCCGCATCGAAGTCCAAGCCGTGGAGCATCAAATTGCTCCACCGTACGATCGTGACGTCCGCCGCGTACAAACAGGCCTCCGCACTACGGGCCGATCTCACCGCGAAGGATCCGCAGAACAAACTCCTCGGTCGGCAGAACCGAATCCGGCTCGATGCCGAAATTATCCGCGATGCCGCACTCAGCGCCAGCGGATTGCTGAACCGCAAGCTCGGTGGGCCGGGCGTCTATCCGCCGTTGCCGGCGGAGGTGTTCAGCTTCACTCAAAGCAGGCACGCGTGGCCCGAAAGCAAAGGCCCGGATCGATACCGCCGGGGGTTGTACACCTACATCTGGCGGCAGAGCCAACACCACTTGCTCACCACGTTCGATGGAGCCGATGCCCAAACTGCCTGTACGAAACGCAACCGCAGCAACACCCCGCTGCAAGCGTTACACCTCGCCAACGATCTTGCGTTTCAAGAATTCGCCCAAGCGCTCGGGGAACGCATCGAGAAAGACGGCCCGACCGATACTCCGGGCCGGATCGCCTTCGCTTTCGAGATTTGTTTCGGCCGGGCACCGAACGCCAAGGAATCGGAACGGCTGGTCGCATTCGCGGGCGCGGCGGCGAAGGAAGATTCCAAGACGTTGTGGGCGAGAGTCGGCCGGGTGCTGATGAACCTCGACGAGTTCGTCACGCGGGAGTGAGGCGAGCTTCAGCCTGTCGAGTGGTTCAAGCTCATCGGGCTACTTACAGTCAGGTAAGTAACACAACCCCCACCCGGCACGAACTACGTTCGTTCCGATCTCCACAACAAGGGGGAGGTGAAGAGTGTGGCTGGGTTTCAGCGTTGCTGATTCCACAATGGCACCCACCTCCCCCCTTGTGGGGGAGGTCGCCGGTCGAGCGGAGCGAGAACGGCGGGAGGAGTGGGTTCCATTTCTGATCGCCCGCAAGTAAGTAGCGCCCGCCGCTCGGGGTGATATCGCTCTCGCTCACTGTTCCTCGTCGTCGCGCTCGTTGACCGATTTGAACAACTTGGTTTTGCGCATCTCCATCAGCACTTCGTGGAAGGTCTTCGGGCGATCCGTCACTTTCTTCGCCAGCATGTGCAACAGGAGCTTGCCGAACTCATCGGTAACATCCGGGTTGTAGGCGGAAGGCAAAGAGGGTTTTTCCACGAGGTGCTTGCGGAACAGGTCGCTGATGCTGTTCCCCACGAAGGGCGGTCGCCGGGCGATGATCTCGTACATCGCACTCGCCATGCTGTAAATATCCGAACGGCCATCCAAAGGTTCCGCCCGGATTTGCTCCGGCGACATGTAAGTCGCGGTGCCTTCCGGGGAACCCCGCTTGCGGAACAACTTGGCCAGCCAACCCTTCTTGATCCGCCGCGAAATGGCGAAATCGATGATCTTCGTTTGGCCCATGGCATTCGCCAAGATGTTATCGGGTTTCACGTCGAGGTGAACGTAACCCGAGGCGTTCATGTACGCCAAACCGGTACACGCCTGCTTGAATATCTTCTTGGCGTACTGTTTCAAAAACTCCTTGTCCTGCGGGTTCTTCGATTGCAATCGTTTGCGGAGGCTGCCCGCGGGAAAATACTCCATCACGAAGTGCGGCGTGCTTTGGCTCTTGTTCACTTTGATGATGTTGACGACGTTTTCGTGCCGCAAAGCGATACCGATCTCGGCCTCGGCGAACAGCGGATTGCGGTGTTTGGAATTGTCCGCGTGTTCCGGCAACAGGATTTTCATGGCGAAGTGCCGGCCGCTGTTCGGCTCGACCACTTCAAACACCTGCGTAATCATGCTGGTTTGCAATAGCGAACGGATTTTGTACCCGCCGATGAGTTGACCGATATCCGCCATGATGGAACCCCGTAAGCCACTCGAAGCCGCAATGCCCTGTTCAGTGCCCTCGGCATTTTATGGGGAAACGCCGGGAAGTTCGCCGAGCGCGGGGTGGCAGGTGAAGTTCGAGCCTACCGGAACGTGGCGGACTAACATATCCGTATCCCTTTCACGAATCGGTTGGTGCCATGCTCGAAGAATACATCGATCAGAAAGTGGTGCTCGATTTCCGCGACGAGTACGTTTGCCTCGGTACGCTGAAAGTGATCGGCCCGCAATTTCTCGAATTGAAAAACGCGGATTTGCACGACCTGCGCGATACCGATACCAGCCGCGAGAATTACGTGGTGGCTTCCGTGCGAACGGGCATCAAACGCAATCGTAAACGTTTGTTGGTATCCCGCGATGAAATCGTGGCGATCTCTTTGCTGGAAGACGTGGTGGACGAATGAAAGAAACCCTCCCCAATCTCTGCCTCGATATCGCTCGACGGGCGAAAGCCGCTTCGCAGATTTTGGCCACGGTGCGAACCGATGCCAAGAATGCGTGGCTACTCGCATCGGCGAAACTCTTGGAAGCGCATACCTCGGAACTGCTCGCGGCCAACGCGCTCGACGTGGCCGCGGCGCCGGAGTACGGCCTGAACTCCGCCGCGATCGATCGGTTGACCTTGAACCCGTCCCGCATCGCGGCGATGGCCGAGGGGCTTCGCCAAGTCGCGGCGTTGCCCGATCCCGTGGGGGAAGTCCGCGAGGGGGGGCTTCGCCCCAACGGTTTGCAGGTGCTGAAAGTCGGCGCTCCCCTCGGCGTGATTTTCTTCCTTTACGAATCGCGGCCGAACGTCACGGTCGATGCGGCGGGGCTGTGCGTGAAGAGCGGTAACGCCGTGATCCTGCGGGGCGGCAAGGAAGCGACCCATTCCAATGCGACACTGCTGAACTTGCTGAGGAGCGAACTTCCTAAACATGGCCTCCCCACCGATGCCGTGTTGGGCGTGCCGGTTGCCGACCGCGAAGCCGTAGGGCATTTTCTCAAGCTGAACGAACTGATCGATCTCGCCATTCCCCGCGGCGGCGAAAGCCTGATCCGCCGCGTGACCGCCGAGGCCACCATGCCTGTGCTGAAGCATTACTTGGGGAATTGTCATGTGTACGTCGATGCGACGGCCGATTTAGAAATGGCCGTGAACATTTTGGTGAACGCCAAGTACCAACGCCCCGGCGCCTGCAACGCTGCGGAAAGCTTGCTCGTTCACGAAAGTGTCGCTGCGAGTTTCCTTCCTTTGGCAGCGACGGCGCTCGGGTTGAAAGGAATCGAGATTCGCGGGTGCGAACGCACCCGTCATTTCATTCCCACCGCCGAGATTGCGAGCGAAGCCGATTTCGCCGCGGAGTTCCTCGATTTGATCCTTTCGGCGAAGGTTGTACCGAGCTTGGAAGCCGCCATCGGGCACATCAACAAGTACGGATCGAAGCATACCGATGCGATCGTCACGCGGGATATGGAAGCCGCGAGAATCTTCACTGTCGCGGTCGATTCTGCGGCGGTGATGGTGAACGCCAGCACGCGCTTCAACGATGGCTTCGAGTTGGGCTTGGGCGCCGAGATCGGCATCAGTACCGATAAATTCCACGCCCGTGGGCCTTGCGGATTGCGGGAGCTCACCACCTATAAATACATCGTCACCGGCAACGGTCAGATCCGGGCTTGAAAAACCGCACGGGAGTATCGATGTCCGCCGCCGTCACCATCGCCGCGAAAGATTTCCGCCTCCTGCGGCGGGATGCCCGTTCGGCCATCATTCTCCTGCTCATGCCCTTGGTACTCATCGTCGTACTCGGGCTATCCCTCGGCGATGCCTTCGGCCGCAAGGCGGACGACCAACTGCAGATTTCCGTAGTGATCGAAGATTCCGGATTGGGCCAAGCCGCGTTGGCGAAACGCCCCGGCAGCGATAATCCCATGGGGGCGATCCTAGGTTGCGGCGCCCCGATCCGCCGCGATTACCCGCCGACCGGCCTGTGGGCCGATATCGTTTTGAACGATCTGAAAGATACCGGCGACATCAAAATCGAAGTGATTCCGAACCGGGCCGAAGCGCAAAAACTCCTCGATCGCGGCAAGCGTTCCGCCGTGGTGGTGTTCCGCCCCGAGTTCAGCGACCGCACCGACCATTGTTCTTTCGTCGGCGGCGAATTCAAGGCGAACCCGATCAACCCGCTCGACCGCTACGGCGTGGTCACCGATAAGCTCGGCGTCACGATCTTGAAGAACGAGCACCAGCCCATCGGCAGTTCCATCGTTCAACAAGTGACCCAAGTGAGCCTGATGCGCGTGATCGTCCCGTGGATGATCGGCCAAGCGTTCGACCTCATCGGCACGCCGCTGTTCATGGTGCGGATGGAGAAGCACATCCCGCAATTGAAGCTCGCTTACACCTTCTTCTCCCGCGAACAACTCGGCGATGGAATCCGCAAGGGGATCGGAGCGTTCTTCGGTAACTACGAGTTCACCGCCCTCACATGGCACGGCCTCACCAAAGATCAACCGCCGGAAACCAAGGAACTGAACGCCGCAACGTACCAAGGCGAATCCCCGCTCTTTGGCCGGGGCACTCGGCGGTACCAAACACTTGTGCCGAGTTACACCGTCACGTTCGCGTTCTTTCTCGTTCTTACCGTCGGTTGGTTGTTCGTGGCCGAACGTCGGCACGGAACGATGGTGCGGTTGCGGGCCGCGCCGATCACCCGCGGTGAAGTGCTCCTCGGCAAGATGATCCCGTGCTTCACCATCTCGCTTTTGCAAGGGTTTTCGTTGCTGGTGTGCGGCAAACTCGTCTTCGGCATGAGTTGGGGCGCCGAGCCGTGGCTGATGATTCCAATCGTCTTTTCAACATCCTTCGCGGCGGTCGGCTTGGCGATGCTGGTGGCGGGGTTGGCGAAAACGGAAACGCAGGTGGCCATCTACGGTACGCTATTGGTACTGGTGCTCGCCGGGTTGAGCGGATCGCTGATGCCGCGGGAAATGATGCCGGAGGGAATGCGGGAACTCAGCTTGGTGACGCCGCACGCTTGGGCATTGAACGCCTACGAACAGGTACTTCACCCAGATAAAATCGCCGTGGATCACCGAATCGTTTGGCAATCGTGCGGCGTGCTCTGCCTGTTCGGGTTAGTGTTGAATGCCCTCGCTTGGTGGCGGTTGAAGTTGGATTGATCCGAACGGTGGTGTGCGGCAAAAATTTCTGGCGGTTGTCCCCCACCCGCCGAAACCTTCGGTTTCGACTACCTCCCCGGCATCATTCCAATGGGAATTTGATCCCATTTGTGCCTCCGTACCCAGAGCACAAATCCCCATCCAAAGATCGAACGCTTCCACCGTATTGGCAATGCTTTACAGCAGCAGCGTTGCTCAAGCCGACTTTTGTGCCCTCAGTTCCGCCCACCTACCCCTCCCCGGGCACAATTGCATCTACTGTCGAGTAATTCGACGGCAAATCATGAAATATCGACAAATTGCAAAAGCCACCCGCCCCCATGAAGGGGAGGTCGTCGGTCGAGCGGAGCCAGAACGGCTGGGGGGAGTGCCAGAAAAATTTGCCAGACCCGAACGGTGGAGCGGGGTTGCCTTCGCACCGGCAACTTCTAGATTGACAGCCACGATACATTTACGAATCTTCGCATCGCACTAAGGAGCGGATCATGGCGGGTGGAAAAGGTCGGCGAAAAGTGGGTCGGAAGAAGCG